>CAJMRJ010000029.1:0-16452 GCA_905215865.1 uncultured bacterium | reverse complement strand
GGCTCGTCGGCGACGCGCGGGTCGGCGTTCTCGTCGGCGTCGATGGTATCGCAGGAAGCCTGGTCCATGAACAGCGGGTTCACGGGCATGCAGAGCTTGTAGACCTTCATCTTGCGGCCCTTGGCGTCAACGGCGTTGGAGAGGGTCTCGTAGACGGCGTGGCACTGCTCGTAGAACGGATACTCGGGATCGTCGGTCCAGATGCAGGCCATGACGCCCGGAGCGATGAACGTGGCGACGTCATCGATGTGACCGTTGGTCTCCTCGGGGTCGATGCCTTCCTTGACCCAGATGACCTTCTCGACACCCAGGTAATCCTTGAGGTGCTCGTCCATATAGGCGCGAAGTTCCTCGCTCCAGGGCTCGAACTTCCTCTTGAACTTGGGCCAGATGGACTCGGGGTCCTCTTCCTCCTCCAGAACCGCAGAGCAGGTGCGGCCCGGGGAAAGCAGGCACTGGTCGGTCACAACCACGGTGCCTTCGCCGTCGACGGTGATGGAACCGCCCTCGAGGATCATGTCATCGGGACGATAACGACGGCAGCCGGAAAGCTCAGCCATCTTAAGAGCAATCTGCTCGTCCTTGTCCCACGGGAAGTACAGGCCGTCGACAAGACCGCCATAAGCGTTGAAGTGCCAGTGGTTGGCGCGCTTATCGCCCTTGCCGTTGATAACAAAAGTGGCAGCGGTGTCGCGGAACCAAGCGTCGTCGGTGGTCATCTCGATAACGGTGACGTTCTCGTCTTCCTCAAAGGCGGCCTTGCAGTTGGCGTAGTCGGCCTGGTTGGCGCATATGGTAACCGGGGTGAATTCGGCAATGGCGCGGGCGATGGCGGCATACTGCCTCTGAGCCGGCTTGGCGCCGTGGGCCCAGGTGTCGGTGCGGTGGGGCCAGCCCATCCACACACGATCCTGCGGGGCGAATTCAGCGGGCATAAAGAAGCCGTCGGCCTTGGGGGTGGACTCGGACTCGGTAATCGTGCGCATAAGATTTCCTCCAAATCGAACGATCGCTTGCTGCGAGCGAGTTACCCGCAGCCTAAAACCAAGAGGTGGCGGACGCCCGTCCCCCGGCAAAGGTCGGGGCGCCCGGCGCCGGTTTTCACGGAGTCGCACCGGCAAGCGACGACGTAACCTGGCGCGCGGAGACAAAACGCACGAAGGATACGGAAGAGAGATTGGGGCGGGCGGTGGTTACCAGAGCTATCGCTCACACCCACCCCGGGGAATGGTCAAGTGGCGAGGAGGGTTGGAACCCCGAATCGGGTGTTCTAGTTCTCCTCGGCCTCGGCGGCCTCCTCAGCGAGACGCTGAGCAGCTAGTTCAGGGGTGAGACCCTTGTACTCGGTCTCGCGACCCTTAGCACTGACGACGCGGACAACCTCGCCAATAAGCAAGAGCACGATGAAGATAACGATCATCGGGACCTTATCGCCAATCTCATCGACAGAGAACGGAATCAGCGTTGCAACGATAGCCAGAATCAGCTCGATGCAGGGAATAGCCAGCATGACCTTCATCATGACGCCCTTAAACGGGAACGTAAAGATGCGCGCACGGTTAGGGTCGTTCTTACGAAGGTTGAGGAATGCCGGGAACATCGGGATGTAGGTGAGCAGCAAGAATACAACGGAGGTACCGAAGAGCATCCAGAAGACACCGTTGGAGATGGCGTCGATGGGAACGAGCTGCAGGCACAGCACCAGGGAGGCGACGATGGCGTTGACCAGGTTGGCGCCGTTGGGCATGTCGTCATCCGAGATCATCGAGGCGAAGACCTTGGGCATGTTGCCATGCTCGGCAGCATAACGAGCAACGGAGTTGACGCCGAAGGACCAGGCAGCCATGTTGGCGAACAGGGTGATCAGGAAGGCAATGCAGATGACCTTGAAGATCATGGAGTCGCCCACCATGGTCTGGACAGCGTAGATCATGCCGTAGTCGGGATCGATGGAATCGGCCGGCACAGCAGTGCCGATGCCAAAGCCAGCGAACAGATAGATCACGGCGATAGACAGGCCGCCGACGATGATAGCCTTGGGGATATCGCGAGCGGGATCGGCCATATCGTCGGTCATGGTGCAGATGACCTCGAAGCCCATGAAGTTAAAGATGATGATCGACAGGTAGCCGAGCGCGTTGGTGTTGGTGAGCTCGGGCAGGAAGGTGGCAGCGGACATGTCGTTCGCAAAACCGTTCTCCATGGCGTACCAAATGCCCAAAGCGCCGACAATAACGGCAACGGCAACCTTGATGACGGCGCCGCCGTTCAGGACCCACTCGGAGTCGGCAGCCTTGGAGCGACCCATAAGATAGACGATCCACACAAAGGCAAGGTCGATACCAATCTTGGCAATCAGATTGAACTCGACGCCAAAGACCATGCCCAAAATGTCAGGGAACATGGTGGCCAGCGAGGCAATCCACAGCGGGTAGTTAACCCAGTAGTAGTACGAAATGCGGGCACCCCACTTGTCGCCCAGGCCATCGCGTACCCAGTCGTAAATGCCACCCTCACCGTCATAGGTAGTGCCGAGCTCGGCAACAACCATGCCATAAGGGAGCAGGAAGGTCAGAATCAGGAAGATCCACCAGAAGAACTGCTGGTTGCCAATGGCAGCAGCAGGTGCGGCGGCCTCGCAAACGAAGACGACGCAGATGATGGTCGAGATGACCGTCAAGAAGGAAAGCTTTTTCTTTCCGTCGCTCATGATGAGCTCCTTCGCTCAGTTTTGGACAAATCGAGGCCCTTAAGATATTAAGGCAATTGCCGGGCCTCGGTGAGCGGGCGACAGGAGACGAGCATCCGACGCCCGCAGACGCGCTTTTAGAAGCCTTGAGGCTTAGAGCTGCTCGAGAGCCTCGAGAGCGGCGCTCTCGCTTGCCGCCTATGCCTCGTCTCGCCGACAGTTCTTTATCTATGGCAGCGGCGTTTTTATTTGCTATGCCTTCGAGATGACCGAGATTTTCTTTTTTGAATACACGCTGCAAAACCAGAGCTTTCCAGCTAGCGACTATTACTCAATCATCATGCCCGTGATGCGGACCCTTGTGGCGACCGCTTCACAGGCTTTTATTTGGGCCATTGCCAGGGACTTGCTCGACAAACATTCTAAAAAGCAGTTCGTTATCCCCGTCGTAACGTTTTTGCTGTGCGAGTCGCTGACTATCGTCGCTGTCCCCTACGGCCCCATGCATCAGTGGCTCTACTACACAATGCGCCAGGTGTTCCTTATCTTTGTGGGGCTGTACATCTTTTGGACGGCTCATAAAAGTACAAAGGTCGAGTTGAAGGCACGCGTTAACAACCAACGAAAGCACCTGATTATCGGCGCCATCCTGGTCGGGTGCATCGTTACCGAGGACTTCTACAGCATCCTGGTCGTCCCCATGAGCCTGGCGCCCTCTTGGCTGCAGCTATACCTGTCCGAGCGCAACTTTAGCGAGAACGTCTTTGCGTGCTACTTTGCGATTCTGCTCATCGCCTACACCTATCACGTGCTTTCGATTCGCATGCAGGAGGCGTCCGAAGAAAAGAACGTCAGCGATCTTGATCGACACATCGAAGAGCAAATGCCCTCTTATCGCAACGCCTACAAGCTCTCCAACCGCGAAGCCGAGGTTTTGCGTCTGGTAGTGCGGGGCAAGTCGAACCAAGAGATTGCTGACGAGCTATTCCTTGCCGTGGGCACCGTCAAGGCCCACATCCACAACATCCTGGTCAAAACCGAACAGCAAAACCGCACCACGCTCATCCTGCATTTTTGGAAACGTTAGCCTCCCAAAAAGGGACAGGTTTATTCTGGTAGGTTTTATCTGGACAAACGTCAGCCGCCACGGGGGAGTTGCCTTCCCTCGTGGCGGTCTTCTAGCAGAAAAACCAAGTGAGTAGGCTTTTTGCAGGAGGCCAAGCACGCCCCAAAACGCCACAGCTTTGACCTGCAGTTTTATAGATCATTTGTCGCGATGTGCTCGGCAGGTTCAAAAAAGTCTACTCACTTGTATCTGAGACGCACCAGATTGGCAAAAACCGCCGCGAAAGGGCCCCTGGTCCCTTCGCGGCGGTCATACGTCTCTGATTTTGCGACGATTTTGCCCACTTGTTACTCGCTGTAGCGGGTGGCTATGGCGGCTCGTACCATGCCGGTGCTCATGAGGTAGGTCACCAGGAAGTAGCCACCGTATGCTGCCAGGAAGATTGCACAGGTGAGGCCCACGGTGCCGCCGATGCTCATATTTCCGAAAATGCTCACCAGCTCGATGATCACCTTAAGTGCCACAAAGGAGTGCGCCAGGCCCACTGCCAGCGGGAACAGGAAGAATACCGCTTGCTGCGCCATCACCGAATGTCGAATCTGGCGGTCGTCGCAGCCGATCTGTGCCAGCACACGATAGCTGCGGCTGCCGTCGGCCACATTGGAGAGCTGCTGAATCGACAGAATCGCCGCGCATGCAACGACCAATACAAAGCCGATGTAGATGGCTAGGTAGCTAATAAGACCGTTCATTTGCGCTGCTTGCGTGTACATCTCGGAGCGTGTGATGAAGGTTCCCCACGACCCCGGCTCCTTGCCGTCAACGAGCAGATTGTCGAGCACAGTGTATTTAATGCTCTCGTCTGCCTCGGTCGTATCCATCCCCTGTTTGTAGTTAACGAGCAGGCTACTGGAATACGGCTGCAGATTAAGTTGGGACAACAGCTCGTCGGCAACGACGACGGTACCCCCATTACTGCCCATCGCCGAGTTGGCGATGGCCGCCGTATCTTCGTCCGACTTATCGGTTGCGGGCTTGAGCGTATGCCCGCCCAAGGTAAGGGTATGGCCGCCAGCCATATACTTGGTGTACAGGTCGACCAGCTCGCCGCCCATATCACACGTGAGCAAATACTGGTCGTGACCGATGTGCACCGGCTCCTTGCCCATCATCTGGCGCAGTTTGTTGTACTGACTTGCCGGCGTCACAGACAGGCCTGTCATGTCGGCGCTGCTGCCCTCGAACGCCTTGGGGAGCTTTTCGCCCATGGTCTTGCACATCTCACTTGGAGTCACCGATGGATCCGAGCCGCCAAGCGGGTAGCTCAGATACGAATCGATCTGTACATGCTCGCCGGTAACATCGGCGATATTGACCTTCTTGCCGGTCTCGTCGTTGTTTTCCGCCGACTTGCCTTTAATACCGTCTGCAACGTTATCGGGGTCGACACGATCGCCGTGCCATGCGGAGTACAAATCGACCGTACTATCGGCCAGCACCATGCGATCGGCCTCAGACGGATTGACATACTCTTTGTAGTAGTCGAGCGTATCGGGCGCGTAATAGATATACGTCTGCGACATGTCGGCCGGATTATAGCGCTCCAGGTTTTCGTTCATCACGTTGGCGATCGACATACCGCAAGTCACCGAGGTAATGGCGAGGAACAGAATCATCGCGATGACGCCCATCGAAAAGCACACCGTATTGACCTTGGCCGAAAGCTGACGCACGGTAAACATATTGAGGCCGCGCCAATACACGCCGCGCAGACTCTGCAGCAGCTTGATGAGCATGCCCGAGAGCCCCCAGAACAGGGCAAAGGTGCCCACGGTAACCATAGCGGTCGTAATACCAAACTGGTTCATGGCCTCTTGCAGCTTGCTGTCCGTCGCGGTTAGCGGGAACCCATCACGTAGCAGACGGTAATAGGCCACGCCCACAAGCACCACGCCCACGGCAAAGATGGCAATCGCGATCCAGGGGTTGCGCGTCTTGATGCTCTCGTTGCGACGCTCGGCACCCATAAGCTCGATGAGTTTGGTACGACGCACGGCGCGAAGGTTCAGCAGTAGCGTGAGCACAAACATTACGAGCATGCAGGCAAGGGTCAGATTGAACGCATGCACCGAGAAAAAGAAGTGGAAATTGGCGATCTGTGTCTTAAAGAGCGAGGCCGTAAAGAACGTCATGAGCTGGGAGAGTCCCATACCCAACACAATGCCGGCGACAAAGGCCACGACCGAGACAATCACCGTCTCGAGCGCCATGATCGTGACGACGCGCCCGCGCCCCATGCCGAGCACCTGGTACAGGCCAAACTCCTTCTTGCGGCGTTTCATGATGAAGTTATTGGCATACACCATTAAAAAGGCCATGACACCGGCCAAAAAGTACGTCAGGTTGCCGAGCATGCTGCCCATAACCTGCGCCAAGCCCTCTTCATCGATGCCGGCGATGTCGACCTGCATCGAGATGGTGTTAAAGGCATAGAAGACCGTGACGCCCAGGGTGAGCGTCAAAAGGTAGACGAGGTAGTCGCGGCCGGCGCGGCGGACGTTGCCCCAAGCGAGTTTACAGAGCATCGGAGCCCTCACCGCCCATCATGGCAACGACCTCCATAATGCGGTCGAAGAACTCTCGGCGGTCGGTGTCGCCGCGGCGCAGCTCGGTGAAGATCTTGCCGTCGCGAATGAACAGCACACGGCTCGTGTAGCTTGCGGCAAAGCTGTCGTGCGTGACCATGAGCACCGTGGCGCGCAGGCGGCGGTTAAGGGCCTCCAGGCTCTCGAGCAGCAGACGAGCGCTCTTGGAATCGAGGGCGCCGGTAGGCTCGTCGGCCATGATCATGGTGGGGTCGGTGACGAGCGCGCGAGCCGCGGCAACGCGCTGCTGCTGACCGCCGGACATCTGGTAGGGATACTTGTCGAGCACCTGACTGATGGACAGGCGCGCTGCCACATCCTGCACGCGGGTCGAGATCTCTGCTGAGTTTGTACGGGCGATGGTGAGCGGCAGGGCGATGTTCTCGCGTGCCGTGAGCGTATCGAGCAGGTTGGAGTCCTGGAAGATAAAGCCGAGCTCCTCGCGGCGGAACTGCGAAAGCTTAGCCTGCTTCATGCGTGTTACGTCCTGCCCGTTGATGCGGATCGTGCCGCTCGTGGCGCTATCGATGGTCGAGACGCAGTTGAGCAACGTCGACTTGCCCGAGCCCGAGGCGCCCATGATGCCCACAAATTCGCCGCGGTTGACGGTAAAGCTGACGTCGTTGAGCGCGCGGGTCACGTTGCCCAGCGCTCCATATACCTTTTCGAGATGCGCGACCTCCAGTACCGGGGTCGCCATGTGCGTGGTTTGCATACCGAGTCCTTTCTTGCGATTAGTCTACGGCATCTATAGTCGCAAGAAGACGAGTCGGCTACCATCGATATGGCTTACGCTTGCCTTACCGTTGTGTAAGGTACGGATAGCTGCCCTGCCACGTGTTGATGTTGAGAGAGGACTCCTGTTGAAGACTGTTCATGTTGCCGCTGGGATCATTCGCAAGGAAGGATCCGATGAGTTACTTGCCGTGCAGCGCGGCTATGGCAACATGCAGGGACTTTGGGAGTTCCCCGGTGGCAAGCTCATGCGCGGCGAGACACCCGAAGACGCCGTGCGACGCGAGCTTATGGAAGAGCTGCAGGTAAAAGTCACCAACCTGCGCGATTTTTACACCGTTGAGTACGACTACCCCGATTTTCATCTCTCAATGGAGTGCTACTACTGCTCGCTGGCCAAAGAGTCCGGCAAGCCCCAGAAGCATGACCGCCAGCTTGATATCCGCTGGATTCCACGCGCCTCGCTTGCCACGGTTGATTGGATGCCCGCCGACAAAGGGCTTATCGATGCTCTGATTGAGTTGAGGGAAGATCGGCTTGAGGCCAACACTGCCAACGACGCCGAGGCCACCACGACCGACGAGCCCGCCACCAAGCCCAAGCGCGCACCCAAGCGCCGCAGCAAGAAGCGTCCCAAGCCCGGTCTGCTCGACGGCATCGATACCTCGGACCTTTCCGCCGACGAGCGTGAGCTCGTGCGCCGTCGTGCCGCCATCAAAAAGTCCATGAAGGGCAACAAGCGCGCCAACACCAAGCCCGAGCTGCTCGTTCGCCAGCGCCTACGGGCCGCGGGCCTTACGGGCTATCGTTTGGAATGGAAGGTTCCCGGCAAGCCCGACATCGCCTTCCCCGGCCGCAAGATCGCCATCTTTGTCAACGGCTGCTTTTGGCATCGCTGCCCTAAGTGCAATCCGAGCCAGCCCAAGCGCAATGTTGAGTTTTGGGAGGCAAAGTTCCGTCGCAACGTCGAGCGCGACCGCGCTGCCGTGGCAGCACTCACTCAAATGGGCTGGACGCCCATAACCATCTGGGAATGCGAGCTCAAAAAAGACCGCATCGACGCCACGATGGAAAAGGTCATCGAGCAGGTGCGGGCCGCAGAACCGCAGCGCTAGGAACGAGCCGTCCACACGCCCCACACAGGCGAGCCACATCCGCGCCACAAACCTTAGAAAGCCCTTAAGCTCAAAACCTTTCAAGAGTGTTACTCGATGGCTTTGACCTGCGGTTTCATAGCAACGTCAAACCTCATTAAGCCTTTCTTTAGCGCTTCTTTGCAACAGCCGCGGCATAATACTGCCAACGCACGGGACCTAGCAGCACACCCCGTGCGCAACCTTTTGGTGGACATCGAGGAGGCCGCATAAGCATGCATTCTTCCAATGACGCAGCACAGCAGCCATCCCTAAAACATGCAGACCTTTTCTCCTTCCCCCCGACACAGAGAAACGGCCTCCTCGACTCCCCCACCACAAAAACCAAACGCTCAACCGATCAGAAACTCAATCTGCGAGCATCGTTCGAAAAGCTCCAAGCATCTCTAGACAAAACCTTCCCCAACCAAGCCCGGGCATACTAACCCCTCATCAACAAAGCGCCCCTCGCGCACCACAATTCCGCCCTAACGCCACAAGGGCGACGACCTCGAGTAGGTCAACCTGGGAGGGACGAGGGCTTAGTTCCCCAATCTTTCCGCAGGGGGCAAAAAGCCTCGCCGCACGAAGTGCGCAGCGAGGCTTTTTGCATGCCCGAGGACGATTGGGGAACTAAGCCCTCGTCCCTCCCAGGGATATGTAGCGAGTCGGAGTACCCTTGCTGTTACTCTGCTTTGCCCACAGAGTTAAGGTTGGTCATGCGGATCTTAACCAGCTCGGTGATCTCACGCATACCCTCCTTGGCCGGCTTCTTGGGATCGAAGCAGGCAGGGTTCTCGGCCATGTAGGCCATGAAGCCCTTGGTGTAGGCCTGACGCAGCTCGGTGGCGTAGTTAACCTTGCAGATGCCGTTCTTCACAGCCTCGGCAACCTGCTCATCGGGCACACCGGAGGTGCCGTGCAGAACCAGCGGCACGTCGACGGCGTCGCGAATGGCCTTGACCACGGACTGCTCGATGTGCGGATCGCTCGTGTACACACCGTGGCTGGTGCCAACGCCAATTGCGAGGGAGGTGCAGCCGGTACGCTCGACGAACTCCTTGGCCTCGGCAGGATCGGTGTAGGGGCTCTCGCCCTCAACCGCGGGACCGTCGTCCTCCTTGCCGCCAACCTTACCGAGCTCGGCCTCGACGGGCACGCCCATGGCGCGGCCAGCATCGGCGACGGACTTGGTCAGGGCGATGTTGTCCTCGAAGGACTCGTGCGAACCGTCGATCATGACAGAGGTGTAGCCAGTGCGGAAAGCCTGCATGCAGCGGTCATAGCCATCGCCGTGATCGAGGTGCAGGGCGACGGGCACGGAAGCGCGCTCGGCGGCAGCCTTGACCATGCCGTAGAAGTAGTCCAGACCAGCGGTCTTGATGGTGCCCGGGGTGGTCTGCATGATGACGGGGGACTTGGTCTCCTCGGCAGCGGCCAGAACGGCCATAACAAACTCGAGGTTCTCGACGTTGAAAGCGCCAACAGCGTAGTGGCCGGCCTGAGCGTCCTTGAGCATCTTTTCGGTGGTAACAAGTGCCATGAGCGTTTGCTCCTCTCCCTCGCCCGCATCTGGACATCGGGCGTAGTTGTTCACAAGGCGTTTTACCTTGCGTTTTTCTGCGCTCATTGTATGAAATTCAGCGGCTTTACACGCGCGAGATATTGAGCCCATGCAGGTCAATACAGTCGTTTTTGAAAAGTAAACGGAAGGAATATGAGCCGAGTGGACATGTTCGATATTGAATTTTGGGCGTTCATCGTCTTTCTTTTATAGAAAAGATAAGTAATCGAAAGGTGTTTTCTTACTCAAAAAGAAAATGAACGAAAATAGAGTCAACACAATTCCTGCAAATTTAGCCGAGAATGGAGCAAGTATGGCCCAAGCCACCAACCGTGCCTTTGCCGACGAACGCCGTACCGCCATTTTGGAAATGCTCGATCATAATGCCTCGGTGCAGGTAGCAGAAATCGCCCAGACCTTTGGCGTGTCCTCCGTCACCGCCCGCGCCGACCTGGACGCGCTCGCCGAAGCAGGCAAGCTGCGCCGCACGCACGGCGGTGCCGTCTCACTCCACAAACGCCTGACCGTCTCCACGCAGGATCGCCGCATCAATGTCAACGTCGCCGCCAAGCAAGCCATCGCGCAAAGCGCCATTGCGCTCGTCAATGACGGCGACACGCTGCTCGTCGACTCGGGCACCACGGCGCTTGAGTTCGTCCGGCTCCTCGACCAGCGCGACGGCATCACCGTTATCACGGCCGACATTACCATCGCCGATTATATCGACGAGAGCATGCCCTCGGTCGATGTCGTCATGCTGGGCGGGGCGCTGCGCAAAGGCCATCGTTATTTGTACGGACCGCTCACTATGCAGGCGCTCCAAATGGTCCATGCCGATCTGGCCGTCATGTGCCCCGGCGCCTTTGTCTCCAGCTGCGGCTTTACGACCGACTTTCCCCAGATGGCCGAGACCAAAACGGCTATGATCACCGCGGCCCATCAAAGCGTCGCCCTCATGGACGCCAGCAAGGTTAACGGACGCGGCATGTACCGCTTTGCCGAGCTTGCCGACGTTGACACCATCGTGATGGACCGTGACCCCGATCATGCCGTCGCCACCTCAATCGCCGAGATCGCCGACAACGCACGTCCAGCTCTCATCATCGCCAGCGCTTAAACAAAAACCACCACAAAGGTGCCTGTCCCCTTTGTGGTGGTTTTGCTCGTTAAAAGCGAAATATCGCTACTTGGACAGCTCGTCGGCGAGGGCCTCGATCTGAGCGCGCGAGGCTTCGTTGAGCGAGCCCAGCACAGTCACCTTGTTCTGCGTCAGGGTGATGTCCTTCATACCCTCGAGCTCCTTGGTCATAACCTTGGCAGCCGCAGGCGCCCAGGAACCGGACTCGACAAGCGCCACGGTACGGTTCTGGTAGGCATGCTCGGCAAGTGTGTGGATAAAGGTGCTCATGGACGGGAAGATCTCGCCCTGATAGGTGATGGAGGCGAGCACCAGACGGTCGTAGCGGAACGCGTCCTCAACGGCCTCGGCCATGTCGTCGCGAGCCAGGTCAAAGACGGAGACCTTCTGGCCGCGAGCCTCAAGCGCAGATGCGAGCTCCTCGACGGCAGCCTTCAGATGGCCATACACGCTCGCGTAGGCAATGGTGATGCCCTCGTCCTCGGGCTGATAGCTCGACCAGGTGTTATAGGTGTCGAGGTAGTAGCCCAGGTTCTCGGTCAGCACGGGGCCGTGGAGCGGGCAGATGATTTGGATGTCCAGGTCGGCGGCCTTCTTGAGCACGGCCTGCACGAACTTGCCGAACTTACCGACGATGCCAAAGTAGTAGCGGCGAGCCTCGCAAGCCCACCCCTCGGGATCCTCGATGTCGTTGGCGCCAAACTTGCCAAAGCCGTCGGCACTAAAGAGCACCTTGTCGGTGGACTCGTAGGAGAAGATCACCTCGGGCCAGTGAACGTTGGGGGCGCCGATAAAGGTCAGGCTGTGGCCGCCCAGGTCGAGCACGTCGCCCTCTTTGACGACCATCTTGCGCTCGGGGTAGTCGGTGCCAAAGTAGTTGACCATCATGCGGAAGGCGCCCATGCTGGCCACAATCTGGGCCTGGGGGTAGCGCTCCATAAAGGCGGCGATGCCGGCGGAGTGATCGGGCTCCATGTGATGGACGACCAGGTAGTCGGGCGTACGGCCGTCAAGCGCGGCCTCGAGGTTGCCGAGCCATTCGTCGACAAAGCCGGCGTCGACCGAATCGGCGACAGCGATTTTATCGCCCAAGATAACGTAGCTGTTGTATGCCATGCCGTTCTCGGACACGTCGTACTGGCCCTCGAACAGGTCAATGTCGTGATCGTCGACACCGATGTAGCGGATATCCTTGGTGATCTCCATCAGGCAAAGCCTCCTAGATAGACAAAAGAACCCGTCTATCATAACACTCGGCAGTATCCCAACTGTTATCTGCCAGCATCCATACCGATTGTTATTGAAATACGATAAATCGCCGTTTACCTGCGCAAACTATGAGTGTGGTATCGCCGTGCTATGCCGAATAATGAGCTGGCCGGGAATACGGATGGCAACGGTTTTGCCCGCCGTACCCGCCTCGGGAACCGCATGCTCGAATACCTCGCGTCCGCGCTGATGTAGATCGAATCGCACGGTCGTGAGCTCGTTGTGTGCCACAAAATCATCGAGCGAATCATCGACGCCCACCACGCTCACGTCCTCGGGCACGCGCAGACCGCTATCGCGCAGCGCTGCAATCGCGCCATTTGCCATCTGGTCGTTTGCCGCATAAATCGCCGTCATGGTGCGATCGTGCTCGGCCAGGTACCTGCCAGCCTCGTAACCGCTGTTGGCAGACCAGTCGCCCTCGAGCGGCTCTGCCGGCTCGATGTGTTTACGCTCGAGCGCATCCTGCCAACCGGCACGACGAAATTGCTCGTCGACCGAGAACGACGGGCCGCCAATATAGCGAATCTGCTCGTGCCCCAGCTCAAACAGGTGATCCATAAGCAATAGCGAGCAGCCGTAATGGTCGGAATCGACCGTGGTCACCCGCGGGTGCGCATACATGGTAACGATGACCGTGCCAATGCCCGGCAGTGGATCAAACGTCTCAAAATCGGGCGCCATGCGGCTCATGCCGATGATGATGCCGTCCACCGGCAATGCGGCCATACGACGCGTGGCCTCGGCAAGCGAGAATTCCTCGGTCTTGGACATCTCGACCAGCGTGATGGCGCAATTATGCTCGCGAGCAGCGCTGGCGATGCCGTCGATCATTGAGAGGTTGCCAAACTTGGTGACATCGTTGATGCATAGGCCTACCGAATGGTAACGGCCGTCGCGCAGCGAGCGACCGGCATAACTCGGACGAAAGCCGAGCTCTTGCATAGCGGCCTGCACGCGCTGGCGCGTCTGTTCGTTAACGTTGGGCAAGCCGTTGGCGACGCGCGAAACCGTCTGCTGCGAAACGCCAGCAGCGCGGGCGACGTCGGCCATGGAAACCGGACGCGTACCTGTATCGTTGGACGGGCGCCTTGCCACAGGATCACCTTCACCCTTGCGAGATCTGAATAGCGTGAATGCCGGCCTGGGCAGAAATACATCCCGCGCCGAGGCCCGCTATCGTCGGACGCATGTTAACGTACTCTACTTTTTCTATCTGCATCTCTTCTGCTTTATAAGTCCATACGGCAGTACCGTTCACGGCTGTATTTCTACCGATTACCAGATTCTCAAAAAGTGACAAGCGATGTGTTATGAGTACGTTAGCATAGCCCGTAACGTGCGGTATCGTGAACACTTGGTTCATGCCGCTTCAAGTTGTTAACGTACTCATAACGACGCAAAACCCACCCGTGCGCGCCAAGGAAAGGACTCCCATGACCACCCCCGACGAAAAGACACTCGCCACGCTCACCAAGCTGTTTGAGGAGGAGTTTGGCCCCATCGGCGACCGCCAGGTGCTCTATGTGCACGCGCCCGGCCGCTCCGAGATCAGTGGCAACCACACTGACCACGAGGGTGGCCACGTTATCGCCGGCTCGCTCGATGTCGCTGTCGACGGCATTGCCGTGGCGACCGACACCAACAAGGTTCGAGTTGCCGACGAGGGCTATCCTACGTTTGAGATCACGCTCAACACGCTGGATGTTCAGGAGTCCGAGAAGGGCACGTCCGCAAGCCTCGTCCGCGGCATGGCGCACGAGATTGCAGCCCTTGGCGTTGAGCCCCACGGCTTCGACTTCGCCTTCACCTGCTCCGTCCCCTCGGGTGGCGGCCTTTCCAGCTCTGCCGCCGTCGAGGCGGCATACGGTCGCGCCATGGAGACGCTCTGGGGCGCGCCCGCCATTGAGCCCGTCACGCTCGCCCAGATGAGCCAGCGCACCGAGAACAACTATTACGGCAAGCCCTGCGGTCTGATGGACCAGGCCGCTGTGTGCCTGGGCGGCCTCGCCTACATGGACTTTGAGGACCAGGCTCAGCCTAAAACCCAGAAGCTCGAGCTCAACTTTGAGGATCACGGTTATGCGCTCGTGCTCGTTAAGGTCGGTGCCGACCACGTGGCCGCCACCGACGACTACGCCGCCGTTCCGCGCGAGATGCAGGACGTCGCTGCCGAGTTTGGCAAGGCACGCCTGTGCGAGGTAAACGTGGCGGACTTTGACGCCAAGCTCCCCGAGCTGCGCGCCAAGCTGGGCGACCGCGCCTGCCTGCGCGCCGTTCACTACTGGTACGAAAACGGCCTGGTCGACAAGCGCTGGGCTGCCCTGAACGCCGGCGACATCGATCAGTTCCTGGTCCTGACGCGCGAGTCCGGCGCCAGCTCTGCCATGTACCTACAGAATGTCGTTGCCAAGCTGGGCTCCGAGCAGCCCTCGATGTATGCCCTGGCACTGGCCGAGCACGTGCTCGACGGCCGTGGCGCCGTCCGTATCCACGGTGGCGGCTTTGGTGGCACCATCCAGGCCTTCGTGCCGCTCGACCTGGTCGACACCTTTATCACCAAGATGAACGGCTGGCTGGGCGAGGGCTCTGCCCGCCACTACGCAATTTCTGACAAGGGGGCTTACGCGGCATGGCTGTAATGACTGGCGTGCGCGAGGCCGCGCAGAACCTGATCGAGTACGCTATCCACCGATCGATGATCGGCCAGGACGATCGCATCTGGGCGTATAACACCATTCTCGAGTGCATCGGTGCTACGGGCCCGGCGCTCGACATGGCCTGGGCGCTCCAGGTCGAGAAGCTCTCGCTCTTGCACCCCGATACCCTGCCCAACTTTGACCTGGAGGGCACGCTCGCCGCGCTTGCCGAGGCTGCCGTTGCCAACGGTGCTGCCGAGGACACGGCATCGGGCCGCGACCGCATCGCCATGCGCATCATGGGCGCGCTCATGCCAAGGCCTTCGGTTGTAAACGAGGAGTTCAACGGCCGCATGGGCGTCAACGAGCCCCGCGCCGCGACCGACTGGTTCTACGGCCTGTGCTGCGACGCCGGCTACGTGCGCCGTGCCGCCATCGCGCGCAACTTCAAATGGAGCACCCCCACCAACTGGGGCGATCTTGAGATCACCATCAACCTGTCCAAGCCTGAGAAGGACCCGCGCGATATTGCCGCGGCCGGTGCCGCAAAGAACGCGGGCGAGAAGTATCCCGCCTGCCAGCTCTGCATCGAGAACGAGGGCTATCCCGGACGCTCTGCCACAGCCGACGGCGGCGCTCACCCCGCCCGCCAGAACCTGCGCGTTATCCCCATTCAGCTCGACGGGGAGCGCTGGGGCTTCCAGTACAGCCCGTACGCGTACTTTAACGAGCACTGCATTGCCATGAGCTCCGAGCATCGCCCGATGCACGTCGACCGTAAGGGACTGACCTGCCTGCTCGATTTTGTGGACCTGTTCCCGCACTACTTTATCGGCTCCAATGCCGACCTGCCCATCGTGGGCGGCTCGATTCTGTCGCACGACCACTTCCAGGGCGGCGCGCACGAGTTCCCCATGATGCACGCCACCGAGGTCTCGCAGTTTAGCGTGCCCGGCTTTGACCAGGTCAGCGGCACTGTGCTGCAGTGGCCGCTCTCGGTGCTGCGTCTGCGCTCGCACGACCGAGCCCAGCTGCTCGATGCTGCCGAAAAGATTATCCTCGCCTGGCGTGAGTGGACCGATGAGTCCGTGGGCGTCATCGCGCACACTGCCGACGGCGCGGCGCACAACACCGTGACGCCCGTCATCCGCCGCGTCGACTCCCGCGGCAATGCCGGCGGCGAGATCTACGAAGCCTACCTGGCGCTTCGCTGCAATATCACGACCGACGAGCATCCGCTGGGCGTATTCCACCCGCATGCCGAGTATCACCATATTAAAAAGGAGAACATCGGCTTGATTGAGGTCATGGGCCTGGCTATTCTGCCGCCGCGCCTGGTTCCCGAGCTTGGCGCTGTCCGTGAGCATCTGCTGGCGGCCAAAGCCGATGCCAGCTACGATCTTGCCAGCGCGCTCGAGGGCGACGACCTTTGCCGCAGCCACGCCGCATGGGGCAAGGACGTCTTTGCCCGCCGCGCCGACGAGCTTACGGCCGACAACGCCATCGATATCCTGCACGAAGAGGTCGGCGTGGTGTTTGGCCACGTGCTCGACAACGCCGGCGTCTTTAAGTGG
>CAJMRJ010000028.1:0-16517 GCA_905215865.1 uncultured bacterium | reverse complement strand
GGCTCGAACGGCATCGCTGTCGGCATGGCCACCAACATCCCGCCCCACAACCTGGGTGAGGCCATCGACGCCACCTGCCTCATGATCGACAACCCAGACTGCACCACGGAAGACCTCCTCGGCGCCATGCCCGGCCCCGACTTCCCCACGGGCGGCCTCATCATGGGCAAGAAGGGCATTCTTGATGCCTACGAGACCGGCCACGGCAACCTCACCATCCGTGCGAAATGCGAGATCGAGGAAAAGAAGAACGGCCGCGCCTCCATCGTGGTGAAGGAAATCCCCTACCAGGTGAACCGCAAGCGCCTGCTGGAGAAGCTCGGCGAGCTGGTGCGCGACAAGAAGCTGCCCGAAATCAGCAACATCCACGACGCCGCCGACCGCAAGGGCATCGACATCATCATCGATCTGAAGTCCAACGCTATCCCGCAGGTGGTGCTGAACAAGCTGTTCAAGCACACCCAGCTGCAAGTGGGCTTCGGCTGCAACATGCTGGCCCTGGTGAACGGCACCCCGCGCGTGCTCTCGCTGAAGGAGATTCTTTTCTACTACATCGAGCACCAGAAAGACGTCGTCACCCGTCGCACCCGCTACGAGCTGGCCAAGGCCGAGGAGCGCGAGCACATCCTCGAGGGCTACATCATCGCGCTCGATAACATCGACGAGGTCATCCACATCATCCGCTCCTCCGAGACGGACAAGGAAGCCGCTGCGCCTCACCGAGCGCTTCGGTCTTTCCGAGAAGCAGACCAACGCCATCCTGGAAATGCGCCTGCGCCGCCTGACCGGCCTGGAGCGCACCAAGATCGAGGAAGAGTTGGCCGAGCTGCGCGAGAAGATCGCCTACTACAAACAGATCCTTGCCGACGAGAACCTGTTGAAGCAGGTCATCAAGGAAGAGCTGCAAGAGATCAAGAAGAAGTACAACACCCCGCGCCGCACCCGTCTGACCGGCGAGGCCAAGGATATCGAGGTGGAGGACCTCATCGCCGAAGAGAACATGGTCGTCACCATGACCAAGGCCGGCTATATCAAGCGCCTGCCCGTGAGCACCTACCGCCAGCAGAAGCGCGGCGGCAAGGGCATGCAAGGCGTGAACTTGAAGGACGCCGACTTCGTGGAGCACCTGTTTGTGGCTTCCACGCACTCCTACATGCTGTTCTTCTCCACCAAGGGCAAGGTCTACCGCCTGAAGGTGTACGAGATCCCCGAGGCCGGCCGTCATGCCCGCGGCACGGCCATCGTGAACCTGCTGCCGCTGGAGAAGGGCGAGTCCATCTCGGCCGTTATCGCCACGAAGGACTTCCCGGCCGAGGAGTTCCTCATGTTCGCCACGGCTCAGGGTAACGTGAAGAAGACCTCCATGGATCAGTACGACCGCACGCGCCGCGACGGCCTCATCGCCATCAACCTGAAGGACGGCGACGAGCTCATCTCCGTGAAGCGCGTGGCCAAGGGCGAGAAGGTCATCATGGTGTCCAGCGCCGGCAAGGCCATTCTGTGGGATGAGTCGGAGGCTCGCGCCATGGGCCGCGGCACCATGGGCGTGCGCGGCATGAACGTGCCGGCCGACGCTCACGTGCTCGGCATGGAAATCGCCAAGCCCGGCACTGACCTGTTCGTCATCACCGAAAAGGGCTACGGCAAGCGCACGAAGATCGAGGAATACCCCGAGCATCATCGCGGCGGCCAGGGCGTCTACACCATTACGATGACCCACAAGAAGGGCCTGCTGTCGGTCATGAAGATCGTCGGCCCCGATGACGAGATCATGATTGTCTCCGAGGACGGCGTCATTGTGCGCACCCCGGTGAAGGGCATCTCCGAGCTCGGCCGTTCCACCCAGGGCGTGAAGGTGATGAACGTCGCCGACAAGGACAAGGTGTGCGCGGTGGCCATCGCCTCCACCGGCAAGAAGAAGGCCAAGAAGGCGGCACCCGCCGACGAGAACCAGATGGGCCTGCTCGAGGAGGAGAGCGAGGAAGGCACTCTCGCCATCGACGACCTCGACGACCTCGACGACGATCTGGGCGACGAGGGAGAAGCGACGGAAGAGTAGCAAAACGTTAGAAAACGTGCTATAGTAGAAACACCAGCAAAGCCCGTCGTTTGGTTAACGGTTGAGCGGGCGGAGCGGGTTAACAACTTGAGGGACTAGTTGCTGCTAGTCCCTCTTGTCTATCCTCTCCATCCGTTGGTGCTTATACTCCCGCCACAGTGATAGCAAAGCTGTCACCACGTTGGCCATGGCGGCCAAAGCAATCAGGAATTCATTCATAGGCGAAACCTCCTTTGTAGTAGGTCCCGCCCGCACACGGACTTTGCTGGTTCAGTTATATTATCACAGATGAAAGAAAACTAAAGCTGTTCGATATCTCCGAAATCCTCGGGGGATATATGGTCGAGGAATGTCTTGAACGCCGCCAGTTCCTCTTCCGTCTGCTTCTCACCCTTGAAGAGAAACGGGAACGAAGAAGCGTCAAGTACCGTCTCTTCAATATAGAGCGGCGCATCTTGCCGAAGCGCCAGGGCAATGGCGTCGCTCGGCCGGGCGTCTAAGGTGATGAGTCGTCCTCCCTGGGAAAGAACCAGGTGCGCGAAGAACATCTGCCCCTTCGATCCGTAAATCACCATGGAATCGACGCGCGCATCCAAATTGGTGAGCGCATCTAGCATGAGGTCATGGGTCATGGGCCGCGCGAACTTCACATGCTCCAGTGCCATCCCGATTTGTGCCGCCTCGGTGGGGCCAATCCAAATGGGCACAACGCGCGCCTTCCCCGCTGGTGTCTCCTCTACGGGTTGCAGAACCAGCACGGACGGCTGGTTCTGCCCCGCCACCACCAATGTCAACACTTTCAACGGAACCATGCTTTGTCCTTTACTCTAGTTCGATGAGAACATGATTGCAGATTGAGCTTTCTATGTTTGATGTCTATTGTCTCATTGTTGAACCAAGCTTATTTAAACTTTTGGAATGTTTAACCGCTTAAGCCCATCTTCCGGTGACAAAAACATTGAGTCTAGGACGCGAAAAGCGACTTATACAGGCATTTCCGAAATAAAACAGGAGCAGGTTTGCCTGTATAACTCAAAATTCTTGCATCCTGGAGTTTCGAATGTCTGTATAAGTCGCTTTTCGCGCATCGAAAGGGAGGATGCTGTCACGGAAGGTGAAATAATTCATATTCTGATTAAGAGGATACTACTCGTGCCGTTCGCGGCGTGTCGTGTACGTTTTTGAAATCGGGAAAATTTTCCTTGACCTCACCTATGAAACAGGCTTAAGATAGTCAAGCACTTTTTCAAGGGCCCGTAGCTCAGTTGGTTAGAGCGCACGCCTGATAAGCGTGAGGTCGCTGGTTCAAATCCATTCGGGCCCACCATTACTTTGCGATAAACGCTCCACCGTGAGCCGAGTTAGCCGGTGGAGCGTTTATTATATTTCGGGCCAGAATCGGCCGATTTTCTTTAAACTGACGAAATCCCGAACGAGCAAAGTGATGACTGCTAGTGCATGCCATGGGGCGTTAGCTCAGCTGGGAGAGCGCGGGCTTTGCAAGCCTGAGGTCAGGGGTTCGATCCCCCTAACCTCCACCATGATGGACCTGTAGCTCAGTTGGTTAGAGCGTCCGGCTGATAACCGGGAGGTCACAAGTTCGAATCTTGTCAGGTCCACCATCAAAACGTGAAGAGCCCTGGGGCATAGCCTCGGGGCTTTTTTCTTATCCAACAAAAGTAGTCAAAATAGCCCCGTCCCAAATTAACTGCTTTGATTTTGTGTGCTGGGCGAAAGATTGGGTAGTATAGCTATTCAATGCGGCGGCCCTGCCGCGTGTTAACCGCTACGTACCGGAGGTGTTCCATGGTTCGTGTCGACATAGAGACCATCGTCATGGCCGCCGGTCCCGTGCCATCGCTTATCGTGCTTCGCGAGCGCTGCGGCAAGTCGGATTCGACGGCACCCCTGCGTTCGCTTTCCATTCAGACCGGCTCGTTTGAGGCCGCGGCCATTAGCCGTGGCATCGATAGCGGTCGCGCCGAGCGCCCGATTGCGCATGACCTGTTGCTTGACACTGTCGATGCCCTGGGCGCCAAGCTCGAGCGCATCGAGATCGTTCGTGCCGAACCGCCGGTGTTCTATGCGACGGTTGTCGTGTTGGCCGATGGCAGCGAGCATAGAATCGATGCACGTCCGAGCGACGCCATCGCCCTTGCCGTACGCAGTAATGCCCCCATGTTCGTTGAAGACGACATCATGAATCGCTTGGGTACCGTCTCGCCGCACGCCGAGGAAGTCGACGACGAGCAGGAGTTTGAGAAGTTCGACGAGTTCGTCCATACGCTCTCCCCCGATGATTTCTAAATGTCTGGCGCGCGAGCGGAGAGGTCGCTGATGGGTACCCGCGTATCGGCTGAAGCGGCCGCCATCGCGCGTGAAGCCTGGATGCGCTCGGAGGCATCTGAGGCGGCTCGCATCGCCTATGTGACGCAGGCCCGCACGCTTCGCGAGCGCCGCGGCTCCTATATCAAGATGGTTATCATCTCCGCCCTTGTCGTAGTAATCTGTTCTCGTCTTCGTGGTACAGTTGGTGCGCTTGGGTTTTCGATTTCAACAGGCTTGGTAATCTGGGGTGTGGTCGATGCAGTAATGCTGACCAACCAGATCAAGGTACTCGACAAGCGTGCGATGGATATGGTGCGCGCCCGCGACGCTGCCGCCAAGATCGCTGCCGAGGCACAAGAACTGTAACGACGCCGGATTCGATGGGAAGGTCTAGAGATGGCACAGGATATGCAGGACGCCGGTAACGTCTCCGCCGAGCTCGACGCCATGGTGTGTGACCTGATTGGTGCGTTCTTGGACGACCTTGCCGCCGGCGAGAATCCGGGCGTAGTTGTGGCGATCGAGGACGCTGCTTCCAACCGCTATCTGGCGGCACTCGACGAGGACGGCGAAGAGGCGTGCCTCGAGGCCGCCACCAACTTTATCTCCGAGCACAAGATGGGTCTTAAGGACGAGGGCCTGGGCCGTATCGCCCGCTATGCCATCGGCTATACCGGCTGCGTCGAGATTGACGGCGGCTACCATGACGCTCTGCTCGTGAGCTTCTTTGAGACGACGCTCGAGAGCGGCTTTTCGGCGTACGTGCTGTATGAGGGCATGGGTGCCGGCGATGGTTTTATGTGGAGCGACCCTGAACCTGCAGGTGAGGAAACCCCTCTCATCTAAAATCGCTAAAATAAACGAGTTTTCGGTAAAAGGCTCAATATTCCCGCTGAGCGTTACATCGCTGGGCGGGCCGCATACGCGTGCCGTTTGTATATGGATAGAAGATAGGGGAACTACATGCGCGTAGACAATCTGAGGAACATCGCCATCATCGCCCACGTCGACCACGGCAAGACGACGATGGTCGATAAGCTCCTGCGTGCCACGGACGCCTTCCGTGCCAACCAGCAGGTCGAGGACCGCGTCCTGGACTCTAACGACCAGGAGCGCGAGCGCGGCATCACGATTCTCGCCAAGAACATCTCTATCGAGTACAAGGACGTCAAGATCAACGTCATCGACACCCCGGGCCACGCCGACTTTGGCGGCGAGGTCGAGCGCGTGCTGCGTATGGCCGACGGCGCCCTGCTGCTGGTCGACGCCTTTGAGGGCCCCATGCCCCAGACCCGCTTCGTGCTGCGTCACGCTATCGACACCGGCCTCAAGATCATGATCGTCATCAACAAGATCGACCGTCCGGGCGCCAACCCCGAGAAGGCCTACAACGACTGCCTGGACCTTATGGCCGACCTGGGCGCTACCGACGACCAGCTTGAGTTCGCCATGGAGCACGTGGTCTACGCCAGCGCCATGAACGGCTTTGCCCGCCTTGACCCCAACGACGGCAACATGGACATGTATCCGCTGCTCGATATGATCATCGACGACATGCCCGCGCCCGAGGTTGACGAGAACGCCCCGCTGGCCATGCAGTGCGTGACCATCGACCACTCCAACTTCGTTGGCCGCATCGGTATCGGTCGCGTGTACTCCGGCACCATTCACCAGGGCGATCAGATTCTGGTTGTGAAGAACGACGGCTCCAGCGCCACCGCTACCGTCAAGCAGCTCTTTACCTTCGACTACCTGGGCCGCACCGAGTGCCAGGAAGTCGGCGCCGGCGATATCGCCGCTGTCGTGGGCATTGACCGCACCGATATCGGCGATGTCTACACCGACCCCGAGAACCCCGTCGAGCTCGAGCCCATCGAGATCGACCCGCCGACCCTGTCCATCGTCTTTGAGGCTTCGACCTCCCCGCTCGTCGGCCGTGACGGCGACATCGTGGGCGCCCGTCAGCTTAAGGAGCGCCTGTTCAACGAGGCCGAGAACAACGTGACCATGAAGATCGAGGAGCTCGAGGACAAGAGCGGCGTCGAGGTCTCTGGCCGCGGCATTCTGCACCTGTCCGTCCTGATGGAGTCCATGCGCCGCGAGGGCTTTGAGTTCCAGGTCGGTCGTCCCCGCGTTCTGTTTATGAAGGACGAGAACGGCAACAAGCTGGAGCCCGTCGAGCAGGCCGTCGTCGAGTGCCCGGACGAGTACTCGGGCAAGGTCGTCGAGGTCTTCGGTACCTCCGGTGGCATCATGACGAGCATGGACACCTCGGGCATCGTGACCCATCTTGAGTTCAAGATCCCGACGCGCGGCATCATGGGCCTTAAGAACCGCATCATGAACGTCACTCACGGCGAGGGCGTGTTCTACCACACCTTCCTGGAGTACGGCCCCTACGCCGGCGAGATCGGAAACCGCCAGAACGGCGCCATGATCTCCATGACCACCGAGAAGGCCGTTGCTTACGCTCTGGGTACGCTGCAGGAGCGCGGCCAGCTGTTTGTTGAGCCGGGCACCGAGTGCTACGAGGGCATGATTGTGGGCGAGCGCAGCAAGGCCGGCGACATGGTCGTCAACATCGCCCGTACCAAGAACCTGGGCAACCAGCGTTCCTCGACCTCCGACATCTCCGTGCAGTTGGTGCCGCCTCGCACCTTCTCGCTCGAGGAGGCGCTGGAGTACATCGCCGACGACGAGCTGGTCGAGATTACTCCCAAGAACATCCGCCTGCGCAAGCGTCTGCTCAACGCTACCGACCGTAAGAAGGCCGCCGTCCGCGCCGGTCAGGTCAACAAATAAGCGCTGGGGCTTATAACCGCCAACAAGAAAGGGCGTCGACCGCAATGGTCGGCGCCCTTTTTGGTGCAATGGGGTCAGGTTGCTTTGCACCACCACAAAGGTGCCTGGCCCTTTTGTGGTGGTTAGCGGCTAGGCGGAGGGAAGGCCCGGGGTGTTGGCGGCCTGCTGCGGCTTGAGGTGGGCGTTGCGCCAGATGATCTGGATAACGTAGCCGAGCATAAAGACAAAGGCCACGCCGCTGATGAAGTCGCCGATGAGGGGAAGTCCTGTGAGGGCGCCTGCGGCCACACCGCCGACAGCTGCCATGGCGTAGCGGTTCTGGTTGTGTCCGACCATGCGGGCGATCGCGCAGCCCGCAAAAGCGGTGGAGACCAGCGCGACGCCGATCACGGCGCACATGAGGGCTCCGGCAAGCGACAGGCCGGCAATCGAGATAATCAGCAGTAGGACGGCGGGGACGATAGCAATCGTGCCCAAAAGACCGCTCACCCACAGGGGCGTGGGGCGCTGGTGGAGCATGCCGGCGGCGCTGGCGGTCGCGCGCGGAAAGACGAGCTCGAGCAACAGGGCGACAAAGCAGGTCGAGAGTGCCGCGGCCACGATGCCGCCGATAATATCGTTAACCGTCGTGGCGGCGCCTTCGTTTTCGGTGCGGTCGATCTTGAGCGCACCGACCTTGGCTCCTGCGGCGCGCTCGGGGTCCTCGGAGACATGCGCGCTCACGGTGCCGGTGATGCGGGCGTTTTTACCCAAGATGAGCTTATCGGCCCAAACCTCGACATTGCCGCCGACGGTGCCGTCGATGGTTACCGTACTGCCCGCGAGTGCTGCCGACTTGGCGGAGCCGCGCAGGGCAACTGTCTCGCCCATCGCGTAAAAACAGTTGGCGGCGCTACCGGTGTTGAGCACAACATGCTGACCGGCTACCGTCACGCTGCCATCGATTGCGGTTTTGGAGATATCGATGGTGCGCGCCGCCAGGCGAACGGCTCCGCCTACGGTGCAGTCGCGAATCGACAAGCTCTCGCCTGCCGCGATAATATCGCGGCCGATGGAGGCGTCGTCTAGGTTAAGGCTCTGGCCGGCCCAGTACAGGTCGCCTTCGACGCCAGACGGATTTGAGTCAACTTCGGTTGCGAGCACGTTGCCCGCGGTGTCTGTGCCGGCGAACGACGTCTTGGGAAGTACGGTCAGCGCAAGCGCAATCAGTGCGAATAGAAGGGCGATGCGGCCCAGCGCTTTGCGGCGCTTGGTCGACGGTTCTAGGTTGCAAGGCATAGTGAATCCTTCGTTAGATACTCGGCATATATCTAACAGGGTACCCAACGTGCGCGCGCTCTAAAAGAACCTCCCGGTTGCATTTCGAAGGGCTGTGCCGTGCTGTCTACTTTTTGCGATGCAAGAAGCGCGCGATGTCTTCCTCGGTGGGGCTTTTGATGTCAAAGCGCAGCGAGAGCCAGCGCAGGCCCATGGTCACGACAACGCATACGACTAACGCGGCGACATTGCTCATGATGCCGCTCATAACGAGACACACATAGCTTGTCGATCCGGCGATGGCGGCGATGGCATAAAAGTTAGTACGTTGGAAAATGCCCGGAACCACGCCCATAAAGCCGTCGCGCAACATGCCGCCACCCACCGCGGTGAAAAAGCCCATCACGATGCATACGGCCGGCGCAAAGCCATAAACCAGTGCTTTGTCCGCCCCAGTGGCGGCGTAGATGCCGACCGAGATGATGTCGAGCAACGGGATGAGTTTCTCGGGTTTATCGACGATTGCCGGGAAGATGTAGATGATGGCCGCCGTGGCAATGGAAAGCGGGAGCGCCATCGGCTGGTTGAGGATGTAGACGTTGCCGACCTGGAGTGTCATATCGCGCAAAAGACCGCCGCCCAGACCGCAGACCACGGCGAGTGCGACCGCACCCACCAGGTCAAGCTTGCGCTCGCGCGCGACCAGCACGCCCGAGATCGATGCCGCGACAACAGCGAACATCTCGAGCCAAAATGGGATAGCGACCATGGCATCCGAGGCGTGTGAGGTAACGGTTATAGCGGCGACGACGGGCAAGATGGGGTCCTTTGAGTTACGGGTTTGGACAATGCCCGTACATAGTACATGTTCGGCGCCGATTGCGACCCTACTGCTCGGCAAACGGTCGGGACTGGATGCGGGCGTGGCGTTGCTGGAATGCCAGGGATCCAAAACGTGTACGTAACCCTCCAAAAACGACATTTTTCGACATCTTTGGAGGCTGACGTACATGTTTGGATTGAGCTCACAGCATGAGTGAGTTAATTTACTCACATTCGGTATATTCCCCCACTTCAACGGACATAAGAGTTGGATACCGGCTCAGAGCGAGAGGCCCTCAATGGATACTCCTGTTCTCATTTCGCATAAAACCGCATGGCTTGTCCATCATGCGCCCCAGAATTTGGTTCAGTCTCTTGCGCGGCACGACTACCAGATAGGCGTACGAGGCATCTCCACCCAGCAACGCGTTGCGCGCATACGACAGGCCCTTACCGACTGCGGCATTCCGTCCGATATGCTCAAAACTATCGATATCTCGGTTGTATTCGAATTCGAGCGAATTCGCACCAAAGGCGTCATTTGCCACATTCTTGGACAAAATCTTCCCTACGAGCATATTGACGAGTTGACGCCCGGAATCTTCATCACCGACGAAGCCTTCACCTTCGTGCTCGCTGCCGAGTGGATGGATAGGGTCGAATATCTCGAATATGGCTATGAAGTTTGCGGCGATTATCGCATGAGGCTCAATCCCGCCGACCCTTATGCCGAGCAACCAGCCACCACCTCCAAGGATGAAATAACCGAACTGCTCGATCGGCACCCCGGCAAACCCGGTGCCACACGTGTACGGCTCGCGCTCAGGCACATCTACGATCACTCGGCCTCGCCTATGGAGACCGCTTCGGCAATCGCCCTCTCGCTCCCAACAAGCGAAGGCGGGGTTGGCATCCGAGGTATCGAACTCAACAAACCGCTCGAGATCCCTCAACGTCTCTGGCATTGCGCCAAAGCTCGAACACTCAAAATCGATGCGCTCGTTACCTACAAGCGCAGGGAGATCGGTATCGAATATAAGGGCGGCTTTCACGATGAGTTCGAGCGCAAGGGGGCAGATGCGGAGCGAGAGGCCGTTCTCTCCCAAATGGGATATCGAATCGTTACGCTCACTTCGGCTCAGTTCGGTAGCCAGCTCGCCTTTCACCGCGCCATGAACAACATTCGCGAAGCACTCGGCATGCCTCGCTGTACCGACACCGGGTACCAGCGAGAGCAAAACGAACTACGCAAGGCGCTTATCCGCAACTGGAAAGGCATGCGAGACGAAGAGGCGCCTTCCGAATAGTGCCACTCCCGTGAGCTCAATCCAAACGTGTACGTCAGCCTTCAAAGATGTCGAAAAATGTCGGTTTTGGAGGGTGACGTACATGTTTGGGAAAGCGTGGGATCGAGACGTATTTCGATAACAAAAAAGCCCCCAATATTGGGAGCTTTCTCAACCAAAATGGCGGAGGAGGAGGGATTCGAACCCTCGTGACCTTATACAGGCCAAACGGTTTTCGAGACCGCCGCATTCAACCACTCTGCCACCCCTCCGCGTGGGGTAAAAACAAAGCAGGCTCGAAGGCCTGCTTTGGAATTAACTGGCGGAGAGTCAGGGATTTGAACCCTGGAGACGCTTTTGACGCCTACACGATTTCCAATCGTGCTCCTTCGGCCACTCGGACAACTCTCCGTTAAATGCGAAAGTCAGTATACACGAGGAATCGCAAAGTGCAAACAGAAAAGTTGGCATTTTTTGAAACGCTTGGCTTCATGACGGGATCTAGGAGGCCAAAAACGGGCTCTGACCAGCAGGGTTGCATGCGGCAAATTGTTCAAAAAGGGTATTTATAAACGACGTGTCAGGAATTTTAAAAATCTTCGAACGGTGTTGTGAACCATTGGTATGCATTTCGCGACCACAGCCTTGCAATTGCTGACCTGCGATTTGATTTGGTTTGTCCCCGCGGCGCCGTTTCTTGTCCACAGATTCGTCAAGCATTTGGTCAGCATTTGGTTGGAAGACGCATGAAGTGCCGTGTGAGTATGGACATATGTGGAGGTCATGAGGTTGTAGCTGCATATTCTTGCAGCCTGGGAGGTTGAAAGATATTATTACCAAGTCTTTTCCTGCTTCAGGCGCACCTTCACGACCTGAAGCCACATTTGCCCAGAGGAGGTGACAATATGAAGGCTTATGAACTGCTGTTCTTTGTTGACCCGTCGCTCGACCCCGAGACTCGTCTCGCTGTTATGAAGCGTATCGATACCACGATCGCTGAGGGCGCTGGCAAGGTCGACTCCGTTGACGAGTGGGGCAAGCGCAAGCTCGCCTACGAGATCAACGACCTCACCGATGGTGACTACACCCTCATCAACTTCCACGCAGATCCTACCCAGATCGCCGAGCTTGATCGCGTCCTGCGCATCACCGACGCTGTGGTCCGCCACATGATCGTCCGTCGCGACGACCAGGAGTAAGACTGTCGTTTTGGACTGGGCTTGTGCCCCAAGAGGAAGTAGTGAGTTATGAGCATCAATCGAGTGAACATCACCGGTAACCTCACGCGTGATCCCGAGCTGCGCGCCACCGCCGGCGGAACCCAGGTTCTGTCCTTTGGCGTCGCCGTGAACGATCGTCGCCGCAACCCGCAGACTGGCGAGTGGGAGGACTATCCCAACTTTGTCGACTGCACTATGTTCGGCACGCGCGCCGAGGCCGTGAGCCGTTTCCTGGCAAAGGGAAACAAGGTCGCGATCGAGGGCAAGCTGCGCTACAGCTCTTGGGAGCGCGACGGCCAGCGCCGGAGCAAGCTTGAAGTCATCGTCGATGAGATCGAGTTTATGAGCTCCCGTGGTGGCCAGGGTGGCTACGATCAGGGCGGTTATGCCCCTGCAGCCCCCGCGCCCGCAGCACGTCCTGCCGCACCGGTGGCTACGCCGCCCGCGGTCGACGTCTACGATGAGGACATCCCGTTTTAAGGGCTGTTCACCTATTTTTGAGTGAGAGGCGGCTTCGGTTCGCCGAAGTTGCCAAACGAAAGGTATTTTGACATGGCTAATGATTTTTCTGCACGTCAGCCGCGTCGTAAGTACTGCCAGTTCTGCAAGGAGAACACTGAGTTCATCGACTATAAGGACACTCAGCTTCTCCGTAAGTACATGACCGACCGTGGCAAGATCAAGCCCCGTCGCGTCACTGGCGCTTGCACGCAGCATCAGCATGACATCGCCAACGCCATCAAGCGCGCCCGCGAGATGGCTCTCCTGCCGTACACCGTCCCCGTGGTTTCCTCTCGTGGCAACCGCGACCGCGGCTAAGAAGGGAGACGCATCATGAAGGTTATTCTTCTCGATGAGATCAAGGGCAAGGGCGGCGAGGGTGACGTCGTAGAGGTCGCTCAGGGTTACGCTGAGAACTTCCTGTTCCCCAAGAAGCTCGCTGTTGCCGCCACCAAGGGCAACCTCAAGCAGCTTGACGAGCGTCGCAACAACATCGCCAAGCGCGAGGCCGTCCGTCTGGCTACCGCCAACGAGACCAAGGCTGCCTTCGAGGGCAAGACGGTCACCGTTGACGTCAAGGTCGGCGACGAGGGCATCCTCTTTGGCTCCGTTACCGCCGCTATGATCGCTGACGCCATCAAGGCTCAGCTCGGTATGGACATCGACCGCAAGCGCGTCGAGCTCGGTAAGCCCATCAAGGTTGCCGGTGCCCACACCGTTGCCATCTCGCTGTACCGCGAGATCAAGGCCGAGGTTGTCGTTCTCGTTGGCGTTACCGCCGAGGAGCTCGCTGCCGAGGCTGAGGCTGAGGAGACCGCTGAGGTCGCCGAGGCCGAGACCGCCGAGGTCGAGACTGAGGCTGCTGCCGAGTAGCATTTGCTGCAACGCAACAATCTTGTTCTAAGAAGGGCGCTCTGGGAGACCAGGGTGCCCTTTTGTTTTCTACGCTCAGCGAGCGTCATGGCAGGCGTTGCGTCGAAGTCCTATACACGGGACCGTTCATCCGTTTCGTTCGGTGATGATTGCCGGGGCGCGGCCCGTTTTGGGACCGTGGCTGATACTATGGATGCTCGCAAGCGATATGAATGAGGATGCTCATGGCATATGACGAAAGGGAGATGGGACTGACGGTCGAGGACCGTGGCTCCAAGTTGGGTCTCCCTCAAAACCAAGATGCAGAGGCCAATGTACTGGCCGCCATGCTGCTGTCGCCCGAGGTGGTCGAGGAGGCCCAGGTCGAGCTGCAGCCCGATGACTTCTACCGGCCCATTCATAAGACCATCTACACCGCGATGGTCGATATGTACAACAGCCGCATTCCCATCGACTCTATCTCGCTGATCGATTACCTGCGCAGCATCAACAAGCTTGATGCCGTGGGCGGCGAGGCCTACATTTTGGAGCTGATGGGTCAGACCCTGTCGCTCGTGAACTGGCAGCACCATGCCGCCATCGTCCGTCGTGACTCGATGCTGCGCGAGCTGATCGGTGCCACCAACGAGATCAACGCCCTGGCCTATAACGCCCCCACCGACACCAAAGAGGTCGTGGAGCTGGCCGAGAGCAAGCTGCTCAAGGTCACGGCGCGCGAGGTCAAGTCGAGCTATAAGACACTGACCGAGTTTATGGTCGAGGCCTATAACGAGGCCGAGGAAGTGTGTAAGGTCGGTGGACAGGCCGCGGGCGTGCCCACCGGCTTCCCGTCGCTCGACCGCATGCTCATGGGCTTCCGCGAGGGCCAGCTCATCATTATCGGTGCCCGCCCTGCCGTGGGTAAGACGTCGTTCGCTCTGAACCTGGCGCTGAATGCCGCCGCTGCGGGCTATACCGTTGGCTTCTTTTCGCTGGAGATGTCGGGCAAGGAAATTGCCCAGCGCTTGATTTGCGCCTACGCCATGATCTCAATCAGCGACTTCCGTACGGGCCGCATTAGCCCCGAGCAGTGGGCCAATATCAACGAGGCCACCCAGACCTTGTCTAAGCTCGACATTCTGATTGACGATACGCCCGGTACCACGGTGACCGAGATCCGCGCCAAGAGCCGCCGCATGCTCCACAACAAGGAGAAGGCCATCATTATCCTGGACTACCTGCAGCTGGTGAGTCCTCCGCCGGGACGTCGCTCCGAGAGCCGTACCGTCGAGGTCTCCGAGATGTCGCGTGGTTTAAAGATCATGGCCAAGGAGCTCAAGATTCCGTTGATCGCGCTGTCGCAGCTGTCGCGTCAGGTCGAGTCCCGTACCGGCAAGCGCCCACAGCTGTCCGACCTGCGTGAATCGGGCTCCATCGAGCAGGACGCCGACATCGTTATGTTCTTGGACCGCTCCGCCGATGAGGCCGAGGCCTCGCGTGACGATCGACCCGACGAGGGCGTTACGCGTATCGTCGTGGCCAAGAACCGTTCGGGCCCGATCGGTGACGTCGACCTGATGTTCCTGCCGGCATCCACCAAGTTCTATGAGCTTGATGGGGCGCATACCGAGGAGTAGGACAGGCGCCCGTTGCACGGGTATACTGGGAATGTTTTGTGCTTCTGCGTGCCAGCGTGGCGCGTAGACAGTCCATGAATGTAAGGAGTAAACATGCCGTCAACCGTTTTGGTCGGTGCCCAGTGGGGCGATGAGGGCAAGGGTAAGATCTGCGACCTGGTCGCCGGCGACTTCGATGCCGTCGTGCGCTATTCGGGCGGTAACAACGCCGGCCACACCATCGTCGTCAACGGCAAGAAGTACGGCCTGCACCAGGTGCCCTCCGGCATCATGTATTCCGACCATATGTCGGTGATCGGTAACGGCTGCGTCGTCAACCCCAAGGTTGTCCTTGAGGAGATCGACATGTTCGAGGCCGACGGTATCACCACCAAGAACCTCAAGATCAGTGGCAACGCGCACATTATCATGCCGTACCACATCGATCTGGATGGTGCTTTTGAGCAGAAGCTCGGCAAGAAGAACATTGGTACCACCAAGCGCGGCATCGGTCCGTGCTACCAGGACAAGATGGCCCGCATCGGCCTGCGCATGCAGGACATGCTGGACGAGGCGCTGTTCCGCGACAAGCTGGAGACCGCTCTTGCCCGCGTAAATCCCGAGCTGGAGCTCATCTACCACCTGCCCACCTACACCGTGGACCAGATCTGCGACGAGTACCTGCCCATGGCCGAGCGCCTGCGCCCCTACATCACCGAGACGAGCCTGCTGCTCAACAACATGATCGACGAGGGCAAGGACCTGCTGTTCGAGGGCGCCCAGGCAACGCTGCTCGACATTGACCACGGCACCTATCCGTACGTGACGTCTTCCAACTGCACCGCCGGCGGCGCCATCACCGGCTCCGGCGTCGGTATGAAGAATGTCGACCGCGTGCTGGGCGTCATGAAGGCCTATATCACCCGCGTCGGTTCGGGCCCCATGCCCACCGAGCTTTCCTATGAGTCCGAGGCCGGCCATACGCTGACCGAGGAGGGCTATGAGTACGGCGTGACCACCGGCCGTCGCCGTCGCTGCGGTTGGTTCGATGGCCCCATCGCCAACTACGCCTCGCGTGTCAACGGCCTCACCGATATCGCCATGACCAAGCTCGACGTGCTTTCGGCCTTCGATACCGTCAAGGTGTGCGTTGCCTACGACGTCGACGGCGAGCGTTACACGAGCGTGCCCGAGCATCAGGTGCGCTTTGAGCATGCCAAGCCCATCTACGAGGAGCTCCCGGGCTGGAAGTGCGACATCACCGGCTGCCGCAGCTTTGAGGAGCTGCCGCAGGAGGCTCAGGACTACGTGGCGTTTATCGAGGATCTGGCACACACCCGCGTGACGTTCATTGGCGTCGGCGCCGGTCGCGAGCAGATCATCAACCGATTCTGGAAGTAATCGGCACTATTTGGTTATTGCGATATACCCCTTTGCAGCCCGGACGGGCGGCCGAGGGGTATATTTGCTTGCAAAGGGCTCGCGCGGAGCGGGCCGTTCATCCATAGAGGAGGCACCCTTGAAGGCGGACACTCAAACCATCGACATCCTGTTGTTGGGCAGCGGCGAGCATGCTCTGGCAGCTAAGCTCGCTGCATCACCGCGCGCCGGCAAGCTCTACATTGCGCCGGGTAACGGCGGCACCGCGAGCTGCGGCGAGAACGTGGTTCTCGACGATTGCGATCCTGCGGCCGTGGCGGCGTTTGCCCAGAGCCACGGATGCGGACTCGTGGTGATTGGCCCCGAGGCTCCGCTCGTGGCGGGCGTTGCCGTT
>CAJMRJ010000027.1:0-16599 GCA_905215865.1 uncultured bacterium | reverse complement strand
ACAGGTCCACGGCCAGCTCGTCTTCCTGCGGGTCGAGGGCGTCCATAACGAGCTCAATCAAAATCTCGGCGCCCTTGGTATTGACCTGGAAAAACGACGGGGCGGATAAGCGCATCTGGCCTTCGGCGATATTCTCGGTCCACGAGCCCTCGCCGGCGAGCATCTCGACTTTGGAGACACGGCGGGCTTTCTTTTCGCCCTTGCTCATCACACGCACGATGCTCGTGGGATGAGCGGCGTCCGCCAGCACGCGGGAGACCTGCGAGCGCGGAAAAGAGCCTGTGGGCGTCCAGAGTGCGACCTCGAGTGCCTTGGTGCGGCGCGAAGCGCGAATGCCCACGCGTTCGAGCCCCAAGTCATGGCTGCCGCTTAGATAGTTGAGTGCGCCGACGACCGATTTGAGCGCCTTCGGGAAGCGCTTGTCGAACAGCGGGCACGAATCGACGGTCACGATTTTGCTGGGATCGACGCCGTGCATGCCAAGGCGCACGCGACCGTTGACGACGGTCGGTTCGAGCTCGATTTTATTGCGGTAGCCCCAGTCGTCCTTGGTATGGCGGATGGGCTGCACCAGCTCATCGACCTGCTCAGGAGCGAACTTGCCGATGCGCTCGAGCGTGGAACGCAGGTTTTGCTCCTTGGCGGCGAGCTGTGTCGTGCGTGAGAGATTGCCCCACGAGCAGCCGCCGCAGATGCCCACGAAGGGGCAGGGAGACTGAATGCGATCGGGGCTTGGCTCCAGAATCTCGGTGGTGCGGGCGCGCATGAACGACTTGCCGTCCTGTACGACCTCGGCCTCGACGGTGTCGCCTGCCACGGCGCCCTGCACAAAGACGGCCTTGCCGTTGTCGGCGTGCGCCAGCCCGTCGGCGCCGTAGGTCATCGATTCTATAGTGAGCTTCATATCCCTGCCTGTCATTCGCGTTGTTGTCCGCACCATGGTAGCAGGGAAAAGCGCCCCGCATCCGAGGCTTTCCTCAAATGCGGGGCGCTTCTACAAACTGCTTCTACAAACGACTATTTCGTCTTGCCGGTAATGAGCGTCTTAAGACCCAGGCCGATCAGACCCAGGCCCATACGCACGCGACCAGGGCGATGGCGCTCGATGGCCTTGGTCTTGCCGGCGGGCCTATCGCGACGGGCGCTCGACTCGGGTGCGGGTTTGGTGACCTGCGGCTCGGGCCGAGGTGCAGGTGCAGGCTCAGGTTCAATGACGGTTGCCTGGACCTTCTGAACCTCGGGCGCTTTCTCCACGGCGGGCTCTGCGGCAGCCTCGGGCTCATTCACCGGGGGAGCGGTAACCGCTTCCGGTTTGGCAACTGCCCCATGTTCAACCTCGGCCTGAATAGCCTCTTCGGCCACGCGTTCCTTCTCCAGTGCGCGCTGCTGTGCGGCGGCCTCGGCGTTGCGATAGGCACGCTCCAGCAGGGCTTCCTGCGAGTTGAAGGGTTTCTCACCCTCTGCACGCTCCACGGGGACCCAGGTGCCGTCGCTCGTGAGGCTGCGGGCCTTCACGTTGTCGCGCAGCTGCATACCCATGTACTCGTGCACCAGGGCGCGGCAGGTGGGGTCGAGCACGGGGAAGGCGATCTCCACGCGGTGCTCGGTGTTGCGCGTCATCATGTCGGCCGAGCTCAGATAGATCATGTCCGAGTCCACGCCAAAGGCGTAAACGCGCGCATGCTCCAAAAAGCGTCCGACGATAGAACGGACATGCACATTCTCGGTCTTGCCCGGAACGCCCGGCTTGAGGCACGAGATGCCGCGGATGATCATGTCCACGCGGACTCCTGCGCATGATGCCTCAGCGATCTTGTCGATGACCTCGCGGTCGGTGAGCGAGTTGAGCTTAAAGAACACACGGGCAGGCTCGCCAACGAGGGCGCGCTGGATCTCGCGGTCCAGGCCCCGCATGATGAGCGGCTTCAAGCCGACCGGCGCCACGCCCAGGAAGCGGTAGTCGCCGCGCAGGTTGCCCAGCGACAGGTTGCGGAAGAACAAGTTGGCGTCCTCGCCGATGCCGGGATGGGCGGTCATGAGCATAAAGTCGCTGTAGAGCTTGGCCGTCTTCTCGTTAAAGTTGCCGGTGCCCAACAGCGTCAGGCGTGTAAGCGCCATGCCCTCGCGATAGGTGAGCTGGCAGATCTTGGAGTGGCACTTAAAGCCCTCGGAGCCATAGATAACGGTGCAGCCCGCTTCTTCCAGACGCTCGGCCCACTCGATGTTGTTCTGCTCGTCGAAGCGGGCGCGGAGCTCCATGAGCACCGTGACTTCTTTGCCGTTCTCGGCGGCATCGATGAGCGACTCGCACAGGCGGCTCTGCTTGGCCACGCGGTAGAGCGTGATACGGAGCGAGATGCACTCGGGGTCGTAGGCGGCCTCGTGCACCAGATCCAGGAAGGGGTTCATGGCCTCATAGGGATAAAAGAGCAGCTTGTCGTGCTGAAGTACCTGCTCTCGGATGGAGCGGGTCATATCGATGGTGGGATTGGGCTGCGGCTTAAACGGCGTAAAGAGCAGCTCGTTGCGCAGGTGCTCGGGAATCTTGCCCTCAATGCCAAAGACATAGCCCAGGTTGAGCGGGATATCGCAGGTAAAGACCGAGCGACGCGAGAGCTCGAGCGCCTTGCGGATAGTCTTGAGCGTTGCTTTTTCGAGTGAGCCCGAGACGGCGAGCACTACCGGCTGCAGGCGCAGGCGCTTCTTGAGGATGCGCTTCATATGCTGGCGGTAGTCCTCTTCCTCCTCGACGCCCTCGCCGTCCGGATCGATGTCGGCGTTGCGGGTGACGCGGATCAGCGCGCGATCCAGCGGCTTATAGGAGCCAAAGCAGCTGTCCAGGCAGGCGAGGATGACGTCCTCGAGCAGAATGTAGGAGTAGGTGCCGGTGGGCGAGGGGATCTCGACCACGCGGTTCATCGAGGCGGGAATCTCGATCAGGCCCAGCAGGCTCTCCTCGTCGGTGACGCCGTCCAGGCCGCACGCCAGGTAGAGCGCGCCGTTGCGCAGGTTGGGGAAGGGGTGGCGCGGGTCGATGACCAACGGCGAGATGACCGGCGATACGTAGGCCTGGAAATAGCGGGTTACAAAGGTGCGCTCCTCGGGCGTAAGCGAATCGATGCGGGCGCGGTGAACGCCCAGGGCGTCGAGCTTGCCCTCGATGTTCTTAAAGATGGACTCCCAACGGGTAAGGAGCCCGGGCAGCTCTGCCATGACGGCATCGACCTGTTCGGAGGCGGTCATATTGCTCTTGTTATCGACAGGCTGTTTTTTGAGTTCTGCCAGGTCGGACAGGCCGCCCACGCGTACCATAAGGAATTCGTCGAGGTTGGACTCGAAGATCGAGACGAATTTAAGGCGCTCGAACAGCGGCACGGACTCATCAAAAGCCTCGTCGAGCACGCGGTTGTCAAAGCGTAGCCAGCTGAGCTCTCGGTTCTGCGTGTACGAGAAGTCGCGCGGCGGCTTGCGCAGCTTTGCGGCGGCTTGCTTTTTTTCGATTTTGCTCGGCATATGCATCTGTCCGTTCAGTCCCCGCAGGGGACGGTAGCCTAACACTATTCACTATTGTCTCAATTTAGTCGACCTGTGGCACGGACGTATTGTGCGAACGGTATCTTTACCTACTTCTTACGCTGTCAAGGCTTGCAACTAACTGCCCGACTCGTTTTGAAAACAATCTATATCCATACTCAACTGGTGAGGATGTATGAATAAGAATGATTGCTAGCTGAATATAATCGAATCCAAATTGAATCATTGACAGACGACATATATATGCAGAAAACAGTTTTAGCTATGCAATTCCTAAACATGAAATTATTTGTGCAATCTTGCTCAATTCCTTAGAAAAAAGAACGATTACCTTTGAAAACCTGCTTTAGAGAACTGAAGTGCATCATGGGGGAATCATATGCGATATACCGTTTATCGCACTTTGCTGACCGTTCGGGGGCGAGGTGGAATTGCGGGTGGTTTTTGGATATAACTAGAGCTGTCAGCAAGCAGCGTCCCATACGGAGGGGCGCTGATACATTCGGCCAGTAAGGCCCGAAAGAAAGGTAGGAGGCCATGACGAAAGGTCTGCACGTGCCTTCCGAGATCGGCAAGCTCAGGAAGGTCTGCCTGCACCGTCCCGGCGACGAGCTCCTCAACCTGCCGCCCGACGAGCTCGAGCGACTCCTGTTCGACGACGTCCCGTTCCTGGAGGTCGCACAGCAGGAGCACGACACCTTCGCCCAGATCCTGAGGGACCAGGGCGTCGAGGTCCTCTATCTGGAGAACCTCGTCGCGGAGGTGTTCGACCAGGTCCCCGGCGCCCGCGCCGAGTTCACCGACCAGTACATCGCCGAGGCCGGCATCCGCGGCCAGCACATGCCGCAGATCGTCCGCGAGAAGCTGGACTCCATCGAGGACAACCTCGAGTTCGTCAAGAAGACCATGGCCGGCATGACCAAGGCCGAGATCGACCTGCCCCTCACGGCGTCCACGACCCTCGACTCCCTGGTCAACTCCGAGTCCGAGTCCGACCTGATCATCGACCCGATGCCCAACCTCTACTTCACCCGCGACCCGTTCGCGGTCGTCGGCGAGGGCGTCAACCTCAACCGCATGTACTCGGTCACCCGCAACCGCGAGACCCTGTACGGCAAGTACGTCTTCAAGTACCACCCCGACTACAAGGACGTCTCCCTGTACTTCCGCCGCGACTGCCAGTTCCACACCGAGGGCGGCGACGTGCTGAACATCAACGAGAAGACCCTCGCCGTCGGCATCTCCCAGCGCACCCAGGCCGCGGCCATCGACGTCATGGCCCAGAACATCTTCTGGAACTCCGACTCCAAGGTCGAGCGCATCCTGGCCTTCGACATCCCGGTCTCGCGCGCCTTCATGCACCTCGACACGGTCTTCACCCAGATCGACGTCGATAAGTTCACGATCCACCCCGCCATCATGGGCACCCTGCGCGTCTACGAGCTGACCGCCGGCAAGAACCCGGGCGACGTGAACATCCGCCTGATCGAGGACACCCTCGAGCACGTCCTGGAGGACGCCACCGGCGTCGACCAGGTCAAGCTGATCCCCTGCGGCGGCGGCGACCCGATCGCGGCCTCCCGCGAGCAGTGGAACGACGGCTCCAACACCCTGTGCGTCGAGCCCGGCAAGATCTGCGTCTACGCCCGCAACACCGTCACCAACGACGTGCTGTACAAGGAGGGCCTGGACCTTCTCGTCGTGCCCTCCGCCGAGCTCTCCCGCGGCCGCGGCGGCCCGCGCTGCATGAGCATGCCCTTCTGGCGCGAGGACCTCTAAGGTCTAAGGACCCGTACAGGTCTTAATACATACATCTAGCTGCCATTAGATGTCTCCCATTGGGGCGGTGCGGGTATTCGCACCGCCCCATTCTTGTATGAGGAACGTCAACACGATTGGATGACTGCTTTTGTAAGGAGCTTGGCCATGGATATCAAGGCAATCGGCGTTGAGGAGTGGCTTAACGTTTGGGAGAAGAGCGCTACGTGGGATATCGCCCAGTCGACGATTTCGTCGCTTACCATGGGCGAGCTTCGCGCGCTCGACGAACAGGACGGCGCCACGTTCTACGAGCGCCTGGATCGCGAGAAGATGAACTACGGCTGGATCGAGGGTTCGCCGGAGTTTAAGGCCGAGGTTGCCAAGCTGTATCGTCGCGAGGTCAATCCCGATCACATTCTGCAGACCAATGGCTGCACGGGCGCGAACCTCAATGCCATCATGGCCGTGGTCGAGCCCGGCGACCATGTGATTGCCGAGTGGCCCACCTATGCGCCGCTCTATGAGATCCCGCGTACGCTCGGCGCCGAGGTCGAGTATTGGGAGCTTCGCGAGGAGCTTGGCTGGAAGCCCGATATCGAGGAGCTCAAGCGTCTGGTTCGCCCCACCACCAAGCTCATCTGCATCAACAACGCATCGAACCCCATCGGTACCGTGCTCGATGCCGATACGCTCGGCCAGATTGCCGAGATCGCCCGCTCGGTTGGCGCCCATGTGCTGTGCGACGAGGTGTACCTGCCGCTTGAGAACACTGAGGACTTTTTGTCGATGGCCGATGTGTACGAGAAGGCCATCGTCACCAACTCGGTGTCCAAGACCTATTCGACGCCTGCGGCCCGCGTGGGCTGGGTTGTGGCAGACGAAGAGGTATCTAACCGCATTCGCACTTACCGCGACTACACCATGATTTGCGGCGGCGTGTTCAACGACGCCCTGGCGACCTATGTGCTCAAGCACAAGGACAAGATCCTCGAGCGCAACCGCAAGATCGTGTTTGGAAACCGCGATATCGCGCAGGCTTGGATTGATACGCAGCATCGCGTTTCCTGGACGGCCCCGCAGGGCGTGTCTACCTCGTTTATCAAGTTTGATATTCCCGAGGACGACGAGGAGTTCTGCAAGCGCCTGCTGGCCGAGAGGGGAGTGCTGTTGGTTCCCGGTAGCCGCTTTGACCTTCCCTGCGGCGCACGCCTGGGCTACTGCGCGAGCGAGGACGTTCTGCGCGAGGGTCTGAGGCTTTTGGGCGAGGCACTGGCGGAGTTCGATCGCTAGGATTCCGACGGCTCTCAAAACCGCTCAAATCTGTCTACGATTATCGATAACAGTCCCGTTTCCCAAGAGGGGAGCGGGACTGTTTTTCTATACCGAGAAGTCAAGTTGTTACAAATGAGGCCGTAAGGCGAGCCGGTATTCGCTGGGCCTTATACTGAGCTTCCGGTGAACGGTATCAAGCGTCTGGTAAACGGTAATTTGTTACCAGAAATGAATAGGACAAACTTTTTTCTGAATAAAAATGAAAATGGTTGAGACGCGGTATGAATCGCTAATTCTATTCATAGTTTTATTGGAAATATGCAATTTGAGGGTGGTTTAATAAAGTTAAGTTCCATTTGTTATTTGGATTGAAAACGCGTTTAAGCACGTAAATAAACTTTATTAAATCAAAGTGTGCCATGCGTGAAGTATATGTGTATGCCGTTCACCCCTCATATAAAACCGTTCGGGGGCGAGGTGGAAGTATGAACTGATTTTGGATATAAATATGTCGTCAGCAATAACGCCTCACACGGAGGGGCGCTAACGAATCGGCCCTGACAGGGGCCCGAAAGAAAGGTAGGAGGCCATGACGAAAGGTCTGCACGTGCCTTCCGAGATCGGCAAGCTCAGGAAGGTCTGCCTGCACCGTCCCGGCGACGAGCTCCTCAACCTGCCGCCCGACGAGCTCGAGCGACTCCTGTTCGACGACGTCCCGTTCCTGGAGGTCGCACAGCAGGAGCACGACACCTTCGCCCAGATCCTGAGGGACCAGGGCGTCGAGGTCCTCTATCTGGAGAACCTCGTCGCGGAGGTGTTCGACCAGGTCCCCGGCGCCCGCGCCGAGTTCACCGACCAGTACATCGCCGAGGCCGGCATCCGCGGCCAGCACATGCCGCAGATCGTCCGCGAGAAGCTGGACTCCATCGAGGACAACCTCGAGTTCGTCAAGAAGACCATGGCCGGCATGACCAAGGCCGAGATCGACCTGCCCCTCACGGCGTCCACGACCCTCGACTCCCTGGTCAACTCCGAGTCCGAGTCCGACCTGATCATCGACCCGATGCCCAACCTCTACTTCACCCGCGACCCGTTCGCGGTCGTCGGCGAGGGCGTCAACCTCAACCGCATGTACTCGGTCACCCGCAACCGCGAGACCCTGTACGGCAAGTACGTCTTCAAGTACCACCCCGACTACAAGGACGTCTCCCTGTACTTCCGCCGCGACTGCCAGTTCCACACCGAGGGCGGCGACGTGCTGAACATCAACGAGAAGACCCTCGCCGTCGGCATCTCCCAGCGCACCCAGGCCGCGGCCATCGACGTCATGGCCCAGAACATCTTCTGGAACTCCGACTCCAAGGTCGAGCGCATCCTGGCCTTCGACATCCCGGTCTCGCGCGCCTTCATGCACCTCGACACGGTCTTCACCCAGATCGACGTCGATAAGTTCACGATCCACCCCGCCATCATGGGCACCCTGCGCGTCTACGAGCTGACCGCCGGCAAGAACCCGGGCGACGTGAACATCCGCCTGATCGAGGACACCCTCGAGCACGTCCTGGAGGACGCCACCGGCGTCGACCAGGTCAAGCTGATCCCCTGCGGCGGCGGCGACCCGATCGCGGCCTCCCGCGAGCAGTGGAACGACGGCTCCAACACCCTGTGCGTCGAGCCCGGCAAGATCTGCGTCTACGCCCGCAACACCGTCACCAACGACGTGCTGTACAAGGAGGGCCTGGACCTTCTCGTCGTGCCCTCCGCCGAGCTCTCCCGCGGCCGCGGCGGCCCGCGCTGCATGAGCATGCCCTTCTGGCGCGAGGACCTCTAAGTTTTTCCGTTTCCGGTGCGGTCCCCCTACAACCGCACCGGTTTCGCCCGTCAAACGGACAACACTAATACTTACGTAATTCATTATTTCGAAAGGAAACGAACCATGGGTGTTAACCTCTCCGGCCGTAGCTTCCTCAAGCTTCTCGACCTCACCACCGAGGAGATCGAGTACCTGCTCAAGCTCTCCAAGAACTTCAAGGACATGAAGCGCGCTGGCGTTCCGCACCGCTATCTCGAGGGCAAGAACATCGTTCTGCTCTTCCAGAAGACCTCCACTCGTACCCGCTGCGCCTTCGAGGTCGGCGGCATGGATCTGGGCATGGGCGTCACCTACCTCGATCCCGGTTCGTCGCAGATGGGCAAGAAGGAGTCCATTGAGGACACCGCTCGCGTTCTCGGCCGCATGTATGACGGCATCGAGTTCCGTGGCTTTGCCCAGGACGACGTCGAGGAGCTCGCTGCTAAGTCCGGCGTGCCCGTCTGGAACGGCCTGACCACCGAGTGGCATCCCACCCAGATGCTCGCCGACATCCTGACCGTCCAGGAGAACTTCAACTACGACATCAAGGGCAAGACCCTCGTCTTCATGGGCGACTGCAAGAACAACGTTGCTCGCTCCCTCATGGTTGTCTGCTCCAAGCTCGGCATGAACTTCGTGGCCTGCGGCCCCGAGGAGTGCATGCCCGCCGACGACGTCATCGAGGCCTGCAAGCCCATCGCCGAGGCCAACGGCTGCACCATCAAGCTGACCACCGACGTCAAGGACGGCGTCACCGGTGCCGACGTTATCTACACCGACGTGTGGGTCTCCATGGGCGAGCCCGACGAGGTCTGGGCCGAGCGCATCGCTCAGCTCACCCCGTATCGCGTTACCTCCGAGGTCATGGCTATGGCCAACCCGGGTGCCATCTTCCTGCACTGCCTGCCCAGCTTCCACGACACCAACACCACGATTGGCGCCGAGAAGTGCGAGCAGTTCGGCATCACCGAGCAGGAGGTCACCGACGAGGTCTTCGAGAGCCCCGCTTCCAAGGTCTTCGACGAGGCCGAGAACCGCATGCACACCATCAAGGCTGTTATGTACGCTACGCTCAAGTAAGAGCATCTAGCATCTCGCTCGGGGTGTCTTGCTGCACACCCCGAGCGGCTTTGTCTGGTAAATATCTCGCGTCGGGCGGTGGGCACGGCACGGAAGATCCGCTTCGCGCGAGAAAGTTAAATGATTTATGAAGGGAGGATGAGAACCATGACTGAGACCGCTAAGAAAAAGCGCGGTATGCCTTCATCGTTCACCATTCTTCTAGCTCTGCTGGCAATTGTTGCAGTGATTACCGTTATCGTCTCCGGCACGTCCGGCGGCGCGGTTACTGCAGCCCGCCTGAGCGATTTCTGCACCGCCCCGATTCTGGGCTTCGCTGACGCTCTGCCCGTCTGCCTCTTCGTTATGATCCTGGGCGGCTTCCTCGGTATGATGACCGAGACCGGCGCTCTGGACAACGGCATCGCCGTTCTGGTGCAGAAGCTTAAGGGCAACGAGATCATGCTCGTTCCTGTCCTTATGCTCATCTTCTCCCTCGGTGGTACTACCTATGGTATGTGCGAGGAGACCGTTCCCTTCTACGCCCTGCTCGCCGCTACCATGATGGCCGCTGGCTTCGACCCCATGGTCGGCGCCGCTACCGTCCTGCTCGGCGCTGGCTGCGGCTGCCTGGGCTCCACGGTTAACCCGTTCGCCGTCGGCGCTGCCGTCGACGCTCTGACCGGCGTTGGCATTGAGGTCAACCAGTCCATCATCATCGGCCTCGGTGCCGTCCTGTGGATTGTCACTACCGCTATGTCCATCCTCTTCGTGATGAACTATGCCAAGAAGGTCAAGGCTGACAAGGGTTCCACCATCCTGTCGATGCAGGAGCTCAAGGACGCCGAAGAGGCTCACGGCAAGGCTGCTTCCGAGGTCCACAAGGAGGTCAAGCTCACCGGTCGTCAGAAGGGTGTTCTGATTGCCTTCGCCTTCACCTTCGTCGTCATGATCGTCGGCTTCATCCCGCTGGCCGACCTCAACGAGGGCGTCGCCAACTTCTTCGACGCTGGCGCTGTCTACGACGCCGACGGTAACGCCGTCGTCCAGGGCTGGTCTGCCCTGATTACCGGCCTGCCCATTGGCCAGTGGTACTTCGACGAGGCTTCCACCTGGTTCTTCCTCATGGCCGTCCTGATCGGTATCATCGGTGGCCTGTCCGAGAAGCAGATCGTTAACACCTTCATCACCGGCGCTGCCGACATGATGTCCGTTGTTCTCGTCATCGCCCTCGCCCGTGGCATCTCCGTCCTCATGGCTAACACCGGCCTCGACGTCTTCGTCCTCGACGCTGCCGCCAATGCCCTGGCTGGCCTGTCCGGCGTAATCTTCGCTCCCATGAGCTTCCTGGTCTACTTCGGCCTGTCCTTCCTGATCCCCTCGACCTCTGGTATGGCTACCGTCTCCATGCCCATCATGGGACCGCTGGCTGTTAAGCTCGGCTTCTCGCCCGAGGTCATGGTCATGATCTTCTCCGCTGCTATCGGTGTCGTGAACCTGTTCACCCCGACCTCCGGTGCCATCATGGGCGGTCTCGCCCTGGCCAAGATCGAGTGGACGACCTGGCTCAAGTTTGCCCTTAAGCTCATCGTCGCTCTCTCCGTCGTCTGCGCCGTCATCCTGACCGTCGCCTGCGTGCTGCTCTAAGTACCCAACGGGTACCCCACGGAAACCTTGACGATCCTGTAAAGGATCACCTGGTCATCGTCTGTCCGGTGGGGTAAACCCACCGGTAGACTCCTACCTTTAGCCCCCTCCCGTTCCGTGCGCGGGAGGGGGCGCTCTCATGTTGCGCGGTTCTACGAACCGCGCAACCAGTCGACGCTGCACGGACACCAGAGCGACAACTTGTCATTCAAAGAGGCCGGGATGACCAAAAGGTCCTCTTTTCATGCCAATTTGTTCGCTCTGGTGCCCGTTCGCTGACTTATGCTCCACCTGCGATGTTGCCGTTGTTGGTGTAATGGGGCGGTGCAAAGGGATAAGGTTACTTTGCGCCAAAAGGGGAAGTTGCGGTGGAATGGTTCCTGTTTGGCCGTCATGAGGGGTTAAACAGGAATTATTCCACCGCAACTATTCGGTGGGCGTGTTTGGTTGGTGCCTGTTGATGGCCTGGGCTTCGGGGAGGGTCCGCTCCGCTATAATCGCCTAGAACATTAAATGGAAACGGGACGGGAGCCATATATGCGCCAGGGTTTCGACAACGCGAAGTATATCGAGCTGCAGGCCGCTCATATTAAGGAGCGCATCTCGCAGTTTGGCGGCAAGCTGTATTTGGAGTTTGGCGGCAAGCTGTTTGACGACTATCATGCGAGTCGCGTGCTGCCGGGTTTTGAGCCGGACAGCAAGTTTCGCATGCTCAAGAGCATTGCCGACGACGTCGAGGTCATCATCGCCATTAACGCGAACCACATCGAGAAGAACAAGGCTCGCGGTGACCTGGGTATTACCTATGACGAGGACGTTTTACGCCTGGTCGACCTGTTCCGCGGTAACGGTTTTGCTGTCGCGGCCGTGGTTATCACCCAGTACGCCGGCCAGCCCGCCGCCGATGTGTTCCGCAATCGCCTGAACGCGCTCGGCATTCCTGCCAAGCTGCACTATCCCATCGAGGGCTATCCGCACGACGTCGACCTGATCGTGTCCGACGACGGCTATGGCAAGAACGAGTTTGTCGAGACCACTCGTCCGCTCGTCGTGGTCACCGCGCCAGGTCCTGGTTCAGGTAAGCTCGCCACCTGCCTGTCTCAGCTCTATCACGAGCACAAGCACGGCACCGCCGCCGGCTACGCCAAGTTTGAGACTTTCCCGGTCTGGAACCTTCCCCTCACGCATCCGGTCAACATCGCCTACGAGGCGGCCACGGCCGACCTCGACGATGCCAATATCATCGACTCCTTCCACTTGGAGGCCTACAACAAGACCACGGTCAACTACAACCGTGACGTCGAGGCTTTCCCGGTGGTCCGTGCCCTGATGGAAAAGATCCTGGGCAAGAGCCCCTACCAGAGCCCCACGGACATGGGCGTAAATATGGTCGGCTTTGCCATCACCGATGACGATGCCTGCCGCGACGCTTCCAAGATGGAGATTGTCCGCCGCTACTTTACCGCGGTCGAAAATGTGCGCCGTACCGGCGTGGGCGATGAACAGGTTGATCGTCTCAAGATCATTATGAAGAAGGCCGGTATCGACAAGAATTACTCGCCGGCACGCTCGGCCGCCCTTACCAGGGAGCAGCTGACGGGTGGCCCCGTAGGCGCCATGGTCATGCCCGACGGCTCCGTGGTGACCGGCAAGACTTCCACGCGCCTGGGCGCCGCGAGCTCGCTCATCATGAATGCACTTAAGCATGTCTCGGGCGTTGACCTTGAGCTCGAGGTCATTAGCGATGAGGCGATTGAGCCTATCAGCAAGCTCAAGACGCATTTCCTGGGTAGCAAGAACCCGCGCCTGCACACCGACGAGACGCTTATGGCGCTCTCGATCACCTCGGCAACGAGCGAGACGGCGGCCCGCGTCCTTTCGGGCCTGGAGCAGCTGCGCGGCTGCGATGCCTTCTTTAGCGTGATCATCTCGCCGACGGACGAGACGGTGTTGCGCAAGCTGGGCATCAACGTGTGCTGCGAGCCCAAGTTCGAGCGCCGTGGTTTCTTCCACCGCTAAGCCTGGATAAATTGGTCTGAAAGGGGCGCATCGAATATACATTCGGTGTGCCCCTTTTATCAACAAAGCTACCGTTTAACCTAAAATTAGGCCGTTTACCTGCCTATAAGCGATTTGGGCGGTATACAATAACCCTAATTGTTTCATCCTTTTGCGGGGATGCCGCATGATGGATGTTGCCGGCCATCATGGGGTGTGCCGGTCGCGCACGGTGCAAGTGATGCCCGTGCCCGGTTTGAGGAGGCTGCCATGGCTGGCAAGGGTCGTGCGAGTGTCAACGATATGAAGCGTGTCGAGGTGCAGGTGCTGATGGAGATTGCACAGCAGTCCGAAGACAACGGCGGATTATATGGCTTTTCGCGAAAGACGCTTGCCGAGCGTGTGGGGGTGTCTCCGTATCGCGCCCGCGCGGCAATTGAACGCTTGGAATCCGAAGACATCATTGAGGTCGTCTCACGCTACAGCGACGACGGCGGTCAGCTCGCAAATGGTATTTGTCTTACGGAGCGTGGCGAATGGTATCTAGAGGGCATCCGTGCCGGTATGCTCGTGCAGGACTTGATCAAGGACGAAGTTGCCGATCGATAACAGCGTGCATGCATAGTGGAAACGACGCCGCCTGGGCAACCGGACGGCGTTTTGTTTCGAGATGGAGAAATGCGATTGCGCGTAAGAAAAATTGTGTGCGGCGCGCGTCGCGAGTATTACAATGAAGACCCGTAAGATGTGTATGGACAACTTCTACGGGAAGCGCAGGTAACTCAATATGACCAAGCATGTGTTCGTGACCGGCGGCGTGGTTTCGTCTCTGGGCAAGGGTATTACCGCGGCCTCGCTGGGCCGTCTGCTCAAGTCGCGCGGCTACAAGGTAACGATGCAAAAGGCCGACCCGTATCTGAACGTCGACCCCGGCACCATGAGCCCGTTCCAGCATGGCGAGGTCTTTGTGACCGAGGACGGCTACGAGTCCGATCTGGACCTGGGCCACTACGAGCGCTTTATTGACGAGAACCTGACCCGCGATTCCAACTTTACGACTGGTGCCATCTATAAGAGCCTGATCGCCCGTGAACGTCGCGGTGACTTTTTGGGCGGCACCGTGCAGGTGATTCCGCACGTCACGAACGCCATTAAGGATAAGTTCCGTCGTATTGAGGAGCAGACCGGCTCCGACGTGGTCATCACTGAGTTGGGCGGCACTATCGGCGACATCGAGTCGCAGCCGTTTGTCGAGGCCATTCGACAGTATCGCAAGGAGGCCGGTCCCGAGAACGTCTGCTACATCCACGTGTCGCTCGTTCCCTATATCGCCGCCGCCCACGAGGTCAAGACCAAGCCGACGCAGCACTCCGTTAAGGAGCTCCGCAGCTTTGGTATCCAGCCCGATATTATCGTTCTGCGCTCCGACCACCATATCGACGATGCCATCCGCGGCAAGATCGCAAGCTTCTGCGACGTCGACACCGACTGCGTCTTTACCAACGAGGACTGCGCGAGCATCTACGATGTTCCGCAGCTGCTCGCCGAGCAGGACTTTGACCTGCGCATTTGCGAGCGTCTGGGTCTGGACCCGCGTGAGCGCGACATGAGTCAGTGGAACGAGTTCCTGCGCAAGCAGAACCATGCCAACCAGCACGCCGACAAGGTGAAGATCGCCGTCGTGGGCAAGTATACGCAGCTGCCCGATGCCTACCTGTCGGTTATCGAGGCCCTGCACCACGCTGGTGTGTTCTACGATCGCCACGTTGACGTGCAGCTGGTCGATGGCGAGAGCCTCGACGAGCAGAACGTCTCCGAGGTCCTGGGTGACGCCTCGGGCATCTTGGTCCCTGGCGGCTTTGGCAAGCGCGCCCTGGAGGGCAAGATCCTCGCGGCCGAGTTTGCCCGCGAGCACAAGATTCCGTATCTGGGCATTTGCCTGGGTATGCAGGTGGCCGTGTGCGAATTTGCTCGCAACGTGGTCGGCCTTGCCGGTGCCAGCTCTTCCGAGTTCGATCCGGATGGCCCGTATAGTGTCATCGACCTGATGAGCTCGCAGGAGGACGTGACCGAGAAGGGGGGCACCATGCGTCTGGGTGCCTATCCGTGCAAGCTTGCCGCCGATACCCTCGCGCGCGAGGCATATGGCGAGGAGCTCGTCTACGAGCGTCACCGTCACCGCTTTGAGTTCAACAACGCCTTCCGCGACCAGCTCGAGGACGCCGGTCTGGTAATCTCGGGTCTTTCGCCCGACGAGCGCCTGGTCGAGATGGTCGAGCTGCCGCGCGACGTACATCCGTGGTATGTGGCTACCCAGGCTCATCCCGAGTTCAAGAGCCGTCCGACCAACCCGCAGCCGCTGTTCCGCGAGTTCGTGCGCGCCTCGATCGGCCAGCACGAGGGTATCGACCGTCTGCAGGTGACGCCCAAGAACCTCGCTACGGACTAAGGGTGCCGGAGAACCAAGAACATACCGAAGCTACTCCCTCGTCGCTCGCTGTGGTGGCGGGGGAGTATCTCGATTACCTTGCGGTCGAGCGGGGTTTGGCGCGCAATACGATTGCGGCCTACCGTCGTGACCTGACGACGTACTGCGCCTATCTGGAGCGGGCTGACATTGCGTCTTTTGAAGATGTGAGCCGTCAGGTCGTGGAGGGCTTTGTTGCCGATCGCCGCGACGGAGGCTATTCCGACGCCTCGGTGGAGCGCGCGCTTGCTGCCGTGAAGGGTCTGCATGCCTTTTTGGTGCGCGATGGGGCCGTGGCCCAAAACCCGACGGCGGCGTTGCGCCTGCCCAAAAAGGCAGATCGCCTGCCGGAATACCTTTCGGTGGAGGATGTCTCGGCACTGCTCGATCAAGACTTTCCCGAGGGCGAGATGGGGCTGCGCGATCATGCCATCTTGGAAGTGCTTTACGGTTGCGGCTTGCGCGTGAGTGAGCTGGTTGGGCTTGATGTGGGCGATATCCATATCGATGACGGGTTTGTCCTGGTGCGCGGTAAGGGCTCCAAGGAGCGTCTGGCCCCGTTGGTGGGAAGCGCGGCGCGTGCCCTGACACACTATATAGGTGACGGGCGCGCTCTCCTGGCCGCCCATGCTCACGGGACGGAGACCTCGGCGGTCTTTTTAAATAAGAACGGACGTCGCCTGTCGCGCCAGGCTGTGCATGCGATATGCGAGCGGTATGGGCGCCAGGTGGGGCTGGTGGGGCTCCATCCCCATACCTTGCGCCACTCCTTTGCCACCCACATGCTTGCGGGCGGTGCCGACCTGCGTGTGCTGCAGGAGATTTTGGGCCATGCCGATATTTCGACCACGCAGGTCTACACGCATGTCGACCGCACGCAACTGACCGAGGTCTATCTGGCGGCGCATCCGCTGGCACATCGCTAGAACCTCGCTGACCTGCATATTTATAAATATTAAGGGGGGCGGGCCCCAGATTGCCGAGACGCACTTTTGCGCGCATGGGCAAT
>CAJMRJ010000026.1:0-16848 GCA_905215865.1 uncultured bacterium | reverse complement strand
CCGCCGCGCAGGCGCCTGCCGCCGCACCGGAGCCTAAGGGCACCGAGGTGACCGCTCCCATGGTCGGCGTTTTCTATGCTGCCCCGGCGCCGGGCGACGAACCGTTTGTGCACGTGGGCTCCAAGGTCAAAGCCGGCGAGACTCTCTGCATCATCGAGGCCATGAAGGTCCTCAACGAGGTGACGGCCGAGGCGGACGGTGAGGTGCTCGAGATCTGCGTGGCCGACGGCGACCTCGTGGAGTTCGGCAGCTGCCTCATGAGAATCGGATAGGTGATATCCATGAACAAAGAAGAGCTTAAAGAACTGTTACCGCATCGCGAGCCGATGCTTTTGCTTGACGAAGCCGAGCTGGTGGGTGACGAGGCCCACGGCAAGATCACGATTACGGGCGACGAGTACTTTTTGCAGGGGCATTTTCCGGGAAACCCGGTCGTCCCCGGCGTGATTCAGTGCGAGATGCTCGCCCAAAACTGCTGCGTGCTGCTGATGGGCGATGAGGAAGCGCGCGGCGCGACACCGTTCTATACGAGTCTGGACAAGGTGCGCTTTAAGCGTCCGGTGCGCCCGGGCGACACGGTGGATCTGGTGTGCTCCATCACGCGTGCGCGCGGGCCGTTCCGCTTTGCGACGGGTACTGCGAGCGTCAACGGTGAGGTTTGCTGCCGCGCCGACATGTCTTTTGCACTCATGCACGAAAGTTAAGGAAGGCTTCATGTTCGACAAAGTGCTCATCGCCAACCGCGGCGAGGTCGCGGTCCGTGTTATCCGCGCGTGCCGCGATATGGGCATCAAGACCGTCGCCGTCTACTCCACGGCCGATGCGGACGCGCTGCACGTGCAGCTTGCCGACGAGGCGTATTGCATCGGCGGCCCGCGTCTTGCCGAGAGCTACCTCAACGACGATGCCGTGCTCACCTGTGCCGTAAAGTCGGGAGCTAAGGCAATTCATCCCGGCTATGGCTTCTTTTCCGAGAAGGCGAGTTTCGTGCGCGACTGCGACAAGTACGGTCTGGCGTTTGTCGGTCCTTCGGCCGAGGTGATCGACAGCATGGGCGACAAGGACGCCGCACGTCGAACGGCTGCCGCGGCGGGCGTGCCCATCGTTCCGGGCTGCGATTTGCTCAAAAGCCCCGAGGAGGCAACGGCCGAGGCCGAGCGCATTGGCTGCCCCGTGCTTATTAAGGCGCGTGCCGGCCGCGGCATTCGCAAGGTCGAGCGCGTGGAAGATGCGGCAAAGGCGTTTATCGAGGCGCGTGCCGAGGGCGAGGCCGTTTTTGGCGACGGCGAGTGCTACATGGAGAAGTTCGTCGCGCCGGCGCACCATGTTGAGGTGCAGATTATGGCCGATAAGCAGGGCCATGTGTTTTCGCTCGGCGAGCGCGAGTGCTCGGTGCAGCGCCGCAACCAAAAGCTGATCGAGGAGAGCCCCGCGCCGTGCCTCGACGGACACGACGACATTCGTGCTCGCATGCACAAGGCAGCGCGTGACCTGGCTCGTGCCGTCGGCTACGAAGGAGCCGGTACCATCGAGTTCCTGTATTCGGACGATGGCAATTTCTACTTTATGGAAATGAACACGCGCTTGCAGGTGGAGCATCCGGTTACGGAGTTTGTGACCGATACCGACTTGGTCAAGTGGCAGCTGCGCGTGGCGGCCGGCCAACCTTTGCCCTTTGAGCAGGAGGACATGCCGGTCCGCAACCACGCCATGGAGTGCCGCATCAATGCCGAAACGCCGGACTTTCTGCCGTCATGTGGAACGGTCACCGCGTTACGTGTGCCGGGTGGTCCGCGCGTGCGCTGGGATTCCGCCATGTTTACCGGTGCGAACGTTCCGCCGTACTACGACTCCATGCTCGGCAAGCTCATCGTGTGTGCGCCCACGCGTGACGGCGCCATTCGCAAGATGCGCTCGGCTTTGGGCGAGCTCGTGATTGAGGGCGTGAGCGAAAACAGCGAGCTTCAGCTCGACGTGCTGGCAAACGACGAGTTCTTGTCGGGCATGTACCACACTGATCTGATGGGGCATCTCTATGCTGATGAATAGAAAAGCGAAGACGGTCAACGTCCTCGAGGGGCCGATGACCGAGTCGTGCGCCGAGTTTCCCGCGCGCCACGTGTTTATCAAGTGCCCGGAGTGCCGCCGCGTGATCGATGAGGCACGCCTACACGACAACCTCGAGGTCTGCCCTCGTTGCGGCAAACACTTCCGCGTGAGCGGTCGCGCGCGCATGCGCATGACGGTCGACGAGGGCACGTTTGAGGAATGGGATGCCAATCTGGTGTCGGAGGACTTCCTCTCGTTTCCCGGCTATGCCGATAAGCTCAAGAGCGTGAGCGAGCGTTCGGGCGAGCGCGATACCGTTGTGTGCGGCAGGGGCAAAATCTGCGGTTGCGATACCGCGCTCTTCTTTATGGACGCTAACTTTATGATGGGCTCGATGGGCTCCGTGGTGGGCGAGAAGATCTGTCGCGCATTTGAGCGTGCGACCGAGCTGGGATTGCCAGTTGTCGGCTTTACCGTTTCGGGCGGTGCGCGCATGCAAGAGGGCGTGACCTCGCTTATGCAGATGGCCAAGATTTCTGCGGCGGTTAGGCGCCACAGCGAGGTGGGCGGCCTGTATATCACGGTGCTCACCGACCCCACGACCGGAGGCGTAACCGCGAGCTTTGCCATGGAGGGTGACATTATCCTGGCCGAGCCCGATGCCCTGACGGCATTTGCCGGCCCGCGCGTGATCGAGCAGAACATGCACAAGCGACTGCCCAAGGGATTCCAGCGCTCCGAGTTTTTGATGGAGCACGGCTTTTGCGATGCCGTTGTTCCGCGTGGCGAGATTGCGCTCACGGTAGGCGAGCTGCTGGCGCTGCACGAAGGGCACGCGCCCGGCCTGGGGGCACCGCATGAAATCGTGCATACGGGTCGCCGCGGCAAAAAGCTGGGACACTTGTTTAAGCGCTCGGCGCCACCAAAAACCGCGCTCGAGATTGTCAAGCAGACCCGCTCGGCAGATCGCGCCACGGCAGGCGAGATGATCTCGCTGGGCTTGGACGGATTTGTGGAGCTGCATGGCGACCGTTACTTTGGTGATGACGCCGCCGTGGTGGGTGGCATTGGCTGGAAAGACGGACGTCCTGTGACGGTTATCGCCATCGAGCGCGGCACCACGACCAAAGAGCGTATGCGCCGCAACTTTGGCATGGCGCATCCCGAGGGCTACCGTAAAGCGTGTCGCCTGATGCGCCAGGCCGAAAAGTTTGGTCGACCGGTTCTGTGCCTGGTCGATACTTCGGGCGCGTTTTGCGGCATCGGTGCCGAGGAGCGCGGTCAGGGCGAGGCGATTGCCCAAAATCTCATGGAGATGAGCGGCCTTAAGACGCCGATTGTCTCGGTGGTGACAGGCGAGGGCGGCTCTGGTGGCGCGCTGGCGCTGTCCGTGGCCGACCGCATCCTGATGCTCTCGAGCTCGGCCTATTCGGTCGTGAGCCCCGAGGCCTGTGCGTCGATCCTGTGGAAGGATACCGAGCGCGCGAATGAGGCCGCCGAGGCGCTGAAGCTCACGGCTCCCGATCTGTTGGCGCTCGGCATCATCGACGGCATTGTCGACGATAGGGGCCTGTCGCATGAGGAGATCGCCGGCGCCGTCATGTCCTCGGCATTTGATGCCTTCGATACGCTTGGGCGGCTCGACGACGCGACCCTCACAAACCTCCGCTACGAAAAGTACCGCGCAATCGGTCGGTACCGCACGATGTGACAAAGGGACAGTCCGCATGTCACATTGGGAAAGGGTTCCTGTGTCACAAGTTTCTAACACCTCGTTTACAACGACGGTTTCATCAAACGCCATGGCCGTGGTGGACTATCTGTCCAAAAGCATGATGTCGGCGCTGCCGTTTATTGTCTGCGCGGCGCTGTTTCGTACCGTCGCCGTCATTATGGGCGAAGGCATGCTGGGCCTGTGGTCTGCCGATTCCGAAATCTATCGCCTGTTCTACAGTTGGCTCTATAACGCCGGCTACTACTTCTTGCCTATTTATCTTGGTTGGGCGGCCGCCCGCCAGCTCGGTTGCTCGGAGCAGCTGGGCATGATGCTGGGCGGCGTATTGATTGCGCCCGATCTGCTTAAGCTCGTCGATGCCGCATCGACGACGGGGGCATCGATGACTTCCGTGTATGGCCTGCTTCCCGCGCCGGTCAACGATTACACGACGACTGTTATTCCGATTCTCATCTCGGTACCCGTGCTTTGGCAAGTGGAGTGTTTCTTTCAGCGCGTTATCCCTAAGGCCGTGGCGTTTTCGTTTGTTCCGTTTGCGACCATGCTTGTTATGGTTCCGGTTTCGCTGTGTATTACGGCGCCGGCGGGCAGCTATTTGGGCATGCTGTTGGGCCAGCTTATGTTTATGCTTGGCAATTCCGGTGGCATCGTATCGTTGCTCACACTCATGGGGCTTGCCGCGGGCTGGGAGTTCCTTAAGATCGCGGGCGTCAGCAACGTTGTCCTATCGCTCGCCTATGCGCAGTTTATGAGTGTGGGAACGGATTCGTGCATCCTGATCGCCGCGACGATGGCAACGTTTGCCGTTTGGGGCATGCCCTTTGGCGCGTCGCTCCGCGTTGCGGATAAGGACGAGAAGACGCTCATGCTGGGCTATTCAATCTCGGGTGTTCTTGGCGGCGTAAGCGAGCCGGCGCTGTACGGTTGCGGCTTTAAATATGGCAGGTGCCTGACGTGCATGGCCATTGGCGGCGCCGTCGGAGGCCTTGTTGCGGCCGTGGGCCACGTTACGGCCTATACCATCGGCATGACGAATGTCCTCATGGTCATTGGCTTTGCCACGGGCGGCATTTCGAACCTTCTGTGGTGCTGCGTTGCTGGTGGCACGGCATTTGCGGTGTCTGCGGCGCTGAGCTACTGCTTTGGCGTGGTGCCGGCGAAGGGGCAGGCGGCAGAAGACGAAGCCGATTTGTCCGAAACAGTGGCAAGCGCTGCTGAAGCAAGCGCATAAACCTGTGCAACAAAAGGACGATTCCTTTGTCATGCTCCAAGGCCGCGGCCCGTGTGGGTTGCGGCCTTTTTGTATCTGGGGGACAAAGTGGCTACACTACAATCCGTTTGAGCAATAGATATATAAGTAGTACCGTGGGGGCGGATGCAGATGGTCGAGTGGATTGTTAAGCGCGCACAGGGCGATCGTGCGCGTGTGGGCACATTAGCGGGCATGGTGTGTATTGTCGCCAATGTTGCGCTTTGTGCTGCGAAGGGCGCAATCGGTGTGGTTTCGGGATCGGTTTCGATCGTGGCGGATGCCATGAACAATCTGTCCGATGCCAGTTCGAATATCGTGAGCGTGCTGGGCTTTAAGCTGGCGAGCAAGCCGGCCGACCCCGAGCATCCTTACGGCCACGGTCGCTACGAGTATCTCTCGGGTCTGGTCGTGGCGGCGCTCGTGCTGCTGATTGGCGTTGAGCTGGTGAAGTCCTCGGTTGAGCGCGTCATCCACCCCGAACCTGTCGAGTTCTCGCTTGCCCTGGTGGCAGTTCTCGTGCTTTCGATGGTCGTAAAGCTCTGGATGGCGGCCCTCAACCAAAAGCTCGGCGATCGCATTGAGTCCGAGACGTTGCATGCGACCGCGCAGGATTCCAAGAACGATGTTCTTGCCACGGGCGCCGTGCTAGCGTGCGCAATTGTTTCGCAGGTGACGCACATCAATCTTGACGCATGGGTCGGCCTTGCCGTTGGCGCCTATATTGGCTGGAGCGGCTTTGAACTTATTCAAGATACGGTGAGCCCGCTTTTGGGTCAGTCGCCCGATCCTAAGCTGGTCAAGCACATTCGAGACAAGATCATGAGCTATCCCGGCGTTTTGGGCGTTCACGATTTGATGGTTCACGACTACGGCCCGGGCAGGAAGTTTGCAAGTGCGCACGCCGAGATGGCGGCCGAGGCCAGCCCGCTGGAAAGTCACGACACGCTCGATAACATCGAGCAGTCGTTTAGGGACGAGGACGGCATGATCGTCACGCTCCATTATGATCCCATCGTGACCGACGATTCAAAGGTGGCGAGCATGCGCCTGCGCATCAACGCCATGGCCCAAGAGATCGATAGCCGCCTTTCGATTCACGATCTGCGTTGCGTGCCGGGCCCCACGCACACCAATGTGATCTTTGACTGCGTGCGACCCTCGGATTTGGATATGGGGGCCGATGAGCTCAAGCAAACGCTGGCCCAGAGGGTCGAATCGGAATATCCCAAGTCGATTGCTAAGATTACGATCGACGAAGACTACGTAGGGCATACCCACGAGTAGGATTGCGCCACGCAAGCTATTGATGCAGAAGGGGAGAGCATGAAGAAGCTGTATCTTCTCCGCCACGGCCAGACGGAGTTCAACGTCAAAAAGCTGGTCCAGGGCCGCTGCGATTCACCGTTGACCGACCTGGGCCGCAAACAAGCGGGAATAGCAGCCGCATGGCTCAAAGCCCACGGCGTCGTCCCCGACAAAGTGGTCTCATCACCCTTAGGCCGCGCCATGGACACGGCAAGTCTCGTCGCATGTGAACTCCTCGGTCCGGACGCCGCTGTCGAGCCCTGCGAAGGCATCATCGAGCGCTGCTACGGCACCTTCGAAGAAGGCCCCCACGACGCGCTACCCACCGACGTCTGGGATCCCGGCGAGGACTTGGTCCCCTTCGGAGGAGAAGGAAGCCGCGCGCTGCAAGAACGCATGGTAGGCACCCTCACCAATCTCATGGGCGCCGATGGCATCGAAACCCTCCTAGCAGTAAGCCACGGCAGCGCCAGCCGCCAATTCATTAGGGCTGCAGCCCCAGAGGGCTTCGAGCTCCCAACAAAACTCCCCAACTGCGCCATCATGATCTTCGATTTCGATGAGGCAAAGCCACAAGCAGAGGGCGAACCAATGCAATGCAAGTTCACCCTCCAGCAAATAGTGGACCCCCAACAAAGTCATTAGCCTGAACGAGCAAGGTTTAGCAGACATCAACGTGGCGTTCCCAGTGTGCGGCGGAGGGGGCGGGCCTGAGACATATTAAGGTTGTCGCGAGTTCCGCACGAACAGGAGAGCACTTAATGTGCTCTCCGTCGTGAGCAGGACTGTAGAGCAGCAACCTTAATATGTCTCAGGCCCGCCCCCTCCGCCGCACACTGGGAACGTGCCACGCACTTTACCTGCGTAAACAATGTGAGTGAAATATGAATCTCGATGGATACGCCCGCAGCCGTGTATACTAAACAGCTGTGTGTAACCAGGGGAGTATTCTGGCTGGACAAAATGCCTGCTTAATAGGGTTGTCAGGTAGTCCGGACGCAATACAAGACTGGGGAGCACGTCGTGTAAGTAGTGGTCCTCTAGGGGCGTACGCTCGGTGGTGTACGCATTGTCCCAAGACCACGCGAGAGTTGGGATCATATCTTGATCAGCATGATTCTCGGCCGCAAGATTGGCATGACCCAGGTTTGGGACGAGGATGACAACGTCGTTCCCGTCACGGTCATCCAGGCTGGCCCCTGCGCTGTCTCGCAGGTTAAAACTCAGGCAACCGACGGCTATGACGCCGTCCAGATCGGTTTCGGCGACATCAAGGCCAAGAACGTGAACAAGCCCATGGCTGGTCACTTCGCCAAGGCTGGCGTCGAGCCTGTCCGTTTCCTTCGTGAGGTCCGCGTCGAGAACGGCGAGGAGCACAAGGTCGGTGAGGTCGTCACCGTCGCTGATTTCGCTGATGTCGAGAAGGTCGACGTCATCGGTACCTCCAAGGGTAAGGGCTTCCAGGGTCGCATCAAGCGCTGGGGTCAGCGCCGCGGTCCTATGACGCATGGTTCTCACTTCCAGCGTCACCCCGGTTCTATCGGTCAGTGCGCCTATCCTGCGCGCGTCCTCAAGGGCGTCAAGATGGCCGGTCACATGGGTAACGAGCGCGTTACCGTCAAGAACCTTTCCGTTGTCCGCATCGATGCCGAGCAGAACCTCATCTTGGTCAAGGGCGCTGTCCCGGGTGCCAAGAATGGTCTCGTCGCCATCCGTATGGCCTAAGGGCCCAGCCCATTTAGCCCAGCGTCATACCAAGGAGAACACTTAAATGGCAAAGTTTGAAGTAAAGAACAGCGAGGGCAAGAAGGTCGCCGAGGCCGAGCTCGCCGCTGAGGTGTACGGCATCGAGCCGAACATCCACGTTATGCACCACATCGTCAAGTGCCAGATGGCCTCTTGGCGTCAGGGCACCCAGTCCGCTAAGGGCCGCTCTGAGGTTTCCGGTGGCGGCAAGAAGCCTTGGCGTCAGAAGGGCACCGGCCGTGCCCGCCAGGGTTCCATCCGTGCTGCCCAGTGGCGTCACGGTGGCGTTGTCTTCGCCCCCAAGCCCCGTTCCTACGCTAAGCGTATGAACAACAAGGAGGTCAAGCTGGCTATGCGCTCCGCGCTGTCCGCCAAGCTGGCCGATGGCGAGCTCGTGCTCGTCGACGACTACGGCTTCGAGAAGCCTTCCACCAAGGCTGCCGTCGCCATGCTCAAGGCTCTCGGCCTTGAGGGCAAGCGTCTGACCATCATCGTTCGCGATGAGGACGTCAACGCCTACCTGTCGTTCCGCAACATTCCCAAGACGTTCATCATCACTGCCGACGAGGCCAACACCTACGATCTCGTCAACAACAATGCCGTGCTGATGCCCGCCGACATCGCCGCTCACTTCGGGGAGGTGCTTGCATAAATGACCGCCCACGAGATCATCATCCGTCCGATCGTGTCCGAGCGTTCTTTCTCCGGCATGGAGCTGAACAAGTACACGTTCGAGGTCGCCAAGGATGCTAACAAGTATCAGATCAAGGACGCTGTCGAGGAGATCTTCGGCGTCAAGGTCGTTCGCGTGAACACCCTGACTGTCAAGCCCAAGACCAAGCGCGTGCGCTATGTCGCCGGCAAGACCCGTTCTTGGAAGAAGGCCATCGTCACGCTGGCCGAGGGCGACACCATCGAGGTCTTTGGCAATCAGGCCTAAGACTCGCTGCTGTTGAGTGAGCTCATGCCTCCCAAATAGGGGAGGCGAGAGCTCAAGGTTTTGGGCGTATAAAATGGACACGCCCGGAACCGTGTATACGTCCGGTGTCATCGCACCCGAGGCAGAACCTCGAATCCCTGTCTGTGATGGCTAACGGATTCCTATTGAAAGGGATTGTAATGGCTGTAAAGCACCTTAAGCCGACCTCCGCTGGTAGGCGTTGGCAGACGATCTCCGATTTCTCCGAGATCACCTGCACCAAGCCCGAGAAGTCTCTTCTCGAGCCCCTGCCCAAGAAGGCCGGTCGTAACAACAACGGCCGCATCACCACCCGCCACCAGGGCGGCGGCGTGAAGCGTCGTTACCGCGTAATCGACTTCAAGCGCAACAAGGACGGCGTGCCCGCCAAGGTTGCCACGATCGAGTACGATCCGAACCGTTCCGCTCGCATCGCTCTGCTGCACTACGCTGACGGTGAGAAGCGCTACATCCTGGCCCCCAAGGGCCTCGAGGTCGGTCAGACCATCATGTCCGGTTCTGACGCCGACATCAAGCCGGGCAACGCTCTGCCCCTCGCCGACATCCCCGTCGGTACGCTCATCCACGCCGTCGAGTTCCAGCCGGGCAAGGGCGCCGCTATCGCCCGTTCCGCCGGTAACTCCTGCCAGCTGATGGGTAAGGAGGGCAAGTACGCTATCGTCCGTATGCCTTCCTCCGAGATGCGCCGCATCCTCGTTACCTGCCGCGCTACCGTCGGTGAGGTCGGCAACGCCGATCACGCCAACATCGTCATCGGCAAGGCCGGCCGTAAGCGTCACATGAACGTGCGCCCGACCGTCCGCGGTACCGTCATGAACCCTGTCGACCACCCGCACGGCGGTGGCGAGGGCAAGAACCACACCTCTGGTCGTCCCTCCGTTACCCCCTGGGGTAAGCCGACGAAGGGCCTTCGTACGCGCAAGAAGAAGAAGGTCTCGAACCAGCACATCATTCGTCGCCGTAAGAAGTAATTTCGGATACCGAGTTTTAGGAGAAAGCACTTATGAGCAGAAGTCTCAAAAAGGGCCCGTTCGTGGAGACTCGCCTTCTCTCGCGTATCACCGCGATGAACGAGGCTGGCAAGAAGGACGTCGTGAAGACCTGGTCCCGCGCGTCCACCATCTTCCCCGAGATGGTTGGTCACACCATCGCCGTCCACGACGGCCGCAAGCATGTGCCCGTGTATGTTACCGAGTCCATGGTTGGTCACAAGCTCGGCGAGTTCGCGCCGACTCGTACGTTCCGTGGCCACAAGGCCAAATAGGGGGTTAACCGTAAATGGCAACTAAGTCTATTGAAACTGAGGCCACCGAGGTTCGCGCCGTCGCTAAGTACGTGCGTGTTTCCCCCAGCAAGGCCCGCCTGGTGGTCGATCTGATCCGCCGCAAGCCTGTCGCTCAGGCCTTCGACATCCTCCACTTCTGCGACCGCGCCGTCGCCGTGGATGTCGAGAAGGTTCTCCGTTCCGCCGTTGCGAACGCCGAGAACAACAACGGTCTGCGTGCCGACAACCTGGTTGTCGCCGCTGCCTATGTTGACGAGGGTCCGACGCTTAAGCGCATCCGTCCCCGCGCCAAGGGTTCCGCTTCTCGCATTCTGAAGCGTACTTCCCACATCACCGTCGTCGTTGCTCCTCGAAAGGAGGCGTAAAGCTGTATGGGTCAGAAAGTCTACCCCACCGGCTTCCGTCTTGGCATCACCGAGAACTGGCGCTCCCGCTGGTTCGCAGAGAAGGATTACGCTAAGACCCTCGGTAACGATCTCGAGATCCGCAAGTACCTCGAGAAGCGTCTTTCCCGCGCAGCTGTCTCCCGCGTCGAGATCGAGCGCGCTGGCGACAAGGTGAAGGTCATCATCCTCACCGCTCGCCCCGGCGTTGTCATCGGTAAGAAGGGTGCCGAGATCGATACCCTCCGCACCGAGCTCGAGAAGGTCGCTGGCGTCTCCAAGGGCCAGCTCTCCGTCGACGTTGTCGAGATCAAGCGCCCCGAGCTCGACGCCAACCTCGTTGCTCAGTCTATCGCCGAGCAGCTCGAGGGCCGCGTTGCCTTCCGTCGCGCTATGCGCAAGGCTGTCCAGTCCGCCCGCAAGGCCGGCGCTAAGGGCATCCGTATCCAGTGCTCCGGTCGTCTCGGCGGTGCCGAGATGGGCCGTCGTGAGTGGTACCGCGAGGGTCGCGTGCCTCTGCACACCCTCCGTGCCAAGATCGACTACGGCACGGCTGTCGCCAGCACCACCATGGGCGCTTGCGGCGTGAAGGTCTGGATCTACCTGGGCGAGAAGCTCCCGGGCCAGCCTGTTCCCAACCCTGCACTCGAGGGCTCTTCCCGTCCTCGTCGTCGTAACTCCGAGAGGAGGGGTCAGTAGTGCTTGCCCCTAAGCGTATTCTTCACCGCAAGGTGCAGCGTGGCTCCATGAAGGGCCAGGCCAAGGGTAATACCGAGCTGCATTTCGGCGAGTTTGGTATCCAGGCTCTCGAGGCCCATTGGATCACCAACCGTCAGATCGAGGCCGCTCGTATTGCCATGACCCGCTACATGAAGCGTGGCGGTCGTGTCTACATCACGATCTTCCCCGATAAGCCCATCACCAAGAAGCCTGCCGAGACTCGCATGGGTTCTGGTAAGGGTAACCCCGAGGAGTGGGTGGCCGTCGTCAAGCCCGGCCGCATCATGTTCGAGGTCAAGGGCGTGCCCGAGGAGGTCGCTCGCGAGGCTCTGCGTCTTGCACAGCACAAGCTTCCCATCAAGACCAAGATTGTTGCTGCCAAGAACGCTGAGCAGCGCATCGAGAAGGAGATGGCTGAGGAGGCCGCTCTCGAGGCCAAGTGGGCTGCTGAGGACGCCGCCGCCGCCAAGGAGGAGAACTAATGAAGCCCGCAGAGATTCGTGAGCTCTCGGACGCTCAGCTCGTTGAGAAGCTGAAGGAAATGCGCGCCGAGCTCTTTAACCTTCGTTTCCAGATGGCCACCAGCCAGCTGGACAACACCGCTCGCGTCAACACCGTGAAGAAGGACATCGCTCGCGTCCTCACGGAGCAGCGCGCCCGTGAGATCGCAGCGGAGAAGTCCGCTGTCGCCGAGTAGGACCTAAGGAGAGAACATGACTGATTCGCGTAACTCGCGTAAGGTCCGTACGGGTGTCGTTACCTCCGTCTCCGGTGCCAAGACCATTGTTGTCACCATCACCGAGCGCAAGCGTCACCCCAAGTACGGCAAGATGATGACCAGCTCCAAGAAGCTGCACGCTCACGACGAGGAGTGCACGGCTGGCGTGGGCGACACCGTCCGCGTTATGGAGACCCGTCCTATGTCCAAGATGAAGCGTTGGCGCCTCATCGAGGTCGTCGAGCGCGCTAAATAAGCAGTCGCTCTTACGACTTGTACGTTTCCGAAGATGTGCGTATGCCTGGCTTGCATACCACAGGCCGTATAAAGGCAGCGCACCTCTCTTCGGTTCTTAGTTCGGAGGAACATCTACCATGATTCAGATGCAAACCATGCTGAACGTCGCCGACAACTCCGGCGCTCGCAAGATTCGCTGCATCAAGGTGCTTGGCGGTTCCAAGCGTCGTTATGCAGGCATCGGCGATGTGTTCATCGGTGCTGTCCAGGAGGCTACCCCTGGCGCCAACGTCAAGAAGAAGGACGTTGTCCGTTGCGTCGTCGTTCGCACCGTTAAGGAGATCCGCCGCAAGGATGGCTCCTACATTCGCTTTGATGAGAACGCCTGCGTTGTCATCAACAACGATGGTTCGCCCGTCGGCACCCGTATCTTCGGGCCTGTCGCTCGCGAGCTTCGTGACAAGAAGTACATGAAGATCGTCTCGCTCGCTCCCGAGACCCTGTAGTTAGGGGAGATATATGTATATCAAGAAGGGCGATAAGGTCCAGGTTCTCTCTGGTAAGGATCGCGGCAAGCAGGGCGTTGTCCTGCGTGCTCTCCCCGCCGAGAACAAGGTCGTTGTCGAGGGCGTTTCGGTCGTCAAGAAGGCCGTCAAGCCCAACGCTGCCAACCAGCAGGGCGGCATCGTTTCGCAGGAGGCTCCCATCGACGCCTCCAACGTCAATCTCGTCTGCCCCGAGTGCGGTAAGGTTACCCGCGTCGGTCACGAGAAGGACGGCAAGAACAAGCTGCGCGTCTGCAAGAAGTGCGGCCACAAGTTCTAAGCTGCCCGCAACATCAAGTTGCTAGCAAAGGCCCGGATGCCCCACGGCACCCGGGCCTTTTTCTATCCCTACTCATTGGGGACAGACTTAAATGAGTGGCCGTTGGGGACGTTCTTAAACGACCAGTCGATGGGGACTGTCTTTAGATTTGTTTATCTGGTCATCTGGGATAGGCTTCAACGAAAGCGGCACATAGGGACTGTCTCTAGGTGCCGGCACATAGGGACGTTCCATTTTTGCCGGCAGTTTGGGACGGTCCTTTGATGTCTGATGCCCTCAGAGGGGTGGAGTATCACGGCCTACTCTGTTCTTTAGGGCTTTGGTGTTCCGCCTCTTTATGCTTCACAAGGATCGTCGCATGCGCATTTATGCGCATAGCTTTGCGCGACAATGCGCATAACTGCGCAAACATCTGCCAACTATGGCTAAATAATGACCGACAAGCAAATAAATACGCAAACACGAGCAGATACGCGCGCAATTGTGCGAATATAGGGTTGTTAGAAATGAAGGACTTCCGATGACTCAGGAGGCACATCATGGCAGATTCCAAACAGGCTCCGCTCGACGCCGAGGCAGCCGCAAAGGCGGCGTTTGCCTCGGTCCAGAATCAGCCGTTCCCAAACGACATCTTTACGGCTCCCGAGCTTCGCTGGGCAGTGATCGGGTGCGGTGTTATCGCCAACCAAATGGCCCAGTCCCTCGCGCTGGCCGGCCGCAAGCTCGCGGGTGTCGCCAACCGTACGCTTTCCAAAGCCCAGGCTTTTGCCGAGCAGTATGGCGTCGAGAAGGTGTACGAGACGGTCGAGGACCTCTACGCCGATCCGGACATCGACGCCGTCTATATCACCACGCCGCACAACACGCATATCACCTACCTGCGAGCCGCTCTGGCAGCTGGTAAGCACGTGCTCTGCGAGAAGGCCATTACCCTCAATTCCGCTGAGCTCGACGAGGCGCGTGCCATCGCCGACGAGCACAACGTCGTCCTTATGGACGCCACCACGGTGCTTCACATGCCGCTGTATCAGGAGCTGCGCCGCCGCATGGATGCGGGCGATTTTGGTCGCATGAACCTCGCCCAGCTCAACTTTGGCAGCTATAAGGAGTACGGGGACCTGACCAACCGGTTCTACAACCGTAGTCTCGCCGGCGGCGCCATGCTCGACATTGGCGTGTATGCCCTGTCTGTCATGCGCCTGTTTATGGCCAGTCAACCCGTGGAGGCCGTCTCTCTGGGCAACACCTGTGAGACCGGCGTTGACGTTGCGAGTGGCATTGTCTGCCGTAACGCCGAGCAGCAGCTGGGCGTGGTGAGCCTTACGCTCCACTCCAAGCAGCCCAAGCGTTCGGTTATCAGCTTCGACAAATGCTATATCGAGGTCAACGAGTATCCGCGCGCCGACCATGCGACCATCGTGTGGACTGCGGACGGTCGCCGTGAGGAGGTCCACGCTGGCACCGAGGCATACGCTCTGTGCTACGAGATGGCCGACCTGGAGAAGGCCGTTGCCGGCGATGATTCGAAGTGCGAGCTTCTGGACTATGCTTCTGATGTTATGGAGCTGATGACCAGGCTTCGCGCCGATTGGGGAGTCGTGTACCCCGAGGAGGAGTAAGCGATGCTAGCGGAAGATAGGCTCAATGCGATTGTGTCGATGGTGCAGCAGGCTGGCTCGGTTACTGTGCCAGAGCTTGCCGATACCCTGGGCGTGACGGCGTCTACCATTCGGCGCGACCTGCAGGCGCTCGACCGCGCACACCGCATCGCCAAGGTCCACGGTGGGGCGACGAGTCTTGAGCGCGCGCACGTGACGCGCGACCTAACGATCAGCGAGCGCAGCGATCTCCATAACGACGACAAGGAGCGTATCTGCGCCCGTGCGGCGGCGCTTGTGGAGCCCGATAGCTTTGTGTATATCGATTCGGGCTCCACGACCCTCAAGCTCATCGAGCATCTTCCGCGCCTTGAGGGCGTCACCTATGTGACTGATTCCGTGCTCCACGCTCAGCACCTCGCTTTGCGCGGCATGCGCACCGTTGTGCTGGGCGGCGAGCTCAAGCCAGAGACCGAGGCGCTCGTCGGACCCGATGCCTTGGCAACCCTGGACCGCTATAACTTCAACTGCGGCTTTTGGGGCTCTAACGGCATTGCCGCCGAGCAGGGCTTCACGGCGCCCGATATCGAGGAGGCGCAAGTAAAGCGTATCTCGATGCGCCATACGGCCAAGCGCTTCGTAATCTCGGACGCCAGTAAATTTGGCATGGTGGTGCCCGTCAAGTTCGCGGACTTCCGCGACGCAACGATTATTACCGCAGGCGAGGTCCCCGCCAAGTACCGGGCAATGGACAACGTCATCACGGTTTAGCAACGGGGCGAAGTAAGGCCAAAACCACCACAAAGGTGCCTGTCCCCACTGTGGCGGTTAGTAACGAAAACCGAGTAGTTTTCTCAATAGAAAAACGGCAACGTCCATCACGGGCGTTGCCGTTTTTGTTGTCTACCGGTTTTGTCTAAGTCTGTAACAGCTAGACCGATAAAAGTGGGCTAGGTGTTACAGATTGAGATACTTCCGAACCGCGCCGTCCCTTTGTCTCAATCTGTAACATCTTGGGCCGATTTTGCCGAGTTGTTGTTACAGATCGAGATTTTCCCTTGAGGGGGATTCGAATGTCTCGATCTGTAACAGATAGACCGGAAAATGGGTTCTAACTGTTACAGATCGAGACGTTTTGGGACCGCGGCTGAGCCATTGCGGCAAAACCACCACAAAGGGACAGGAGCCTTTGTGGTGGTTTTGACGTTTGTCCAGATAAGGCCTGCCAAAATAAACCCGTCCCTTTTCGGGAGACTTTAGGGCTCCCAGGGGCAGGGGGCTTCGATGTGGATGTGCTCGCCGGTTACGGGATGCGTGAAGGACACGCTGTGGGCGTGGAGCATCAGGCCGCAGGGGCGCGGCGTTCCGTACAGGTCGTCGCCAACCAGGGGATGGCGCTCGCTTGCCAGGTGCACGCGGATCTGATGCTTACGGCCGGTGAGCAGCTCGACATCGATATACGAGCGCGTGGGCAGGCCACGACGGCTCTTAAGGCGTTTGAGCACCTTCACGCGCGTTTGAGACGGCTTGCCGCTGGCGCCGACGCGCATCTTTCGGCTGTCGTGACGGTCGCGGGCGATGGGCTTGTCGATGAGCTTTTCGTTCCAGTCGATCTTGCCCTCGGCGAGCGCTAGGTAGTGCTTTTCGAAAGCGTGGTCGATAATCATCTGGTCAAAGGCGGGCTGCGTCTGCTTGTCGAGCGAGAACAGCACCACGCCGGTGGTGTCACGGTCCAGGCGATTGAGCGGCTGCATGTCGGTCGCGGCAAAGCCGTCGCCCATCGCCAGCAGCAGGTCGCTGGCGTAGTCGGTGAGCGTGCGCTCGCCGGTGCCGTCGCCGTGGACGATCATGCCGGCGGGCTTGTCGATGGCCATAAGCCAGGCGTCGCAGTAGAGGACTTGAGGTTCTTCGTTCACGTGTAAGCCTTTCAGTTAGCTAATTCCCACAAACATGCAGCCCGAAGTCGCCCCGCGCAGGCGGGCGGCGGGCTTGCGGCCGGCTTGAGCTGCCTCGACG
>CAJMRJ010000025.1:0-17058 GCA_905215865.1 uncultured bacterium | reverse complement strand
GGACAAGCCGCCACCGCGCGGGCAAGCTCCTCGTCATTAAAGGTCATGAGGTCCTCAAAGGAGCCGCCGCCGCGCACCAGCAAAATACAGTCGGGCGCCGGCGTAATGGAAGCGGCGCGGCGCAAGCCCTCGATGAGCTCGGCCGGCGCACCCTCGCCTTGAACCTTGGCGCCCACGCAGACGAGCTCGACGAGCGGGTTGCGACGACGCAACGTGCGTTTGACGTCGTCGATTACGGCACCCGAAAGCGAGGTGACGACCGCCACACGGGAGCAGAACACCGGGATGCGGCGCTTGCGCGCTTCGTCCATCAGGCCCTCGCGGCGTAGCTTTTCGGCCAGTTGCGCCACTTGTTGACGCAGCAGACCCTCCCCCGCCAACGAAAATGAGCGGGCAACAAAGCTCATGCGACCCGTGGGCTTATAGAGATTGAAGCTGCCCTTAAAGCTCACCTGCATGCCATCGCGCAGATCGAAGGTGCGCTTGAGATAGGCGCCCTTCCAGATAATGCAGTCGACGGCGGCCGAGTCGTCCTTGATCTGGAAGTAGCAGTGACCGCTTCGGGCGTTAGGACCACGAAAACCCGTGACCTCGCCCAGAACGCTCAGCTGCGGAATGGCATCGAGCGCACCGGCGGCGATCTCCACTGCCTGGCTAACGCTGAGCTCCTTGCGCTCCTGATCGTCCGAACCGTCGAACTCGGCGGAAACGGCATTGCCGGTTAGATTCCAGCCTGCCACGCAGCCTCCTTTCGTTATCGAGCACAAGGGCTTCGACCCTGCGCAAATTCAAGTCCAACACATAGTACAGCGCCGCGGGGACAAGAATCTCCGCGGCGCCCAGCGACCCGATTTGTTATCGGTTAGAGTTTCTGTTGTAGCGAGCCATAAGGTAGAGCAGCTGAATGATCGAAGTGAGCGCTGCGGCCACATAGGTAAGCGCGGCTGCCGTCAGCACCTTCTTGGCGCCGTTGACCTGCTTGGAACTCATACCCGACCGCTCGATGTACGCAACGGCACGTCGACTGGCGTCAATCTCGACAGGCAACGTAACGAGTTGGAACAGCACACTAAACGAGAAGAAGACCAGCGCGAGGGTCGTGAGACCCGCGATGTTCATGAACAGGCCCATGAGCAGCACGATCGTCCAGGTGTTCTGGGTAAAATTGACGACGGGGACCAACGCGGTGCGTACCTTCATCATGGCATAACCACTTTGACGCTGGGCGGCATGGCCCGCCTCGTGGCAGGCGACGGCAACGCTTGCGACCGACCCGCCCGAACGGTTGGCATCCGACAGATACAGGTTGTTATCCTGCGGGTTGTAATGATCGGTGAGCTCGCCGGCAACACCCTTGATACCCACGGCGTTGCAACCGTTGGCATCGAGCATGCGGCGAGCGACCGTGGCACCCGTGTCGCCGTCCGAGCGAACCTTAGACCACGTCTTGTACGTCGAGTTGATATAGCTCTGCGCGGCAAAGCCAAGCACCGTGCAGACAAGAACAACCAGCAGGTACAGCGGGTCAATGCCAAAGCCGTATCCATAGTAATAGGGCATGCGAATTCCTCCGAATCGAATTACACGTTGGAGGCATTCTACCCACTCAGCCGACTAGGCTTCCCTATAACAACTCAATCTTTCCGTCCTTCACGGTGAGTCCCATGTTGCCGGAAAGCAGATCGTCCAGGCGCGAACCCACGAGCTCAAAGCGCCAGCCTTCGCGCAGGGGACTTTGCTCAGGATGCTCAATATAGTCGGCCAGGTCATCGCGCGAGGCAATGACCGAGGTCGCCACGCCCGAACGCTCGGCAACCAGGCGAATGAGCGCATACATCAGGTCCGTCACGCTCTCCAACTCCGGCGAAATCTGACGGTGCCCGCGCACCATGAGCGGCAGGCGATCGTGCGGGCAGCTCGCGCCGCGCTTGATGGCCATCAACGCGCCATCCACGTCGCGCTCCCCCAGCTGGTCGGTGCCGCGGATGCTGCGGAACTCCTCGACGCGCACGGGATTGCGCTTAACCAGCGCCAGCAGCGTATCGTCGGACATAACCCACTTGCGCGGGATGTTACGCCGCTCGGCGCGGTCCTCACGCCAGGCGGCAAGCTCGCGCGCGATGCCCAGCTGATGGGAGAGGTCTTTGATGGCGGCTACACGAGTTGATGCGTTTGACCTTGCGGAATGCCTCATGGCGGTCGGCGCGGTAGTGCGACTCGTCGGCCAAAGGACGCAACTCGTCGAGCACCCAGTCCACGCGGCCCAGCTCACGCAGGCGGCTCATCATCTCGGTATAGGCGACGATTAAGTACTTGACGTCATCGATCGCGTACTCGATCTGTTTGTCGGTCAGCGGGCGGCGCGACCAATCGGTCAGCGACTCGGTCTTGGGCAATGAGACGCCGCAAAACGTCTGCACGAGCGCACCGTAGGAAATCTGCTGGCGCTCGCCCAAAAAGGCGGCGGCCACCTGCGTGTCAAAAATGGGACGCGGCAGCACGCCCACGGTATGGAGCATAACCTCCATATCCTGCGAGCAGGCGTGAAACACCTTGGTCACGCTCTCATCGCCCATAAGCTCGGCCAGCGGCGACAGGTCGTCGATCACCAGCGAATCGACCGCGACGCTCTCGGCGGGGGTGGCAATTTGGACCAGGCACAGGCGCGGATGAAACGTGCGCTCGCGCAAAAACTCGGTATCGACGGCAATCGCGTCAAACTCACGGGCGCGCTGGCAAAAGTCGACCAGAGCCTGATGTGTGGAAATGTACATATCAACCCATCGAATAAGGTTAGGCCCGAAAAACACGGGTAGGATATCGGCATTGCTCTACAACTATACTCGGTTAGTCACAGAACGGGAACGTAAGTATGCGCTGCCTTATCATCCACAACCCGGCATCGGGTCCCAGCTCCGATGAAATCTACGCATTCACGCACGCCCTTGCACAGGGCGGCGACGAGGTCGTGATGCGTTTTATCGGCGATGGCATGGAGCCCGAGGACGCCGTGGGAGACGTGCGCGAGTTTGATCGCGTGGTGATTTCGGGCGGCGACGGCACCGTCTCCAACGTGCTCGACCAGATGCGCGGATGCGGCGTCCCCACGCTCGTCTTCCCCTCCGGCACGGCCTGCCTGTTCTTCAACAACATTGGCAATGCCCCCGAGGCCGCGGCGCTCGCCAAGGCCTGCCGCGTCGGCCGTACCGTCAAGGCGGACATGGGCGAGCTCTTTTGGCTCGACGAGAACGGCAACGAAAAGCGCCACGGCTTTATTATCATCGCCGGATCGGGTTACGATGCCGAGATCATGATGAAGGCCGCCCCCGCCAAAAACGACATCGGCGAGATCGCCTATTTCTTGTCGGCGCTCGCCACACCCAACCCCACGGTGGCGCACTTTACGATTGAGCATGACGGCATTGTCGAGGAGCTCGATGGCATCTGCTGCATGGCCGGCAACACCTCGGTCATTCAAAACGACATCAACCTGTTCCCCGATTGCCGCATGAACGACGGCATGGTCGACATCGCGGTCATCGAGCCCGTAAAAACCGTCCAGCTCCTGCCCACCGTGATCACCGCCGCGCTCGACCCCGCTGGCAAGGTGCTCGGCCGTCCACAGTTTAAGATCATCCAGACCAAGGAAGCCAAGATCACCTGCACGCCATCGCTGGGCATGCAGTTCGATGGCGAGATCATCTCCAGCAACTCCGGCGTCTTTGGCGCCCGCGCGCTTCCGCAATGCCTCGACCTCATCGTCGACGAATTCTCCCCGCTCGGAAAATAGGAGGACCCCATGAACGACAACCCCCTGATTGGCTTTATCGTCATCGTCTTGGCCATGCTCGTCGGCTATGCGATTAACGTGATCCACCGCCGAAAGAAGTAATTCCACATTGGTATGATATTCATCCAATTCTCGTATCCCCCGTTGTTTATGCATTTGCCAAACAGCGGGGGATTTTTCTTTGTGCCCTGTGCAAGGCGCTTTATTCAGGCACAGTAATTGCAGGGAGTCTTTATTTAGCTAAAGCTATAAAGTGAGTATTCTTATCCACTCATCGCATATTTTAGGACGCTCATCGAGTATTTCGTCAAATTTAATGAATACTCTTTAGACTTCCGATAGGCTAATAGATGTATTTATTAGCTGAAATCCTGCATGGTTCCGCGGGGTTTCAACGGTTGGGAGGGATTATGAGGTTTACTCATCCTGTCAACACGCTCAAAAAGCTCGGCTGCGGCCTTGCGTTTGGAGCAGCGGCCATCATGGCCATGCCGACTTCGGCGCTCGCCTGCACCCAGATCTACATGGGCAGCAAGCTTACGGCAGACGGCAACACGTACTACGGCCGTTCCGAGGACTTCGGTCCGCGCTATGTCAAGCACTTTGGCATTGAGCCCGCACACAAGGACGGCAACAAGTACACCTCGGTCGAGTCCGGTTTTGAGTACAAGTCCAAGGGCGCAACCTACCGCTACACCTTCGTTCGCGACAACCCCTCGCAGTGGGAAGATCGCTACGACGCATATTCCGAGGCCGGCATCAACGAGAAGGGCGTCTCCTGCTCTGCCACGTTGAGCACCTCCTATAACGAGAAGGCCGAAGAAGCCGACCCCATCACCGAGGAGACTGGCATTGGCGAGTACAGCTATGCCAGCGTCATCCTGGGCGAGAGCGCCACGGCCCGCGAGGGCGTCGAGCTCATCGGCAGCCTGATCGACGAGCAGGGCGTCTGCTCCAACGACCAGATCATCATCGCCGACAGCACCGAGACCTGGCTGTTCGCCGCGCTTTCCGGCCATCAGTGGATTGCTATGAAGCTCGCCGATGACATCGCCTCGCTCAACCCCAACATCGGCAACCTCACCTATAACGTCGACCTCGATGACACCGAGAACTGTCTCCATTCCGAGGGTATCGAGTCCATGCCTAAGGAGAAGGGCTTTGCCGAGTACACCGACGGCAAGTTCGACGTCGCCAAGACCTACGGCGAGGAGATTAGCGAGGCCGGTATGCACCAGTGGTCGCGCTATATCCAGGGTCGCGATTACTTCATGGCCCCGCTGGCTGAAGGCACTGACTACGAGATCGTCAAGGACGAGCGTGAAGACGCTCGCGCCACGACCGGCGCCCTGGTCCACGAGATGCAGCCGCTGTTCTTCCAGCCCGGCAAGTCTGACTGGAACACCTTTGAGATGATCCGCAGCTTCGCCGCTCGCGGCGAAAATGTCGCCGGCCTCAACGCCAACACCGACGGTGCCTATGCCATCGGCTCCAACCGCAACACCGAGATCCACACCTTCCAGATTCGTCACGGCATGGATCCCGAGATCGCGACCATCCAGTGGGAGATGCTCTCCAACGCCGAGTTCTCCGTCGCTATCCCCCTCTACTCTGCACTGCTCACCGAGGTCAGCCCCTACTTTAGCGATCAGGATGTCTCCTTCGATCACTGCGAAGAGGAAGACGTCGTGAACAACGAGGAGCCCAAGAACTCCATCAACTACGTCCTCATGGACATCAACACGCTCGCCTATGAAAACCGCGACCACTGCGCCACCGGCGTCCGCGCCTACCTCGATACGCTGCAGAAGGAGCTCATCGAGCAGAACCTGACCGTCGACGAGGCCATGCAGGCCGCCGAGGACACCGAGGCGCGCACCGCCCTGGCCAACAAGGCCGGCAAGGCTGCCACCAAGAACACCTACCTCAAGTGCAAGGCCATGCTCGAGGAGATGCGTGACTACCTCAAGGAGGGCGACTTCTCCGAGGAGTTCGCCCCGAGTGACTACGATGCCGACAACGACTGCCTGGTCGAGTCCATCACCTACGCCGACGAGGCCCTCTCCGATGAGGATGTAGCCGAGCCCGAGGTTAAAGAAGAGGCGACCGAGGAGAAGTCCGAGGGCAACAACATGGCCGCCATGGCCGTTGGCGCCGTCGTCATCATCGGCGTCTGCGGCTTCGTGCTCTATCGTCGCAAGAAGGCCTAAGAACCCCACCTTAAGGCGCGGGCGGGATGGCCAAGGTCGCCCGCCCGTCCAGCCGCCCATTCGACCGGCGGGAAACGTCGCCGAAATCTTTTCAAAAAAGATTCCCTGCACACACTTCGCTGTGCTATAGTGCAGCGCAACAACAACTAGGTACGACCGCGCCACGGTATCACGAAAGGAGCCACCGACATGAAGAACACGATGAAGTCTCTCAACAACTGGTGGTGGCGTGATGCGAATACGATCGGTCGACGGTGAGTCCCTCACACCTGTTTTTGCGCTCTAGGTGATTGGAAGGCCTCCGGTTTCGACCGGGGGCCTTTTTCTATCTCGAGCCCGATCGCATTCGCATCGCGCGCCTCCGCTTTTTTCTCTTGCACTTCCCCTCCGAAAGGATTTTCACCATGTCTCAGAACACCACCGCCCAGCCCCGCACCGTCCAGACCGCCGACCGCGGCAAACTCGACGTCCGCGCCCTCGTTTTGCTCGCCATCCTGCTTGCCGCTGGCTTCATCCTCAACTTCACCGTCGGCAAGGCTATCTCCGGCATCTCGGGCGGTATGATCAGCCCCGAGTTCATTATCTCGGCCTTCTGCCTCACTATCCTGGTCGTGCGCCCCAACATCGGTCAGGCGCTCGTCATCGGCCTGATCTCGGCCGCCGTGATCCAGATCACCACCACCTCGCCGTTTGTCGATTTTGCCGCCGAGGGCATCGCCGCCATGCTCATGGCCGTCATTGTCAACGCTGCTGCCAAGGACGGTCAGGTTAAGCCTGCCGTCGCCATCGTCGCAGCCTTCGTGACCACCTTTGTCTCGGGCGTCATCTTCATGGTCATCAAGATGGCCATGCTCGGCGTGGTGGGCGAGCTCGCCGCAGCTATGCTGCCCGTCGTCGCCATGACCGCCGTCTTTAACGCCATCCTGGTTGGCGCCCTCTACCTGCCCATCCAGAAGGCCCTGAAGCTCAACTAGCCCGCTCGGCTTTACGAGCCACCCCATCTTGGCGTTCATTCGTCGCTCGCGCACGCAAGTACGCTTCGCTCCTCTTTCGCGCCAACCTGGGCCCCTCGTAAAGCCGTCTCCGTGCTTCACCACCAAAGACCGTCCCAAACAACTAGCTTTTGGGGACGTTCTTAATTGACTAGTCATTTAAGAACGTCCCCGATGACTATGAAAGGTATCCATGGAAACGATCATCAACGTCGACGATGTCTCGTTCTCCTATGGCACGCAAGCCGAGCAGGCGCTCAGCCACGTTTCGCTCAGCGTGAACAAGGGAGATTTCATCGGCATCATCGGGCCCTCGGGTGCCGGCAAGTCCACACTTGCCGCCTGTCTGTCGGGCGCCGTACCTCACCACTACACCGGCGCCTTTTATGGCTCCGTGTTAGTTGACGGCCACGACACCTGCGAGGTCTCGCTCACCGACATATCGCAGATCGTCGGCAGCGTGTTGCAGGACATCGATACCCAGATGGTCGCTTCGGTCGTTGAGGACGAAATGCTCTTTGGCCTCGAGAACTTTGGCGTTCCGCACGACCAGATCGAGCAACGTGTGAGCGAGACGCTCGAGACCGTCGGCATCAGCGACCTGCGCGACCGCGAGATTGCCACACTTTCGGGCGGCCAAAAGCAAAAGGTTGCCATCGCCGCCATCCTCGCCATGCGTCCGCGTGTGCTCGTACTCGACGAACCCACCGCGGCGCTCGACCCCGCCAGCTCCACGCTGGTCTTCGAGACCCTACGCGAGGCCAACCGCGCACTCGGCATCACCATCGTCGTCGTTGAGCAAAAAGTCGCCCTGCTTTCGGAGTACTGCAACCGCGTGCTGGTGCTCAATCATGGCGAAATCGCGCTACAGGGCGAGCCGCACGAGGTCTTCGCGCACGCCGATGAGCTCCGCGCCATCGGCGTCGATTGCCCGCGTGTCACGCGCATTTTCAACAGCCTCGAGGCCGATGGCCTGGCCAGCGGCACTCCCTGTTTGGATGTTGATGAGGCCGAGCGCCTGATTACGGGCATCGTCGACCCCGCACACGCAAGCAGCGACATTCAGGCACCCGCCGGCTCACCGCACGCACCGTCGTTGCGCCCGCACGCCAAGGACGCCGAGCCCGTGCTCACCTTCAATCACGTTGAGTTTGCCTATCCCAACGGCGGCGCCGCCGTCCACGACCTCAACCTGACCCTCTATCCCGGCGAGCTCGTGGGCATCGTCGGTCAAAACGGCGCCGGCAAGACCACGCTCACCACGCTGCTCACAGGCCTGCTTAAGCCCGCCTCGGGCAGCGTGCGCGTCACGGGACTGGATACCGCAGCCGCATCGCCCGCGAAGTCGCAACCCTCTTCCAAAACCCCGACCGTCAGATCTGCAAGGACACCGTGCTCGACGAGGTCGCCTTTGGCCTGGAGCTTGCCGGCATCGACCGTGCCGAGGCGCTGCGTCGCGCCCAGCTCGTCATCGACCGCTTTGGCTTGCCGGCCGACGAGGCGCCCTTCTCGCTCTCGCGCGGCCAGCGCCAGATGGTGGCACTCGCCTCCGTCGTGGTCGTAGAGCCCAAAATCGTGGTGCTCGACGAGCCTACGAGCGGCCTTGACTACCGCGAGTGCATGACCGTCATGGAAACCGTTCGCACCATGGCCGAGCGCGGCTGCGCTGTAATCATGGTCTGCCACGACATGGAAGTCGTCTCCGACTTTGCCGAGCGCATTGTAGTAATGGCCGACGGCCGCATCCTCGAGCGCGGCCGCACGCACGAGCTGTTCTCGAACATCGAGCTCATGCAGCGAGCCTACGTTGAGCCGCCCCAGGTCATAGAGCTTTCTCGTCGCCTGGCATCCTCCGTCTCTCCCGCCTTTGCACAGGTGAGCGAGGTCACCGATATCGTTCGCATTACCGAGGAGATGGTCCACCGTGGTTAACGTCATCGACTATATGCCGGGCGATACACTGCTGCACCGTTTGAACCCGGTCGTCAAACTGGGCCTCGCCGCCGCCATCATCATCGGCATCTTCCTGTCCGACACCTACGTGGCGCTGTTGGGCTTTTTGGCGCTCACCCTTGCACTGGGCGCCTACGCCGGCGTCGCCGACCGGCTGCTCGCACTGCTCAAGCTGCTGATTCCGCTCGCGCTCATCATGCTGGTGCTTCAGCTGGCCTTTATGCGCGACGGCAACATGGTGTGGGGCTTTATCACCGACACGGGCCTCATTACCGGATCGAAGGCCTGCCTACGCCTGTTGGGCGTGGCGCTGCCACTCATCCTCATGCTTATGGTGACCAAGCTCAACGACCTCGCCAACGCCTGCGTCGAGGTGCTGCACGTGCCATATCGCTATGCCTTCACCTTTACCACGGCGCTGCGATTTGTGCCGGTATTTGGCCAGGAAATGAACGCCATCATGGAGGCGCAGACTGCACGCGGCGTCGAATACGACACTAAGAATCCCGTCAAGAAACTCAAGCTCATGCTGCCGCTGTGTGTGCCGCTGCTTATCTCGAGCGTAGGCAAGACCGATGCCACCGCGCTTGCCGCCGAGCAGCGCGGCTTCTACCTGCGCACGCGTGCGAGTTCGTATAAGCGCTACCCCATCAAAGGCTTGGATATCGCCATACTTATCGTCAGCATCGCCCTTATCGCCATCGGCTTCCTGTTCTAGCAATCGCTGGCAGCAACCGACAAACGCAAAAGGCCCCGGCTCGCATCAAACGAGCCGGGGCCTTACTGTTTTCCCAGATAAAACCTACCAAAATAAACCTGTCCCTTTTTGGCAGGTCGAGGGCTACAGGCGGTAGGGGACGCCGCTGCGAATGATGGACTCGCGCACCAGGACATCCATCGCATCGAGGGCGATCTCGGGCATCTCGCGATACTTCTGCAACACCGAAAGCTCCGTGCAGGCCAGGATGACGCGGTCGCAGCCGCTGCGGGCGAACTCCCACATCACGCGGTCGAACTTATCCATATCGGGTTCGCGCCCGGCCTTCACATCGTCGTAAATGAGCGACATCACGTCGGCCTGACGCTTTTCGCTGGGATAGACGACCTCAACGCCCGCGGTCTCACATTCGCGCCCATAGACGTCTGCGCCCACGGTACCGTCGGTGCCCATGATGCCGATCTTGTGCACCGGCTCGGCCGGCATGCTCAGGTTTGGATCGAACTCGCACTCCCCCATCACCGCGCCGGCCAGAGCATAGCGCACCGACTCGCGCGGCATGTGGATAATCGGCACCTTGGTAAACGACTGAATCTGATCGTAGAAGTAGTGCGACGTGTTGCAGGGAATCGCTATGTGCGCGCAGCCCAGCGACTCGAGCGCCTGAGCGCACTCCTTCATGGTCGCCAGCAGCTCGGCATGCTCACCGGTCTTGATGGCCAGCGTGCGGTCGGGCATGGTCGACTTGGAAAGCACCACCATGTCGATATGCTCCTGGTCGCACGTAGCCGCCGTATGACGTACCACCTGGTCGTAGTAATACGACGTGGCCTCGGCGCCCATGCCGCCGATAACTCCCAGCTTTTCCATCGCCGCCTCCTTGGTGACGCCCACGCAATTGCGCGTATCAAACCCGCGCCCGTCCGATACATACCGGACGGGCGCCACGCTCGTCTACTTGTAATACGTCTTGAACAGCTTAAAGTGGCGCAGCTTGGTGTGCCACATGCGCAGCCAGCGATTAAAGACAAAGTCCCCCTTCATAAATGAAGGATCGGCGGCCTTGCCCTCCTTGGCCAGACGATGTGCCTTCGCACGCAGCTCGGGGTCCTTGACATACTTGTCAACGACGCCCATAGGAACAACCATCCACAGAGCCTCATCCTGCGCCGTCACAAATTCCGGCTCAAACGGGCGGTTATAGACGTACTCATCCACCACGTATTTAGCAACGTTAAAGCCACTATTGGTGACATAGTAATTACTGCGGCCCTGACGCGTGTTGAAGTCGAAGAACTTAAACGAGCCATCGCGCTCGTCGTACTTGACGTCGAAGTTGGAGAAGCCCGTAAACTTAAGGTCCTCAAGCAGCTTGCGCACGCCACCCATGAGCTCGTCGTTGGGCTCAGTGATGATGCAGGCATGGTTGCCGACACCGTGGGGCTGATGCTCCTCGAGCAGCACGTGACCCAGGCACATCATGCGAACCTTGCCGTTGCGGTCGGAATAACTGGTAAGCACGCGCATGTACTCGTCGTTGCCGGGCACGCGGTCCTGCAAGATGAGGTCATCGGTGTAGCCGCTGGCGTACACATCGCGAATGACTTGTTCCAGCTCGGCGCGATCGGCAATCTCGTAGGCCTTCTTCTGACCCTCGAACTCGTGCTCCCACCACATGATGCCGTCAGAGGGCTTCAGAATCATCGGAAAGGGGAAGTCGATCTGGTCGAGCACCTCGGCGGAAGCCTCACCCTGAGCGTTGAGCATCGCCACGGTAAAGGTAAACGTGTGCGGATAGGGCACACCGTGCTTCTCGCACAGCTCGTAGAAGATCTCCTTCTTCTGGCACTGCTCAAGCATGCTATAGGGCGCATAGGGCGCGATGACGTTCGAGGCAAGCTGGCCGGCGTCCTGGGCCTGCGCGGCAAGCGCGACATAGTTGTCGCCGCAGCCCATGAGAATAATCTTCTTATCAGGATTGGCCTGTGCGACGCCGTTAACGGTCTCGATCATGACCGGCATGGTATCGATATCCACGTTGGGCGTGTAATCGATAATTTGGCTGCGATACGCAGGGCCGGTCTGGTACTTGCCAAAGACCAGGCTCTTAACCTGATACTCCTCGTAGAAAGCGCGCGCCACCGAATACGCGTTGATGTCGCCGCCGAGCAGCACGGGGATAAACTCGCGCTCTGTAAACTGCAATGCCATGGAAACTTCCTATCTAGAACTGCCCACACGACGGGCGGTCTTTGTGCAATTGATTTATTCTAGCGTGCCGAGCCGCCGGCACCCAAAGCTCCACCGTATCTATGGCAATCGGCGTAATTATCAGCACGAAGGCGGCAATCACCGGCGTACGACAACGGGCAATGAACCCACCGTTGTTATAGGATTCAGCATATTGCCCGCCCCGTCGAAAGGTGCACCGTGCCCCAGGCTCATCCGATCAACAACCCCATCATTGACGCCGCAAAGCGCGAACTTGCGGATCGTGCCCAGACGGCAGCTCCCCTACGCACCGCAAACGATGCTTACAGGGGGCCTGCCCGCATCGTCTCAATCAACACGTCGGAGCACAAAGGCACGCGTAAGTCACCCGTCGCCGACGGGCACGACACCGTCATCGAGCAGTTTGGCCTCGCCTCCGATGCGCACGCCGGGCATTGGCACCGTCAGGTCTCCTTTTTAGCTGCAGAGTCTATCCAGACGGCGCAGGCGCGCGGGCTCGATGTGCACGAGGGCGACTTTGGCGAGAACTTCACAGCCCAGGGCATCAACCTGCTCTCACTCCCCTTGGGCACGCAGCTCAAGATTGGCAACGAAGTACTCGTCGAAATCAGCCAGATCGGCAAAGTCTGCCACACCCGCTGTGCCATCTACTATCTCGCCGGCGACTGCATCTTCCCCCACGAGGGCATTTTTGGCGTCGTGCTGCAGGGCGGAGAAGTCCACACTGGCGACGACGTCCAGGTGGTCAGGCTCGGCGACGGTACCTGTTCGATTACGCCGGCTGAGGCGCTCCAAGAGGTGGAGCAGGCTCGTCGCGAAGGAACCCTGTAGTTGCAAAACCCCACGTGAGGGCAACATTTACAGCTAAAAACCCTCACAAACAGGGTGCCGTAACGTTAAAGTTCAACTCTATGGTTTCTCAACAATTCACCATTCCCGCAGGTCAAGGCCAAAGCCTCAAGTTCAACTTGACCCTTTAGAACCTTTAAGGTTCAAGTTGAGGTCGAAAGCAGTAGTAGAATACACCTCGACCAATAACCTACGATTGATTGCAGAGGGACTGGATGCAGCATTCGAACCATCGCACCGCAGCGCTCATCGCGTCGAAGCCGGCTCGTATCATCACGAGCGCCGCGCTCGCCGTCGCGCTGACGGCCACGCCGATGCTCTCCCCCGTCGCGGCCTATGCCGCCTCGCAGGCAACGCAGGATCAGCTTTCCGCCGCTCAGAAAAAAATCGAGGACGCCACGAGCGCCTACAACGACGCCCGAACCAAGCTCGAGGATCTGCAAAAGCAGATCGACTCCAATGAGGCGAACATCGATAAGATTGAAGCCGAGTTACCCGAGCAGCAGGCCAAGGCAAGCTCCGCCATGCGCGATCTGTATAAGTACCAGAAGGGCACCAGCCCCATCGTGAGCTTCCTGGTGAACACGCAAAGCCTGGGTGACTTTATCACCACCTGCAAATACACCAACCAGATTACAAGCTCGAGCGTCGACGAGATCGAAGAGCTTAACAAGATGCAGACCGAGCTCGAGCAGAACAAAACCGAGCTCGAGCAGGCCAAGTCTCAGCTCGAGGGCGAGCAAAAGAATGCCGAGGATGCACTGGCGCAGGCCCAGCAGCTCCGCAGCGAGGCGCAGGCAAAGGCCGAGCAGGAAAATGCTGCCGAGCTGGCAAAGCTCGAGGCCGACAAGGCCGCTGCCGCCGAGAAGATCTCGGGCGAGGGCGTAAGCGGCAACAACTCCAACAGCCAAGCCAACAACGCCAACACCACCATCGACACCACGGTGAACAGCTCGAATAGCGGTAACTCCGATTACGACTCGTTCATTAACGAGTGGACGAGCCGCATCGATAACTACCTTGCCGGCTCCCCTATGGCAGGCCAGGGCTACAACTTTGCCGTCGCCGCCTGGAATACCGGCGTCGATCCCCGTTGGTCCCCCGCCATCGCCTGCATCGAGAGCAGCAAGGGCCTTTATTGCGCCGGCTCCTATAACGCCTGGGGCTGGAGTGCCCGCGGCGGTGGTTGGCGTAGCTTTGGTAGCTGGAGCGAGGGTGTCTCCGCCCACGTTGCCTACCTGGGCGCCAACTATGGTTCCACACTTACCCCGGCAGCCGCCAAGAAGTACTGCCCGCCCACGTGGCAGGACTGGTACAACAAGGTCGCCAATCAAATGAACCGTATTTAAGTGCAACTGCAAAGGGGCCCCAAACGGGGCCCCTTTCGATTCTCTAGGAGACGATACCGGTCGCGTTGCCGATAACAACGACGACGCACATGACGGCAAACATAAACCCGAGCGCCTTGAACCATAGTTCGACAAAAGCACTCCCCCGATACCGATCGAGCGCGGGAAAACGACGTCGAAGCCTACGCCAGTCGAGCATTCCGAATGTAATGAGCAGCACCAGGCCATCGACCATAAAGAAATACTCAAGCGCCAAAAACCACGTTGGATAGTTTCGGTTTTCGCCCGTTGGCGTAAATACCGCAAAATGGCTGCCCATCAGCAGCAACAATGTTGTCGCATAGACACATCCATTCCAAATGCGCCCCACGGGCTCGGGGATACGCGAGAGCAGACGCGCACATTTGGACGTCACGAGAGAGACGATCGAACGCCGTCTTGCAGAAGACGGAAGCGAGAGGGCAACCGGCTGCTGTACCCGCTGCACCTGTGACGCCGCGACCCGGGGCACACTGGCAGCAGAAAAGGTCACGGGCGACGGTGCAGGGAGACATAGCTCATATGCCGCACGCGCAGCATGCCCCAGTGCCTTTGCGCTCGCAAAGCGCTTGGCGGGATCGAGCGCCATCGCCATGCAAATCACATCGGCAAGCGGGGTTGGCATATCGTGCGCCTCGCATTGCTCGCGCATGTCACGCCCCGGTTTGGGATCAGCCCCCGTCAGGCAAAAGAACAGCAGCGCGCCAAGCGCGTAAATATCGCTGCGGACGCTCGTTTGCCCAAACCCAAACTGCTCGGGCGGCGCAAAGGAACGCGTGCCAAACTTGACGGTGTCGGCGTCGGCGCCATCGCGCCAAACGCGCGCAATTCCCAGGTCAATAATCACCAGCGACGAGAAGGTCATGCCTGCATCGGCCGCATACCTCACGCCCGATACGATGATGTTCGAGGGTTTAAGGTCGCGTTGGATCACCGGCACCCCCGGCTCCCCCGCAGCTGCAAAACCAGCATGCAGCGCGCCCACCGCGTCACACAGAACGGGATACAGCCAGTGGGCATAATCGGGCGTCGCCCCCAAGCGTCCCACCAACGCCTCGAGCGTCTCGCCTTCGACATGCTCCATCACCACGTCAAGCTCGTCGCCCACACGGCGGCAATCGACGATTCGGGGCAAGTGCTCAAAACGACGACCGGCGCGCTGGGCCGCAAACAGGCGCTCATATGCTCCGCCAATCTGCACCGAAGCATCAATGCGCTTGCGGACAAAGGGACCGAGAGACCCGCCGCCAGAGCCCTCAAAATAGACGAGTTCGGTCGTCTCGACATCCGAGCACTTGAGCACGCGCTCCACACGATAGCTGTCATCGCGGTCGAGCGACGCCAAATGCTCGACAAGTGAAGCAGTCAGCTCGTCATCGGAATATGTTGGGCTCTGAGTATCCATGGCGTCCATCATAACGCAGGGTGCGGACACCCCATGGTGTCCGCACCCTGTTCGTTTGCATGGTTGTTCTGGTGACACCGCCAGCTCAGCCATCGGCCGCTAACTCACCGTTTCCTCGCCAAAGCGATACAGCTCTTCATTGACCTTTTGGAGGCTACAGCCACGGTCGATGCAAAAGATAATGATTGCATCGCGACGGTCCTTACAGTTGAGGACGCTCACTCCGGCAGCCGTCAGAGCGCGGTTGGTCTCCTTCATCGACAGCGCCATTGCAAAGGCAATCTGCAGCACCTTATTGCGGCTCGGATTGCGCGAACCGGTAAAGATCTGATAGCCAAAGGTCTCGTTGAGGTCGGCCATGCGCACCACGCGCGAGCGCTCGAGCCCCTTTTCTTGCAGCAACTGCTTTAAGTAGTCCGAAAGCGACGGGGCGGCAAAGTCGTGTTCTTTGATATAGCCATCGATGTTCGGCGCGTCGAGAAGCTCATTGAGCAACTCGTCCGTCAGCTTTTTATCGGGCATACGACCTCACCTCCCATACGGCGCAACGGTAGCGACATGTTAGGCCAGCACCCAGCTTGCAGCAGCAGACTTATCAAACACGTTGGCAAAATAGAGAGCCTTCTTGATGTCACCATCAAAGTAGATATTGCCCGCCACGGAACCGCCGGCGGCAAGGGTACCAGACTGCAGTTCATCGGAACCCTCGCTGTAATAACCCTGGTTCTGCTGAGCACCGTTGGCATCCTCGCCCTTCCAGTCGTAGACATTGTAGTCCGCGCCCTCATCGCCATTGTTGACGTACGTGACGTGAATGCCCGTCATGGTCGAACCGTCAAAATTTGTGAGACCGGGCTGGACGGAATCGACGACGACAGAAAGACCGGCAGCCGTGGTCACCGTCGTGCCAACAGCCAGGTCAGTCGTAGGCTGCTCTTCCTTCTTCGTCTCTTCCTTCTTGTCACCATCGTCGGCGTCCTCAGTGACGGTCGCCTTGTCGCTACCGCAACCGGCAAGAAGACCGGCAGTCCCCAAAGCGACGGTGGCGAATGCGCCAAGTGCAGCGCGACGGCTCAGCAGCACTTCGTTTTCGAGCTTATTCATCATGCATCCTTCCTACGATCCGGCTACCGCGCCGGCACACAGCACATCGTAGGAAGGATTAAACTTGAATTCATTAGCTGAGAGCTAAGGTTGCCATATAGAAGAGCATGAAGCGCGTGTCCACCGCCGATGACACCTCGAGGCTTGCCAACATCGTTCTTAATTTTATAAACTGGAATTGTTACACTTAAAAAAGTGGAATTTCACCGTCATAGTTCTCTGCTTTTTCCAATAGCGGTCCTTTAGCCCCCATCGTAAACGCAATGTCGCTACTGCGGATAGAGAGCAGCTCCATTCCGGGTCTCACCTTCAAAAAGTCCATCATTTTCTTCGTAAGAAGAATTTGCCCCTCCTGTGAAATCTCTACCCAGCAGTAGGAACGCCCCTTGTATTTGATAAATTCGCCAGAACCTGCTG
>CAJMRJ010000024.1:0-17324 GCA_905215865.1 uncultured bacterium | reverse complement strand
ACTCGACCGCTATGGCGTGGATATCCCGGAAGATGCCCGCGTACTTGCGCGACGATGCTGGCCGGGAGCCCTGACTATCGTGGTCAAGGCGGCTCCCTGCGTGCCGACCTTTATGCGTGCTGCCGACGACACCGTGGCCCTGCGCGCTTCGGCCTCTCCCGTGGTCCAAGCGCTCATCCGCGCCTGCGGCAGTCCCCTTGCCTGCACGAGCGCCAACACACACGGCGCGCCCTCGCCGGCAAGCTTTGCCGCCGTCGAAGGTCGCATCCTGGAGGGGGTCGATGTTGCCGTCGACGCCGGCGAGACCCCGTGTCGCGACGCCTCGACCATCGTGTCGTTCCAGCACGGCGGGCTCCAGATCCTGCGCCAAGGCGCACTTCCCGCATCAGAGATCGAACGGGTCCTGTCCGACCCGATGCAATAGAAAGGTGTAAGCGATGTCGTTGAATCTGGGCAGCCTGGGCATGGAAGATGCCTCGTTTAACTTTGGCGGTTCCTACATCATGGCGCTCGACTGCGGCACCACCTCGGTACTTGCGACCATCGTCGACGAGTACGGCTGCATCGTCGCGCAGGCACGTCGTAGCGTCAAAACCAGCTTCCCGCGTCCCGGTTGGATAGAGCAAGACCCCATGGAGGTGCTTGCCAGCCAGATCGGCGTGATGATGGAGGTCCAGTTTAAGAGCGGCATCCATTCTGACCGCATCGCCGCCATCGGTATCTCCAACCAGCGCGAGACCACGGTGGTGTGGGACCGCATAAGCGGCCAACCCATCTATAACGCCATCGTGTGGCAATGCCGTCGCACCGCACCTCTGATCGACGAGCTGGTCGAGCGGGGCGCAGAAGAGCTGGTGCGCTCCCGCACGGGACTCACGCTCGATCCGTATTTCTCGGCTTCCAAGGTGCAGTGGATCCTCGACAACGTCGACGGTGCGCGTGAGAGCGCGGCGGCGGGCGACCTCATGTTCGGCACCATCGATACCTGGCTCATCTACAACCTCACCGGCAGTCAGGTCTTTGCCACCGACTACACCAATGCCAGCCGCACGGCGCTCTTTAATATCCATACGCTCGATTGGGACGACGACCTGCTGGCGCTCTTTGACGTTCCACGTTCCATGATGCCCGAGGTTCGTTGGAGCTCGGGCGACTACGGCCGCGTCGCGAGCGACATCATGACCAACATGCCGCCCATCATGGGCGTGGCGGGCGATCAGCAGGCGTCGCTGTTCGGCCACTGCTGCTTCCATCCCGGCCAGACCAAAAACACCTATGGCACGGGTTGCTTTATGCTCATGAACACCGGCGACGAGGTCGTCGAATCCAAGAACGGTCTGGTCTCCACGATCGGTATCGCCGCGGACGGCAAGATCAGCTATGCACTCGAGGGCTCCATCTTTGCTGCCGGTTCCACCATGAACTGGCTGCGCAACAACATCGGCATCATCTCGAGTGTGAGCGAGTCGGCACAACTCGCCGCTTCGATCAACGACAACGAGGGCTGCTACTTCGTCCCCGCCTTCGCTGGCCTGGGCGCTCCCTGGTGGGACCCGCGTGCCCGCGGTATCGTGTGCGGCCTGACCGGTGCCTCGAGTCGCGCGACCATTGTGCGTGCGGCCTGCGAGTCCATGGCCTACCAGAGTTATGACGTGCTGCGCGCCATGGAGCAGGACGTGGGGCTTTCGATTGAGCGCCTGTCCGTCGATGGCGGCGCCTCACGCAACGAGTTCATCATGCAATTCCAGGCCGACCTGCTGGATATCCCCGTGCTGCAATGCGAGACGGTGGAGACCACGGCAATCGGTGCCGCGTACTTGGCGGGTCTTGCCGTCGGCTATTGGGAAGACCTTGAAGAGCTGGAGCAAAATGCCCAGATCGTTAGGACCTTCCTTCCCCATATGTCCGCCGAGCGTCGCGAGCAAAACCTTGCGGGCTGGCGTGATGCAGTCAAGCGCTCGCTCAGTACCGCACAGTAGGGCTGCGATGGGCTGCTCGATACAACAAACCGCTAAACTTATGCACGGCGCGCGGCAACAACATCGCCATGCGCCTTGTCAGCAAGGCCATCTTCCGGCCGCAACGAAAGGGGCAATCAACCCATGACCGTCACCTACGATACGTCCCGTGTGACCCTTGTCGATCACCCGCTCGTCCAGCATAAGCTGTCGATTCTGCGCGACAAAAACACCGGCACCAACCAGTTCCGCCAGCTCGTGCGCGAACTCGCACTTTTTGACGGCTACGAGGCCATGCGCGACCTGCCCATGGAAGACGTCGAAGTCGAGACCCCCATCACCACCGCAACGTTTAAGCAGCTCGCCGGCAAAAAGCTCGCCATCGTTCCCATTCTGCGTGCAGGCCTTGGCATGGTCGATGGCATCCTCGACTTGGTACCCTCCGCTCGCGTGGGCCACATCGGTATGGAGCGCGACGAGGTTACCCACGAGCCGCACGAGTATTACTGCAAGATGCCCAAGGATATCGACCAGCGCATCTGCCTGGTCGTCGACCCCATGCTCGCCACGGGCGGTTCGGCCGAGATGGCCATCAGCTACCTGCGCGAGCGCGGTGTCAAGGACATCCGCATGCTGTGCATCGTCGCCGCGCCCGAGGGCCTCAAGTCACTGACCGAAAAGGACCCCGACGTACATATTTATACGTGCGCCATCGACGACCATCTCAACGAGGCCGCCTACATCGTTCCCGGCCTCGGCGACGCCGGCGACCGCATCTTCGGCACGCTCTAGTCGCTGGGCTAAGACGGCCGCGGCTGCAAATACGAAGAAACGGTGCGCGCGGTCGAACAAAAGGCGACCGCGCGCACTCCTGTTAACGGACGTTTTGCCCTGCAGGGTTCGAGAAAAACGTATTACCGTACCTGCGGCATAAAGAAGGTCTTAAGAAAACGAACAGGTGCGTATTAACCGATGCTTTTTCGGTTGTACTTTAGCGATTGGCTCGTACAATAGTCACCAATGTTTGGCGGGAACTGTTCTGTGAGGCGTTAAAAAAGGAAAGTGAGGACGCCAATGTTTCAGATAGCCGGTCTGCTCGCTATCGTTGCAGGCGCCATCGCGGGCGCAATTGCCTTCCTTCCCTTTGTCTTTACGCTCAAGCCGGTTCTTGACGATAAACAGAATGCGGACATGCTCAAGGGTATGGTGAGTCTGGCGGTCTCGGCAATCGCCCTGCTCGTCTTTACCTTGGTTGTGTTTGTGTTGTTCGGAGAGGCATTTCGCATGTTCCTCCTGGGCGAGGCGATCGGCTTCGTGGCCTTTATGGCCGCCTGCACGGTTCGCGTCGCCAAGGCGCTGCGAGATCCTCATGAGGTCGAAAGGTAAGTCGTGGAAATTTTTGAAAAGCTGCCTGATGAGATTAATCATCTGGTCAGCGAGTTCAGCTCCACCCCTGTCGTGGGCGATCTGAGCTGCGGCATCACGCAGTACTCGTTTTGGCTGATCGTCTCCACGATCGTGCTCCTGATCGTCCTGGCCGTGTTCAAGAAGAAGCAGACCCTGGTTCCCAAGGGCTTCTTCGTCAACGGTTTCGAGTACATCATCGAGTACGTCGAGAACGATATCGGCAAGGGTGTCGTGGGTGAGAACTGGAAGAAGCACTTCCCGTTCCTGTGCTCGCTTTTCCTGTTCATCCTGATCAATAACATGATCGGCCTGATTCCGGGAATGAAGCCCGGCACCGGCGCAATCGGCTCCACCGCCGCGCTCGCCATCTTCGCCTTCGTGTACTTCATCTACTACGGATGCAAGGCTCACGGCGTGATCGGCTACATCAAGAGCCTCGCTCCGCAGGGCGTGAGCTTCCCGATGAACGTGCTCGTGTGGGTCGTCGAGCTTTTCTCGACCTTCCTGCGCCTCATCACGCTCGCCGTCCGTCTGTTCTGCAACATGTTCGCAGGACACGTGGTCATGGGCTCGTTCGCCATCATGGCGAGCATGTTCATGCAGCCGCTGCTTCAGCAGGTTTCCGCGGCCCACGCCGTCGGTGCCCTGCCTTCGCTGGCCTGGCTTGCCATTCTCATCCTGATCTATGCGATCGAGCTTGTGGTCGGCGCCATCCAGGCTTACGTCTTCACGGTCCTTACCGCCGTGTATGTCTCCGAGGCAGAGGAGGTCGCGGAGGAGGAGTAGTCTTCCGTTCGCGCCTTAAAGGTAAGGCAATTCGTTAAACCGCCGGTGCCCGTACCCATGGAGCCCGGCAGTTATAAAAAGGTTATCCTGCGTGAAATAAGACACGCACGACAAAGGAGGAATCGTGGGAGTTATCGGTTACGGTCTCGGTGTTATCGGCGCTGGTCTTGCTATCGGCCTGTCTGCTCTGGGTGCTACGGGTGCTATGGCCCGTCAGCCTGAGGTCCAGGGCCGCGTGTTCACCGTCTTCATCATGGGCTCCGCTTTCGGCGAGGCTCTGGCTCTGATCGGCTTCGTTGTCGCGCTGATCGTTAAATAGCACGGAGCGTCAAGTATGAATCTTTCATCCCAGAAGAGCGCGATCGCACTCTCCGCGTCCGCGGCCGCGCTGCTCATGCCGGTTTCCGCGTTCGCCGAGGACGGCGCCGCCGGTGCGGACATCCTCATCCCTAAGATGGCGGAGTTCATCCCGGCGCTTATCGCCTTCCTGATTATCTGGATCGTGCTGGCCAAGGTCGCCCTGCCGGGCATCATGAAAACCATGGAGGAGCGCGGCAAGAAGATCGAGGAGAGCCTCGACGAGGCCGAGAAGACCAAGCAGGAGGCTATCGCCAAGCGCGCTGAGTCCGACTCGATCGTCACCGACGCCCGTCGTCAGGCTGCCGACATCGTTCTCGAGGCCCGTAAGGACGCCGAGTCCGAGCGTGCCCGTATCATCGAGGCTGCTCACAAGGAGGCCGAGGAGATCATCGCCAAGGCCCATACGACCGTCGAGGACGAGCGCAAGTCCATCTACGCCGGTGCCGCGAGCTCCATCGCCGACCTGTCCGTTGCCGTCGCCACCAAGATCGTGGGCGAGGCACTCGAGGACGATGCCGAGCAGAAGAAGCTCATCGAGCGCTACATCCAGGAAGCAGGTAGCCTGAATGCCGACTAGCCGCTATCAGGACAAGGTGCTCGAGACCTACGCGCGCTCCCTTCTGGAAGCCGCTAAGGCCGAGAACCATGTGTTCGAGGACATCGAGATGATCGAGCGCCTGGCTAGCGCCAGCCCCGAGATCATCGCCGTGCTCGACACCATGTCCAAGCGCGACCAGCTCGACCTTCTTCCCAAGGTGGCAGCTGCCTTTAAGTATGTTGCCGAGGAAGACGAGGATGTAGTGGGCGTGACCGTCACCACGGCGATCCCGCTCGACGACGAGCTGCGTCAAACCATCACTAAGAAATGCGAGCAGGACTTCGGCCGCAAGGTATTCCTTATCGAGCAGGTCGACCCGTCTATCGTGGGCGGCCTGGTGCTCGAGGCCCGCGGCGAGCGTCGTGACATTTCCGTCAAGACGCAGCTGCGCGTCGCGCAGGAGACCCTCGCAAACTCTGCTAATTCGTACGGAGGTGAAGCCTAATGTCCGAAACCCTCAATGCCCAGGATATCGCCAAGAAACTGCAGGAGCAGCTCACGAGCCTCTCCGCGACGGTCGATACGCATGAGGTTTCAACGGTCGACGAGGTAGGCGACGGCATCGCGCGCGTCTCCGGCCTCAAGAGCGCCATGGCAGGCGAGCTTCTGGAGTTCAAGAGCTCCGATACAGGTGAGACCGTCTTCGGCCTTGCCCAGAACCTTGACCGTGACGAGGTCGGCGCCGTTCTGTTTGGTGCCGTCGACTCCATCAAGGAAGGCGACGAGTGCCGCACCACTGGCCGCATTATGGATATCCCCGTGAGCCGTGCCATGCTCGGCCGCGTCGTCAATCCGCTCGGCCAGCCTATCGACGGCCTGGGTGACATCGTCGCCACGCATCGTCGCCCCATCGAGTTCAAGGCCCCCGGCGTCATCGACCGTACCCCGGTGTGCGAGCCGGTTCAGACCGGTCTGTTGGCCATCGACTCCATGGTGCCTATCGGCCGTGGTCAGCGTGAGCTCATCATCGGCGACCGTAAGACCGGTAAGACCGCTATTGCCATCGACGCTATCCTCAATCAGCGCGGCAAGGGCATGGTCTGCATCTATGTCGCCATCGGCCAGAAGGCCTCCACGGTTGCTAACATCCGCGAGACCCTCGCTCAGCACGGTGCGCTCGACTACACCATCATCGTTTCGGCCACCGCTGCCGATTCCGCCCCTATGCAGTACATCGCGCCTATGGCCGGTGCCGCTATCGGCGAGTTCTTCATGTACAACGGCGAGGACGGTAAGCCTGCCAGCGAGACCAACCCCGGCGGCCACGTGCTCGTCATCTACGACGACCTGTCCAAGCAGGCTGTGGCATACCGTCAGATGTCGTTGACGCTGCATCGTCCGCCCGGACGCGAGGCCTATCCTGGCGACATCTTCTACCTGCACTCTCGTCTGCTCGAGCGTGCCGTCAAGATGTCCAAGAAGAACGGTTACGGCTCCATGACGGCCCTGCCGATCATCGAGACCCAGGACGGCGACGTCTCGGCCTACATTCCGACCAACGTCATTTCCATTACCGATGGTCAGATCTACCTGCAGTCCGAGCTCTTCTTCCAGGGTCAGCGCCCGGCAGTCGACGTGGGCATCTCCGTGTCCCGCGTCGGTGGTGACGCACAGACCAAGGCTATGAAGCAGGTCGCCGGCAACCTCCGTCTGGACCTTGCTTCGTACCAGGAGCTCGCGGGCTTTACGCAGTTCGGCTCCGACCTCGACGAGGCCACGCAAAAGCAGCTTACCCACGGCGCTCGCATGACCGAGCTCCTTAAGCAGCCGCGCTACAAGCCGTTCGAGGTTTCCGAGCAGATCGTTACGCTGTTCGCTGGCAACGAGGGCTTCCTGGATGACCTGGAGATCGCCGACGTGCTGCCTTTCCGTGCCGAGCTCATCGAGTACATGGACAATGGCTTTGGCTCGCTGCTCGACAAGGTTCGCGCCAAGAAGATCGATGATGACACCAAGGCTGAGCTCTTGCGCGTCATCGGCGACTTCAAGCAGCAGTTCATGGCCAAGCACCATTCGGATGTTTCTGGATCAGAGGAGAACTAAGCCCCATGGCCAACCTTCGCGACATTAAGAAGCGAATCTCCTCGGTTACCACGACCAAGCAGATCACGCGCACGATGGAGATGGTCTCTACGGCCAAGATCCGTCGTGCTCTCGATCGCTCCAAGCAGGCCGAGCCCTATAAGGAGGCGCTGACCGACGTCATGTTGACGGTCGCCGGCGACGCCTCCTGTTCGGGCACCGATCCCATGCTGCAGAAGCATGAGAGCGTCAAGCATGGCCTGATTGTCGTTATTGCCTCGGACCGCGGCCTTGCCGGCGGTTTCAATACGACGGTGGAGCGCACGGCCGAAAAGCTCGCCGCTTCTTGGGCGAACGACGGCATCGAGTGCGAGATCATCGCGTGCGGGCGTAAGCCGGCCACGTATTTCCGTGACCGCGCAAACGTCGTCATGCACTTTGAGGGCAACTCCTCTGAGCCCGATTTCAATCAGGCCCGCATGATCTCCTCTCATATCTGCGATGCGTATCGTGCCGGTGAGCTTGACCGTGTCGAGCTTGTCTACCACCACGCTAAGAACCGCGTGGATCAGGAGCTTCGCGTCGAGCATCTGTTGCCGCTCGACCCCGAGATGATCGCTATGGCCCACGGTCCGCGTAAGAACGAGACCGACGCCCCTAAGCGCATCTCGTCCACGTTCGAGTTCGTGCCCTCTCCCGAGCATGTTCTCGGCAAGCTTGTACCGTCTTATATCCTGACGGTCATCTACCAGGCCCTGATCGATTCGGCGGCCGCCGAGCAGGGTGCACGCCGCAAGGCCATGCACTCCGCGACGGAAAACGCCACCGCGATCATCTCGACCCTTACCCGCACGTATAGTCGCGTGCGTCAGGCTTCGATCACGACCGAGATTAACGAGATCGTCGGCGGAGCCTCAGCATTGGAGGAACAGTAATGGCTAATAACACCGTAAAGCTTGCGGTCGAGGAAGCCACCAAGAAGACGACTGCCGGTGATGGTCGCATCGTGCGTATCATCGGCCCTGTCGTCGACGTCAAGTTTGACGGTGCGGTGCCCCCGATCTACAACGCGCTCACGGTCGAGGCCGAGACCCCGATCGGTCATCTGAGCACGATCCTAGAGGTCGAGAGCCAGCTTCCGGGCAGCGTCGTCCGCACGGTCGCCATGTCCTCGACCGACGGCCTGCAGCGCGGCCTCATCGCCACCGATACCGGTGAGCCCATGAAGATGCCCGTTGGCCCCAAGACGCTCGGCCGTATTTGGAACGTTATGGGCAAGCCCGTCGATGGCAAGCCCATGCCCGAGGTGGAGGAGTTCTACCCCATCCACCATGCAGCGCCCCGTTTCGACGAGCTCACCACCAAGACCGAGATCTTCGAGACCGGCATCAAGGCCGTCGACCTGCTCGAGCCCTACATCCGTGGCGGCAAGACGGGTCTGTTCGGCGGCGCCGGCGTCGGCAAGACCGTTCTGATTCAGGAGCTCATCAACAACCTCGCCCAGGAGCACGGCGGCACCTCGGTGTTCACCGGTGTCGGCGAGCGCACCCGTGAGGGTACCGACCTTTATCTCGAGATGAGCGAGTCTGGCGTTATCGACAAGACCTGCTTGGTCTATGGTCAGATGAACGAGCCGCCCGGAGCGCGTCTGCGCATCGGTCTGGCCGGCCTTACCACCGCTGAGTACTTCCGCGATCGCGGTCAGGACGTTCTGCTGTTCATCGACAACATTTTCCGCTTCTCCCAGGCAGGTTCCGAGGTTTCCGCGCTGCTGGGACGTATGCCGTCCGCCGTCGGCTACCAGCCTACGCTGGCTACCGAGATGGGTGACCTCCAGGAGCGCATTACCTCGACCAAGACGGGCTCCATTACCTCCGTCCAGGCCGTCTACGTCCCTGCAGACGACCTGACCGACCCGGCGCCTGCCACGACGTTCACCCACCTCGACGCCACCACGGTCCTTTCGCGTAGCATTTCGTCGCTCGGCCTGTTCCCGGCCATCGACCCGCTCGCGTCTTCCTCCGACGCTCTCGATCCCTCGATCGTCGGCGAGGAGCACTACCGTGTCGCCGTCAAGGTTCAGGAGCTCCTGCAGGAGTACTCCGACCTTCAGGACATCATCGCCATTCTGGGTATGGACGAGCTGTCCGAGGAGCAGCGCCTTACGGTCAACCGTGCTCGTAAGATCCAGCAGTTCCTCTCGCAGTCCTTCCACGTTGCCGAGAAGTTCACCGGCAACCCCGGCGTCTACGTCCGTGTTGAGGATACCGTCCGCTCCTTCGCCGAGATTGTCGACGGCAAGGCCGATGACCTGCCCGAGCAGGCTTTCCGCTATGCTTCCACGATTGAGGACGTGCGCGAGCGCGCCCGCAAGATGGGGGAGAAGTAGGTTATGCGTATCCGCATCGTGTGCCCCGTGAGCCTCGCCTATGAGGGTGACGCTGCGTTTGTGTCGATTCCGTCTACGGATGGCGAGTTTGGCGTTCTGCCTGCTCACTCCAGCGAAATCTGCACGATCGACCGCGGTTACGTTCGCGTTTCCGATAAGGCCATGGGCACTGTCGACCACACGTTTGCCGTGGCCGGCGGCTATGCCCAGGTTGCGGACGATGTCGTGACCGTCCTCGCCGAGCGCGCTTGCGATTTGGCGACCGTCGACGCCGACAAGGTTAAAGCTGATATTCAAGGTTTTGAAGAGAAGCTGGGTAATTTGTCGGAGGATGATGCACGCCGCGCCTACCTCTATAATGAAATCGCATGGTGTAAGCTCAAGCTTGCCCAATAGTCAAACGCTTTAGCGTTCGACCATTTGCGAACACATCATGCCCGGGATGGCTCAGCCACCCCGGGCATGCTTTTTGAAAGGGTAGACCTTGGATATTATCCGCGTTGAGGGTGGCCACGCCATCGGAGGCTCCGTGCCCGTCTCGGGTGCCAAGAACTCCGCGCTCAAACTTATGGCGGCAACGCTTCTGGCGCCGGGCAAGACGACGCTGCAGAACGTGCCTGATATTTCCGATGTCCACGTGATGGGCAAGGTGCTCAAGGGTATGGGCGCTACGATTGATGTTCTCGACGAGCACACGCTCGAGATCGATACCTCCCAGGTCGATTCTTGGGAGGCACCCTACGAGCTCGTTGCCAAGATGCGCGCTTCCACTGCCGTGATGGGACCCCTGCTGGGCCGTTTCCATCGCGCCAAGATCGCCATGCCCGGCGGCTGCAACCTGGGCGCTCGCAAGATCGATATGCATATCTTGGGTCTTGAGGCCTTGGGCGTCGAATTCGACACCGCCCACGGCTATATCAACGCCAATGCGCCTCAGGGCCTGCGCGGCACCACCGTCACGCTCGAGTTCGCCAGCGTCGGTGCGACCGAGAACCTCATCATGGCCTCCGTTCGCGCGCAGGGTACCACGGTTATCGATAATGCCGCCCGCGAGCCCGAGATCGTCGATCTCGCCAACATGCTCAACGAGATGGGCGCCAAGATTGTCGGTGCGGGTACGCCTGTCGTGACCATCGAGGGCGTAGAAGATCTGCATCCTGTTACCCATCGCGTGGTGGGCGACCGCATCGAGGCCGGTACCTTTATCGTTGCCGGTGCGTTGATGGCCGACGATCGCGGTGTCGATGTCACGGGCTTTTGCCCCATTCATTTGGGCATGGTGCTCAAGAAGATGGAGCTCATGGGTATCGACTGCGAGCGCGTCGAGGATGGCGTCCATGTGAGGCGTGCCGAGCGTATCAAGCCGGTCGACATCCAGACGCTTCCGTTCCCCGGTTTCCCCACGGACATGCAGGCGCAGATCATGGTGCTCTCCGCCCTGGCCGACGGCAGCTCCGTTATCACCGAGAATATCTTCGAGAATCGCTTTATGTTCGCATCCGAGCTGGTGCGCATGGGCGCCGATATTCGCATCGAGAGTCATCACGCCATGATTCACGGCGTCAAGGGCTTTTCCGGCGCTCAGGTAACCTCACCGGATCTTCGTGGTGGCGCGGCGCTCGTCGTTGCCGGCCTAATTGCCGACGGCACGACCGAGGTCTCGGCCATCCATCACATTAAGCGCGGTTACGAACAGTTTGTCGAAAAGCTGCAGGCGCTTGGCGCTCATGTCGAGCACGCCACTGTTCCCGATCCCGTCATCTACTAATGCAGGTTGCCTATGTTTAAGAAAAAGCCCATTACGGAATCTCGAAGACCTTCGACCGGCGCTCAGGCAAAAATCTATAGCCGCGATAATGTTGCCCGCTATTCCGAGCGCGCCCGTCAGCGCCGTCGCGGTCATACGGTTCGCCGCGTCGCGCTCATTGCTGTGCTCGGTGTGCTGTTGAGCGCTACGACTGCCGCCGGCCTGTGGTTTGCCACCATTATGGGCAAGCTCGGCGATTCCAACGTCATTACCGACAACCTGCGCCAGATCCTGGTTGATACCGACGAGGCAAAGGACCCGTTCTACGTGCTACTCCTTGGCACTGACGGTCGCCCGGGCGAGGATACATACCGCGCCGACTCGATTATCCTGGCGCGTATCGATCCCACGCAAAAGCAAGCGACGCTCATCTCCATTCCGCGTGATACCAAGGTCGTCTACAACGGTTCGACCATGAAAATCAACGCCTGCCACACCTACGGCGGCGCCGAGGCCATGGTCCAGGCGGTCAACGAACTGTGCGGCGTGCAGATTTCGCACTATGCCGAGGTCAGCTTCGATGGCATGCAGTCGCTCATCGACTCGGTCGGCGGCATCGACATTAACGCAACCGACGATGTCGACGACCCCGAGCATCTCGACATTAAGATCACCGCCGGTCAGCAGCACATGGATGGCGCGACCGCCCTTACCTATGCCCGTTGCCGCTACATCTATGCCGATGGCGACTACACGCGCATGCGCCACCAGCGTCAGGTGCTCGGCGCCCTCGCCAACCAGATCCTCAACAACTTCGATGCCACCAAGGTCTTCGACCTCGTCAATTCGCTGTCCGACATGCTCGTGACCGATATGAGCGTTCAGGACATCGTCTCTACGGTCAATGCCATGCGCGGCATGGATGTTGACGGCATCTATTCGGCCAACTTGCCTTCGTATGCCGATGCCAGCACCATGATTGATGGCGTGAGCTACGTCTTTGTCTACGAGGACGAGCTTAAGGAAATGATGGAGCGCGTCGACGCTGGTAAGGATCCCAAGGGCCCCAATACCATGGGCCAGTCCGATGGCTCCAGCTCTACGATCGGCGACCTGAACAACAACACGTCCGATGATTACGCCAACGGCACCGCAACCTCATCGGTTAGCTCTGACGATTCCGATGACACAAGCGATTCGAGCGATTCGGGCTACTACGAAGAGCCCACCGGCGACGGCAACGGCTACTCCTACTAGTTCCGCCGTTCTACCGAACGGCGGACCGGCCGATGCTGCGCGCCGCCCAAGGCGACAATTTGTCATTCAAAAGGCAGGGCATGACCAGAAGGTCAATGCCCTGCCTTTTTCATGCCAACTTGTCCGCCTTGGGCGGCGCTCGCTGACGTTGGCTTAACCTGCGATGCTGTGTAGTGGTGGTCATCGGGGACGTTCTTAAACGACTAGTCAAAGGGGACACTCTTGCGGCACTTGACACTTGGCACTTGGGGACGTTCCTTATGTGCCGGCAGTTTGGGACACTTCTTACGCCAAGAGGCTGGTGCACATCTACCTGTCCTCAGTGCACCAAAAATAATCGCCCCGTTCTCTGGTGAGGACGGGGCGATTTCTCTATTAGGCTTGTGCAGCCAGGCTTATGCGAAGCGGGCGACGAGTTCCTGGAGGACGTCGGTCATCTTGACGAGCGAGCTGACCGGGACAAACTCGTTAACGCCGTGGTAGCAGTAGCCGCCTGTGGAAAGGTTGGGGCAGGGCAGGCCACGGAACGACAGCTGCGCACCGTCGGTACCACCGCGAATCGGCAGCACCTGGGGCTCAATGTCGCAGGCAAGGTAGGCTTCCTTGGCGACATCGATAAGCTCGGGGTAGTCACGCACGATCTCGGCCATGTTGCGGTACTGCTGCTTGATCTCGACCGTCACGCGTTCATCGCCCAGGCGCTGGTTGAGCAGGGCTGCGGCGGAATCAATCAGCGCGAGCTTCTGCTGGAACTTTGCCGCGTCGTGGTCGCGAACGATATAGCGCGCCGTAGCGTGGTCGACGGTTGCAGACACGAGCTCAAGATGATAGAAGCCCTCGTAGCCCTCGGTGTATTCCGGGCGCTGCGCATAAGGGAGCAGCGCGTTAAAGTCGCAGAACAGATTGCCCGCGTTGACCATGCGGCCCTTGGCGTCACCGGGATGGATGGACTGGCCCTCAAAGTGAACGGTTGCCTCGGCGGCGTTAAAGCACTCCCACTCCAGCTCGCCAATGGGACCGCCGTCGACCGTGTAGGCGTACTTGCAGCCGAAGGCCTCGATGTCCAACAGTTCGGCGCCGTGACCGATTTCTTCGTCCGGGCAAAAACAAATGCCGAGTGCGGGGTGGGGCAGCGAGGGGTCCTGAGCGATACGCGCGACAAGCGCCATGATCTCGGCGACACCGGCCTTGTCGTCGGCGCCCAGCAGCGTGGTGCCGTCACTGCAGACCAAGTCCTCACCCACAAGGTCGTTCAGGGCGGGAAGCTTGGCGGTGCTCATGGCCACGGGCTTGCCGTCAACGGTACCGCAGACCAGGTCGCCGCCTTCGTAGTGCACAATGTGTGGCTTCACACCGGCGCCCGGCGCAACCTCGGTGGTGTCGAGGTGTGCGATCAGACCCAGGGCGGGCTTGTCCTCCGCGCCCGCGCTCGCAGGAATATGCGCGCAGACGTAGGCATGCTCGGTCACATGGGCATCGGCCGCGCCGAGCTCGCGCAGCTCCTCGGCCAGCACATTAGCAAGGTCAAACTGAACGTTGCTCGAAGGCACCTGGTCGCAGTTTGCATCCTCGGATTGCGTGTTGATTTGGACGTAGCGCAAAAAGCGCTCAAGGACGTCGGGGTTCGTGGTGTTGTTTTCCATAAAGACCGCTCCAATCTTGGTCGTCGTGTGCAACAAGAACTCTAGCACGGTATGCCACAGCATACCGCGACGGGCGGATGGGGTAGAATCAGCCTTTGAAAGCAGAAGGGACGGAAGGTCATGGATACGACAAATAGCTCGCGCGAGCTGCACCTAACGGTGGCGAACGAAGACTACTTGGAGTGCATGGTTCGCATCGAAAACGAAGAAGGGGAGACCAATGGCGTGCGATCGGTCGACATCGCGCAGCGTCTTGGTGTCTCCAAGGCATCGGTCAATAAGGCGGTTTCGGCGCTTAAGGCGTCCGAGCTTGTCGAGCAATCGCATTACGGCAAGGTCATCCTGACCGACCGTGGTCGCGAGGTCGGCACGGCAATCTGGTACCGTCATCGCCTTATCCGCACGTTTTTGGTCCAGGAGCTCGGCGTCGATTTTGAGCGGGCCGATTCCGAGGCGTGCATGATGGAACATGCGCTTTCCGAGGACACGATGAGCCGCTGGCTCGCCTATCTCGAAAAACAGGGAATCAGCGTCGAGGAATAGCGAAACACATATATGGATACGAGTTATTACAACCGTCCCGGCGGCGAGGAACTTATGCGCCGCATGTCGAGCGAGACCCTGTTGACGCAGGGCCCCATGGGCAGCGTGCTGATGAGTGAATACGATGCCGCCGACATCCCACCGGCGTTTTGGAACCTTGCCGAGCCGCAGACTGTTTCTCGTATCCATCGCCTGTATGTCGCCGCCGGTGCGCAGGTGCTCATTACCAATACCTTTCAGGCATCAAGCTATGCCCTCAAGCAAGATCAGATTACGCCGTCCGTGGCTGAGGTCAATCGCGGTGCCGTCGACGATGCACGCCAGGCGCACCCTCAGCTGCTGCTGGGCTCGATGGGCCCGATCGGCATTGAGTGGTTTGCCGAAGACTCTGCCGAGTATCGAGAAATCCGAGGCATTTCGCGAGAGCAGGCATACGCCCTGCTCAATGCTGGTGTTGACTGTCTGCTGATCGAGACGGTGACGTCTATCCGTAATTTGCAGCCCATACTTGCCGGCGCCCAGGATGCCGCCGACGGCATGCCTGTTTTGGTAAGTTTTGTCGTTGACGATAAAGGCGACCTGCTAGGCGATGGCCTCAACATCGAGGCTGCCGTTTTGTACGCCGAAAAGCACGGCGCAAACTCGGTTGGCGTTAACTGCTGTTCACTTGCGGCCGCGAACGTGGCAGTGCCCAGGATGGTTGCATCGGCGACTACGCCCGTCACGGTACGTCCCAACGTGGGCGATCCGGTCCAAACTCAGGATGGCCCTGTGTGGCGCGAGAATCCCGAAGCCTTCGCGCGTGCTTGCATCGAATGGAGGCATGCCGGTGCCGCAATGGTGGGCAGTTGCTGTGGGACCACGGCGATCACCACGGCGGCGATGGCCGAGGCGCTCGATATATAAAGGTCGAAACCGCTCCATACGGGGCGGTTTTTTTATTGCCTGCACATCGTCGGTAGCATTTGCCCAAATGGTGAATGCCGGTTTTGGTAGGTTGCCGGGCAAGCGTTGCGGGTATACCCAATGCGTACCATGATCCAAACACTGTGAGGTGTCTGCGCGTGTGCGCGATAATTCATTTTGGAACTGATGGTTGGCGCGCCCGCGTCGACGACGACTTTACCGCCGACAACGTTGCCCGCATTGCCGATGCCGTCGGCGAGTTGTGGCAAAAGATCAATCCCGGCAAAACAGTATATATAGGGTTCGACACCCGGCCGCAGGCGCGCGAGTTCGCTGAGCTTGCGGCAGGCGTGCTTGCCGCTCACGGATTGGACGCAGTGCTCGCATCTCGGCCCGTCCCAACCCCCGCCCTTACGTGGGCGGCGGCGTATGACGGCGAGGCCTGCGGTGCGCTCATGGTGACGGGGTCCCATCATCCTCAGGGGTATCTGTGCCTTAAACTACGCATGGGAGATGGCTCGACGGCCAATCAGGACGTCATCGAAGAGCTCGAAGAGAGCATGGCCCCCGAGCCGATGGGGATCGAGGAAAGCTATCGCACCGCGGATATTATTCCTGACTATATGCAGGCCTCGGCATCGTTTGTCGATGCCGAGGCCATTCGAGCCGCTCACCTGCGTGTGGTGGTTGACCCCATGGGCGGCGCGGCCCAGGGATATCTTGCCGACCTGCTGCGGGAGCTGGGCGTCGAGGTGCACGAGATTCATGCCGGAGAGTCGTCCGATCAAGAGGACATTTGCCCCGACCCTGTTGAGCCATGGGTGGACGCTTGCGAGCGTGCGGTTGTCGAGGACGGGGCGTGCGCGGGCCTGGTGACCGACGGCGATGCCGATCGTATCGGCGCGGTCGACGAACGCGGTAGATATATACATCCGCATCAAATCATGGCGCTTGTTTTGGGCGACCTCGTTCAATTCCGCAATTTGGAGGGGCGTGTCGTCGTCAATCTCTCGTGCTCGACACTCGTGCGCCGCATTGCTGAGGCGCTTGGCTGTCGTGTGACCGTTAAGCCGGTCGGTTTCAAATATATAGCTGCAGAGATGAAGAAGGGCGGCGTCCTCATGGGAGGCGAGGAGGCCGGTGGTATCGGCATCGCCGCGCATATGCCCGAGCGTGATGGAATCCTTGCTTGTCTGATTCTGTGTGAGCTTATGGCAAAGACGGGCGCGCCCTTGGGCGTTTTGGTCGATCAGCTCGAGGCCAGTTTTGGTAAGACGAGCTATGGGCGTCGAGATTTGCGCCTTGAGGCCGAAGACGCCGAATCGCTGCGAACGCTGCTTCCTGGCATGAATCCCAAATCGATTTGCGGCAAGGCGCCGCAGGCTGTAAGCCATATGGATGGTTTACGTTTGGCATTCGAGGATGACACCTGGCTGCTGATCCGCCCCAGCGGGACCGAACCGGTGGTTCGCGTATACGCCGAGGGGTTCTCGGTGGAGGAGCGCGATGAGTTACTCGATGCCGGCTGTGCCTTGGCTAAGGGAGCCTATCAGCTTTAGCCATATGACGCTTCACTATAAAGAGACCCTCGGTGAGCGGTAGAGAACGGCTGGCAAACGTAAGCTGGCTTTAAATATGTGTAGGAAATGTGTACGACCAGATTCCCGCCCCCGGGGGCCCTCCGGTCTGGCAATATATCTCCTTGCCG
>CAJMRJ010000023.1:0-17335 GCA_905215865.1 uncultured bacterium | reverse complement strand
GCCGCGTCCTCGAGCTGCAGGTTCAATAGCTTCAAGCCGTACTCCGGCACGTTGATATCGATGGGTTGGCCATATAGGTCGCCGGGACGCACAAAGGCGATAACCGTCATAATGCGCGCCATGGCCTCGGGCGATTCGGTGAGCCCACGCTCAAACCAGCGCTGAATCAGGCCGACCTCGGCACTCACGACGTAGGTAACGTAGTAGTCGAAGAACGTGCCCAGCGCCAAGCCCAAAATGCCCGTCTGTGCACGCGGCACCACGGCCTCGCGTGCGGTATCGATGATCTTTTTAATAAAGGCGGGGTCGCCGCCCGGGCCCAGCAGGGCCCCGATAAGGTCGCGATTGGCCGCAAGATAGCGCAGCAGCTCAACCGAACCGGGTGCCGGCTCAAGATCATCGATGTTGTGATAGAGGTCGGGCAGCTGAGCTGCGGTGATGAGCTCAATGCGCTCACGGATCTCGGCCAGCAAGCCGTCCTCGATTTGATTGATAAAGTCGGGAATATCGCGGTAGTGCGAATAGAACGTGCGGCGCGTAAGGCCAGCGCGCTCGGTGAGCGACGCAACATTAATGCGCGAAAGGTCGCCGCTTTCGGCAAGCTCGCTGGCAAGTGCCTGGCGAAGGGCACGCTGCGAGCGAAGGGACCGGCGATCGCATTTCTCGAGCTGGGACAAGCGTCCTCCTTGTTACTCAGCCTGTGCGCTATTGCACAGTGCGAGTATTATTGCACACCGTGTGCATCAACACGTAAAGGCAATATTTGGGATGTGACGAAGAGACAGTCCCTTTGTCACATCCATTCTCTCCTGGTCCCGTTAATGGGACCGACGGCCTCCACACCCATTGCATCATGCCGGTAATGATCGATAAGGAGGCCGACGTGAACAATCAGGCAAGCGATGGCATCACCGATGCCGGCAAAGACCTCGTCCTCAGCTGCATCAGAAGCCAAGAGCTGCGAGACCACATGCGCAAATACTTATACTGGCCGGCACCAATCATCGCTGGCTCTCTTAAGACGCTTGACGAAAAGCGCATCATGCTCGAGCAACTCCGCAAGGAGGTTTCGCCGGAGCTGGCCGAAGATATCGATTCGCATCTCGCCCAGCTCAACAGCGCACTCGAAATGCTCCACAACATCGAGCGCGACCGCGGAATCCTCCTGCTGCACGTCATGGTCTACAACGAGGAGGAGCGCGACGCCGACGCCCTTGACGGCCCCTTCCCCACCGCATCGTGGGACGCCGCGCAAACGCTCATGAAGAGCTACATCGAAGAGTATCCTGACGACGATTGGTCCGAATCGTACTGGAAGATCAATCTCTACACCTTGGAGGACTTGCACGAGCATCAAACGGCGCAGCCCTCTCTGTCGCTTGCGGCAACCAAAGACGGCGAGCTCATATTCCTCCGCGATCTGCGCAATCACCGCACTCGCAAATCGTATGTCGAAAGCGCCTGGCGAAACGATAGCAGACGGTTCTGCGACAGCAACGAACCCATCTATACGCCGTGGGTCCCAGGCGATATCCTCAAAATCGACGGTCGCCCCTTCGACCATGGACCCCGCTTTGCCATTGTGCTCGAGAACGACTACGAGCACACACTCCGGGGACAGATCTGGTGCGCAGGGCCTAGCAAAGATCACGGCGTTAAGGAGGGTTCGCTTTCATCCGGCACCTACAGCGACAGTCTCCTGGACCCCTTCATCCCCTCCGCCCTCTACACCGCCGAGCGCTACACCGGCGAGCTGCCGGACGACTGTGCTTTTATGCTCGAGCTTTCGCAGAAGCTGCGTGACGACCCCGACTACGGCAAGCAGTGGTCCGAAGGCTCGGTCGGACACGATTGCCTGCAGCCGCACCGCAAGCCTACCAGCCAAAGTGAGCTGGATATTCGTCCGGATATCTTTGAGTTTTTGGACTCGCGCAGCATTAAGGAGCATCTTCAACGAATCAACTACGAGCTCACCACACCCGTAGCGGCTTTCATTGTCAATTGCTCGCATAAAGCGACGCTGCAGCAAAAGCTCGAAGGCTGGCAAAAGATCATCGACAATATGCCCAATTGCACTATGAGCCGCAGAAACGACACGGTCAACATCCCGGACTTCCATGCCTTTCTGCGCAATGTCATCAGGCAGGAGCAAAGAAAGTTCGCACACTTTATAAGGACGGACGGCAAGAGCCTGTATTTCTTTGAGGACTACTCGTGGGACCGGCACGGGCAGGGCGGCTGTCTTTACGGCCCGTACAGCAGTTATCAAAAGTGCCTCGATGCAATCTGGAAAGAGTTCGACGGTGACGGTCCCAAAGCCATCAGGATCACTCGTCGTCCCATCGACCCAGACGAAGACCACTATGCCGACGACATGGTTTTACTCAATGCGAACGGCGAAGTAATGTCTTGCGATTACCGCAACAAAAGCGAGTGGGACGAGGCGGGCACCGCCAGCGATTTCGAGGACATGTGGTTTGATATCCCAACGCCCTTCCATGCCGGAGACATCGTCTGCAACCTCCAACACCCCGACGAGCCGATGGTGCTGTTTGACCTGCAAACTTGGGGATCCGAACGAGTCGACAAAGAGCTGGCCTCCTCCGTCTACAAAGAGCGTCTCGTTCAAAAGGCCGACAAGCTATTGCGCTGGCACCGATATGACGGCGACACCAGCGACATGTACGCCTACGGCTGCCAAGTCTCATCCGCCTTGCATTTCCCCTTCTACATTGGGGAGCCTGAGGGCTTTCTTTTGGACATCGACTATTACCGCAAGCCGCTCAAGTCAGAGGAGCGAATCCTTTACGGCGTCAGGGCATATGTCAAAGGCGACCTGGCGGTTGACTCACTCGCCGCGATGGCCAGCGCAAACGAGCTACAAGCGCTAGCGGAGAAAAAGGCACGCGGCTTCGAGGATGCAGACGGTTGGCTCAAGGACCGCTACCCGGAGCTGTTCGATACGACGGTTGAGCCTAATTTAGAGGAAGATTGCACCGGTTGCTTGGATTAAGGGGTCGACGCCCTAGCGGCGGCGACCCCTTCTGTTACGCTTCGATGCGCTGTTCATCGGCACATCAGCGATACCATTCCTCCAAATTGCGCGACCACGCATACTCCCAGGTTATCTCTGCGGGCGGTTCAGCGATTTGAAGATAGGCCTCCCACATGAGCATGGCTATTTTCTTGAACGGAAGAAATCCGCACGCTCCGCCGAACGCGGGAACCACGATTCGCTGACGCGAAGTTCGCATCGCTTCCATAAGCGTTGTCCTCATGCATTGATAGACAACCAAGGGGTCAACGATGGGAGTGGGGACCCGCATGGTTGGAGTATGTATGAGCAGAATGTCCTCGTGCCCGGGAATTGGAACTGAAAAGCTCGTACCAACCGGCTGCTCTCCGTAAAACCGCTCCATAATAACCGTTCGCACCCGTTCGGCAAGCTCCGGTCCATACTTATCGGTTATCGCTAGGTCGTAATTGCCATCCATCAAGCCATATGAGTTCGCCGGCGATACGACGGCATCGATTTCGGTCTGCTGTTCGACAAACGCCTTAAAATCACAGCAATGCACCGCAATGCCTCTGTAGCCCCTAAATGTGTCCTCCCACGCCTCCGCCATACCGGCGCTATTCGTCACAAAATCCAGCATCATATTCTCCATGGCAATCCTTTCAGTACGCGCACACCCATGTACCAGTGCGTTTCCAAAAGTATGTTTGGCGCGAGATTCATATCAGACCCGTTAATGGGACCACAAAGCACAACCTCTGATGGATGCTAACGGCAACGACCGAATTGGAGGTTGCTATGGACAGCCAAGCAGATACCGTGATCACCGATGCCGGCAGGGAACTCGTTTGCAGTTGCATCAAGGACGATGAGCTGCGTGCTCATATGTTCAAACACATGGGAATGGCGGATGGCTCCCTTTGTAAAATCATCGGCGGCTCCCTCAAGACGCTCGACGAAAAACGGACCATGCTCGAGCAGCTTCGCAAAGAGGTCTCATCGGATTACGCCGAGGCAATCGACTCCGGCCTCGACCAGCTCAGTGCTGCACTCGATATGCTTTACAACGTTGATCGTGACCACGGCATCCTGCTGGTCTCCGGCGTGTTTTACAGTGAAGAGGAGCGCGGGCACGACACCTTTGATGGCCCCTTCCCCGTTGCCTCTTGGGATGCCGCTCAAACCCTTATGAAGCAATACGTCGATGACGACCCCGATGAAGATTGGTCCGAATCATTCTGGCAGATTAAGCTCTATACCGCCGAAGACTTACACGACCGCCCGCGCGCTCAAGCCTCGCTGATATTCGCCGCGACCATGACGGGCGATTTGGTCTTTTTGAGCGACCGCCGGAATCAGCGGACTCCGCATCAAAGCATCGATCACTTGCCATGGAACAATAGCAAGCACTTCTGTGCCAATGGTGAGGTCTTCTACACTCCCTGGTCCCCCGGCGACATCATCAAGATCGACGGTCGGCCCTTCGACCACGGTCCCCGTTTCGCCATCGTGCTCGAAGACGACTACGATAGTTCGTTCAAAAGCCAGGTTTGGTGCGCCTATCCGAGCAAAATCTACGGCGTTGAGGAAGGCAATCTCCGCTTGAGGGATTTCACGGATGGCTTCCTCGACGACTTCACACCCTCTGCGCTCTACACCGCCGAACGCTATATCGGCGACTTGCCCGATGATTGCTCCTTTATGCTCGAACTCTCAAAAAAGCTGCACGATGACCCCTGCTACGGCAAACAATGGTCGGACGGATCGGTCGTACACGACTGCCTGCTGCCATACCGCACATCGGCCGGTCCCAGTGCCAACGCTATACGTTCGGACATTCTCGAGTTTCTCGACTCGCCTGACATCAAGGAGCATTTGAGAGACATCGGCTACGAGCCCACCACGCCCGAGGCAGCGTTCATCGTCGACCGTTCGAACGAGAAGACGCTGCAACAGAAGATTGAGGCTTGGCAAAAGATTCTCGAAAACATGCCCAATTGTGCGATGAACAGGCGATACGGCACGTTCAATATCCCCAACTTCCATGTCTTTCTCCGCAACGTCATCAAATGGGAACGCAAGATAATTGCCCAGTTCAAACAGCCCGGCAAGCACATGTATTTCTTTGAGGACAAGACGGGAAGTCCCCATGAGAACGGGTGCAATTATGGCCCCTACACCAGCTACGAAAAATGTTTCGAGGCAATCTGGAATGAGCTTGAGGAGGAGAATCCTACCTCGATTGAAGTAACACGCCGCCCGATCGATCCGGACGATGGCCACTATGCCGCCGACAGGCTCATGCTCAACGCAAAAGGCGAAATCATGGACTGCCAGCTGCGCTGCATCGACATGGAACGCGAGGGCGAAGACCCCACTTTTGCCTTTGAGCTGATGTGGTTTGACATCCCGACGCCATTCCACGCCGGCGACATCATTTGTCGTCACGGCGACCCTGGCGACCCCATGCTGCTTCTCAATATGCAGACATGGACCACGAAGCGGATCATGGATGAGCTTCCGCCTTCCACCTACAGGGAATGCGCCGCAAAAAAGGCCGACGACCTGCTCAGGCACCATCGGCAAAATGGCGACACGAGCGACATGTACGCCTACGGCTGTCAGATTGAATATCCCCTGGAGTACCCCGTCTATATCGGAGAGCCAAGTTGCTTTCTTCTCGATATGGAATACTGCCGCATCCCGCTCAAGCCGGAGGCGAGAATTCTGTACGGCGTGCGGGCATATCTCGACGGCGATCTGGGTCTTGACTCACTTATTGCGCTATCGAGCCTTTACGAACTGCAGGCGCTGGTCAAGAAAAAAGCCGAGCGGTTTGAAGGGGAAGACGGCGGGCTCAAGACCCGCTATCCGGAGTTATTCGATGACACGATAGCCCCGCCGGCACAATTCGAAAGAAAGAGGAGCCAACCATGGACATCTTAGATTTTGTGGACTCCCAGGACATTCGGGAGCACCTGCGCAGTATCGACTTCCAGCCCAGCACCATCGAGGCCGCCTATCTGGTTTGGTTTTCGAAGACCGCCACGCTCGATCAGAAATGCGAAGCTTGGCAGGAGATCGCCCGAACCATGCCCAATTGTTCGCTGGAGGCAACCCATGCCGGTCTTGGAAGGCCGGCCATCCCCGATTTCCATGCTTTTTTGCGCTGGACAATCGATTACAACAAGCGGTGCGTCGATGCGTTTGCGAGTGGGACGGGCTACGTTTATCAGTATGAAGAGGAGATTGTGCCCGACGGGCAACTTTGTGGGGCCTTCGGCGCGCCATTCAGCTGTTATGAGAAATGTGCCGAGGCGTTGCGCGGTGATGATGAACTGGCGAGCCGTCCAGAGGCACGCGTACGCATCACCCGGTGCCCGCTCGATGCCGACGAAGAACATCACCGGGAAGATTGGCTCATGGTGAACGGTAAAGGCGAGGCCCTTTCCGTCTATTGTCCTTCCGCCGGCCCCGTTGAGAACGATTGGGGGATCGCATTCGAGTTCATCTGGGTCGATATCCCCACGCCGTTCCACACCGGCGATATCGTCTGGACGCCGCAAGGCAGTGCCCGTGAGCCGTTCACGTTGCTCGATCTGCCCACGTGGGACCGGACAAAGCTTGAGGCAGAGCTTCGGCAGGCAGACCGTTCTGACAAATGGCTTGATCATGCGCAGCAGCGCCTCGAGCACTATCGCCATGCAGGGGATGTCAGCAACATGCGTGCCACTGGCTGCTCGATTACCTACAACGAGACGTTTCCCCTCTACATCGGCGAGCCAGACCCGCTTTACCTGAATCTTGAGTACTACCGCAAGCCGCTCAAAGACGAGCAGCGGATTTTAGTCGCAGCCCAGGCCTACCTGCGCGGCGACCTGTATGTCGACTCACTTGTAGCGTTTATTGACACCATAAGGATGGAATCCAAGGCCAGGCGCAACCTAGAAGAGCTGCGTCTTGATCAGGCGCCGCTCAAGGAAAAGTATCCGCAGTTATTTGAATAGAGGTCGTCATGTCCGAATCCACGAGGGGCTACGCCGATAACCCGGAGACTATCGTGCACGAAGAAATAATCAACCTGATCGAATCTCCGGAGCTGCGAGAGCATTTGCTGCATAATCCGCAGCTACTAAGTGGCGATCATTACTCGCAAATCATCGGTGGCGCGTCGATAGAAATCAACCGCAAACGGGAGATGCTCAGCAAGCTGGTTGCTGCCGAGCGCAGTTCGTCAGACGATACCTTTTCTTGGTACGGACCAGAGATCTGTATCGACTACATCGATGGCTGCTTGAACGCGCTAAAGGCCGTCGACGGGAACAGGAAGGTGCTGCTTATTAGCGAAATTAGCTTTATCGGCAACGAAGTGGGATCCGCCATCACGCATGGCCCCTTCCCCGTGGCATCCTGGCAGGCCGCCCTTGCGGCAATGAAGGCATACGCAGACAAGTGGAGCGAAGTGACAGATCTGTCGTCCTCATACTGGATGATCGAGCTGTTCAACCTTGCCAACGACCCGAACTGTTCATATCCATACGACGGCTTTCTGCAGCCGGACTACACTTACTACGCAAACGCCTCCGGCGAAATCCAGTACATCTGCAGGGAAGAAGAGGGCGAATGTAGCGAGGTGCTCGACTGCATTGTGGGTGGAATCTTTGGTCCGTGGTTCAAGGGAGCATATGTCGACCTGCCCACGCCGTACAGAAAGGGCGACATTCTTGAGATCGACTGCCGGCCATGGGCGCCGGGACCTTGCTATTGCCTGGTAGCAAACTCGAAATTGGACTGTCTGTATCTCGATGACAGCGGGCGAGTAAGCTGCGGTTCCATCCCCTACGGCAGTTGCTTTGCCGGATGGGCACACACGAACCTGATGCTGTCGCCCGTATTCAGGGCGAAGAAAGTGGCACAGCCCTTGCCGGAAGAATACGCAGCCTTGCAAGCGGTCGAATCGGACAGGATAGAAGGCTTGCTAGAAGAGTGCGCCGGCAATAAGGAGAGGGAGCCGATTTGTCTGGACATATATCGGCATCGCGCACGCTGACGGACACCAGAGATGGACTATAGCGACCCTCAATAACTGGGTTTGTTCGCGCTCTTCAAGCGGTGCTCCAACCCTCATTGTCACGAGAAGAGCCGCACCCAGCCCAGGCACGACTCTAGTAAAAATATCCAAACAGCTTGATTAATAATGGCCATACCTTAAGCCTGCCCAAGCCAGTACTTAATATCGCGCTTAAGCGGCGTTTTTCCCATTAATCAATCGAACGTTGAACTTACTTGACGATTTTCTTCATTTCCTTCTTGGCATCGTCAAGACGGCGACCCTTGAAGTAATACCAAATAAGCCTATCAACCTCCTGAAAGCCAATGCTATCTTCAACCGGCTTGATCGTCAGAGAGGAATCTGACGGAGACTCATACGAAAACTCATTCGAATGCTCGCCTCGCCAGAGGTTAATGCCATCGCATACACTTCTATACAGCTCACGGTACTTCCGGTAACCCGAAGGCGAATCGTCATTGACATAATCCGAAATCAACTTTTTCAGCTTTGAATAGCTCATATTTTCGATATCAGTCCGATCGGAATAGGCCCAAATATAATAAGGAAGAACCTCCCCGACAACGGAATCGTAGATACAATACCTATCCCTAAGCCCGCTTTTTATACATGTGTGATGACAGAATTTCGATGCAAATGAAATATTGTTTTTCTTAAAGCCGGTGAGACCCTCATCACGCAAATGATTCTCAGCATATCGAGCGATAAGATACACCGCCTCGGCGTCTCCGCGCTCATTTCCGCCATTCGGATCGTCCTTCAAGGCTTCTATTAATTTATCTTTGTTTTTGATAATCTCACGAGCGGTTAACGCTGCACCACCGGTCAGCACCCATTTAGGCTTCCGACTACTAGAACTATTTCCCTTTTCAGAACTCTCTATGTATTTTTCCTCAAGTTGAGGAATATCAATTTCTGGGTCAACGTTCTTGATTTCGCCAGCTTTGACTGCATCGCTATATCTCTTTCCCAGCACCGCTAAGTGTGTTGAGTTCACTTTATTGGTGTAGTAAACAGCCTGTTTAATAGCATCCTCATCGCCGCCAAGAACGTCGCTATACATTTTGCCAATCAATGTTTCGTCTGCTATGTCATAAGACGAATTGTGATCAATCATGGTCTGAACAAATCGGATATTCTTGTCACTAAAAACCGGGAATCCATTCTGGTCCAGGTCAAACAAATATGGATTGGCAGCTCGCTTTACCCCATCGTCCTCTTCCGTCACCGGATTAAAAAGTATCTCTTGACGACCCATGTGGACTCCTTCCCAGAGCTGTTCAGTCATGGCGTTGATAGTCACAACACCTTATATTGATGGTAATTCCTGGCGCACTCAGAAGTATCTTTTTGGCAGATGAACGGTTACTTTCTGCTGACAGACGCGTTGCTGGCCGAGCAGTCGTTATTGGCTATGACCTCAACCGAAGACTCGTGCGCAGAAAGGTTCCGTGCCATCGGTGCTCATGCGGACCAGGGCATCTGCGTTGCAGTGGGCCTCGGCGAATTCCGCGTCGTCCCCTCGGCCCTCCGCCGCAAAGCAGCCTGCCAGGATGGCGGATGTCGGACTGAGCATGTTGCGTAAGTCGCGCAGGATCGCATTTATCGGGCGGTTGTCGTCGAGCATTTCGAGTCCGTCGATCACAACCACGACGTCCTTTAGCACCGCCCTATTCCACGTCTGGTCGCCGAGCAACCAACTTGTTACAAGGTCCATGGTCATGTTGTCTTCGGCAAAGATGCCCAAGCTGCGCTGCTTGAGGCGCATCGTTGCGCGGATTGTCTCAACCTGTTGCTCCTCAGGATCCTCTGACACCTTGCCATCCATCTCAGCGCGAATAAGCCGGGCAATCGCGTCCTCTTCACGCTCCCGAATCGGCATGTAGAGCACGGCGCGTTGTTCACTCAGGCGCAAGGCCGCATACACCAGCACGTTCGAGACATCTTCATGCGCGCCGCCAATCACGCTGAGCTTGCCCAGCCCAATGCCGCCACCTAGGGCATCATCGACCGGCATACCGGTCTTCAACACTCGCGGGGCTTCAAGCACCGACGTCTCCATAACGCGATCGAGCCCAGAAACCAGCCGACTGTGAAAACCGCTGAGGTCAAAACCCTCATCATCACGTTCTTTTCGATTCCCACTACGCTGATTCGTGGGCGTCGGCGGCATCACGCCTGGTAGGCCCAGCATCTCGCCCATGCTCACAGTGCGTCCAATTCGGTCGCCCTCAGTGTTCATCTTTAGCGTCATCGCAACCCTCCTAACGCCTACCGCGCTTACCAGTAGCCTTAAAATTCCAAATCGGCTTGAGTCGGTGAATAACATCGACCGTCGGGTCCATGAGCCTCAATACATCATCTGCAGGTTTATACGCTTCGGGCGACTCATCGAGCGTCGCCTCGCATGCGCTCGGACAGTAGATGCCTGCATCGCGCATCTCGTTAACGAACGACCTGGTATCGAGCGTTTGGAACGCTTTGGTGCGGCTCATCGCACGACCCGTCCCATGCGGCGCCGAGCAGTTCCAGTCCTCGTTTCCCTTGCCGCGCGCAATAACGGCACCGTCGCGCATGTTGAACGGAATCAGCACCATCTCGCCCGCATGAGCGCTAATGGCGCCCTTGCGAACCATGCCGTCTTCCGAGATGTAGTTGTGCATGGTGGTAAAGCCGTCTCCGTCGAGTCGAATCCCCGTACGCTCAACAATCTGTGCGACAATCGCCTTGCGGTTCTGATTCGAGAAGCGCTGGCAGTTATGCATATCGACGAGATACTCGGCAGAAAGATCTCCCACGAGATACTTAAGCTCGTCGGGGATATCTGCCGCGCACGTCTTCTGCGCCAGCGCCTGATGGTGCTCCGCCGTCTGCTTGCCCATGTTGCGCGAGCCGGTGTGCACGACCAGATATTGGCACCCATCCTCGTCCTCGTCGAGTTCAATGAAGTGGTTGCCGCCGCCCAGCGTGCCCATGGAGCGCTCAACCTTGCGTTTATCCTGCAGCCAATCACGCGACTCCATGTCAAAGTCCGCGAGTACGCAGGCAGGATCGCGATGAAGGCTAAAGCCCGTAGGCACCGCGCGCTTCACATCGCGATTGAACTGAATGAGGTCGTCGCGCGCAATGGTCTCTGCAAGCGGCACACAATACATCCCGCATCCGATGTCGACCCCCACCAGGTTGGGAATCACTTTGTCGCCCAAGTTTGCCGTAAAGCCAATCACGCAGCCCTTGCCCTTATGGGCATCGGGCATGATGCGGATCTTGGCGCCTTCAAACGCCGGGCAGCTGGAAATCTCCTCGATCTGCTCCTTGGTTGAATCCTCAAGATTCTCGGCAAAGACTTTGATGTCTGCCATCGCATTTCTCCTGTTTTGATCCTTGTAAACCGGAACCGGCCCCAAGCCAACAGAGTGCATGTCACGCCAGCCAGCCAAACCGCCGATTTCGGTTTAACCACCTTTCGCCCTATTCGGACTCTTATTGCTGCGAATACTACGGTCGCGCGGGCTACAATGAGTCCCAATAACGGGTCTTGTTTTGTATCTTCGGCTGTTACCCTGCCGGCGAAAGGAGACAACGTGGCGAACAGACCAAATCAAAAGCTCAGGCTTCTGTTCCTGCTTAAAACCTTGATGGAAAAGACCGACAGCGCGCACGGGCTCACAACACAGCAGATCATCGAGGAGCTCGCCTATCACGATCTCGAGGCCGAACGAAAGGCCATCTATCGCGACCTGCAAACACTTCGCGACTTTGGACTTGATATTGACCAGCGCGGTGGCAGGGAATGGGCCCTGGCTTCGCGCCCGCTCGACCTGCAAGAGCTCATCATGCTTGTTGACGCCGTGCAGAGTTCGCCGTTTTTGACCGATGAGTTGACTGACCACCTCATCGGCAAGCTGCAGAGCCTCGCCAGCCTGGGCGAACGCGAGTTGATGCACAAGCGCGTCGACGTGCCTTCGCGCGTGAAGATGCAAAACTCCGATGCCCTGCTCAACATCGACTTGATTCAGCAGGCTATGCGCGAAAAACGAAAGATTCGGTTTCGTTACTTCCACTACGACGCCGCCAAGCAAAAGACCCTTAATCATGACGGAAAGACCTACGAGCTCACGCCTGTGCGCCTTATCTACTCCGACGAGCTCTATTACATGATTGGGTTTAGAGATAAATGGGCCAACGCCGGCTCGGGCCATCAGCCGTTCACACCTTATCGCGTCGATCGTATGCTCGATGTTGCGGTGTCCGAAGAGTCCGCGACCAAAGATCCGCGCATTGCCGGCTATGTGCTCGAAGATCACGTCTCTCCATCATTCGGCGTATATGCAGCCAACAAAACCGCCGTGGTGCTGGAACTTGATGACCGCGCGATGAACCCGCTCATCGACAAGTTCGGACTCGACGCCGTTGTGTTTGAGAACCAGGATGGGCGCTTGCTGGCGACCGTTAAAGCTCCGTTGTCGCCGCAGTTCTTTGGCTGGCTGCTGCAACTCAGTACCTTCATTAAGATCGTTCAGCCCCAAAGCGTCATCGATACGTATCTCAAATATCTCGACGACACTCGGGCACTTTACCAGGAAGACAGGTAATATTTCATGGCTACGACCCACAAATTCGATGAATCGTTTAAGAACCTGAACCCCGAACAGCGCGAGGCCGTCGAATGCCTAGATGGCCCGCTGCTCGTCATTGCCGGTCCCGGCACCGGCAAGACGCAGCTACTGAGCCTGCGCGCGGCGAACATCCTGGCCAAGTGCGATGTCGCCCCGCGCAACATCCTCTGCCTTACCTATACCGAGGCGGGCGCGGAAGCCATGCGCAAGCGCCTGATTGAGCTCATTGGGCGCGACGCCTACGGCATCGAAGTCAGTACGTTTCACGGATTTGCAAGCAGCATCAGGTCGCGCTATCCCGAGTACTTCACACGCCCCGCGACCGACACACTTGTTACCAGCCTTCACCAGCAAGAGATTTTTGATCGGTTGCTCAAATCGCTGCCCTTTGGGTCGCCCTTGGGCGGAGGGTCGCCCGATATGCCCGCGCAAAACATCGGCAAGATGATTGGCTTTGTCTCCAAGATCAAACGCAGTGGCGTGGACTACGACACGCTGGGCGCCATCGCGCAGCAGAATATCGACGCCGCTGCCTGGCTCACCGAGCATTCCGAGCTGCTTACGCTCGCCTGCGAAAGGGCAAGCGCCGCGTTGGCAGAACGCTTCGAGGAAGAGGTCAAGCGTGTCTGCGCCATGGCGCCCACAGTGCTCACCCGCCCGATCGACTGTCCCGCCGGTACGTACGTACCGTACATTCTTGAGTTGCGCGACACCGTTCGCCGCACCGAGCTTATTGACGAGAAGGGAAAGTCGTCGGGATACACCAAGGTACGCGACCAATTCTTTGGCGGTAGCAACTCCCAAGGACGTACGTTTAAAATTGCCGAGCAAAGCGAGCGACTTAAGGCTGCTTGCGACGTTGCACGTCGCTACCAGAGCGAGCTCAACCAGCATCATCTCTACGATTACGACGACATGATCGGCGACTTTGTTAACGCTGTCGAGCACAACGACGCGTTGCGCCAAACCCTCCAGGACACCTATAGCTACATTCAGGTCGACGAATTTCAGGACACCAATGGCGCCCAGATGCGCATCATCGAGCTGCTCAGCGACGGCGTCGATGCGCCCAATATCATGGCCGTCGGCGATGACGATCAGGCCATCATGCGTTTTCAGGGCGCCACGATCGAATGTGCCAACCAATTTGCGGCCGAGTTTTCGCCCCGGAACATCGTGCTCAAGACCAATTACCGCTCCACGCCCGCCATCGTTGAGCTTGGTCAAGCTATCGCACGGCAAATTGAATATCGCCTCGACGCCAGCTCGAATAAGTCAATCGAAGCCTTTAAGCCTCAAGGCGATCAGGTCAGCTTTAGCGAGAACGTCTACACCGGCAAAGCCGAGGAATACGCTGCCGTTGCCGCGAGCATTAGGCAGAGGATTGATGCTGGCTACCTCGATGACTGCGAAGATCCCAATGAAGGAATTGCAGTCATCTCTGCCAAACACGCCGCATTGCGCTCGCTGATTCCCTTCCTCGTTAAGGAGAACGTGCCGTTTTCGTATCGCGAGCGGCAGAATCTCTTTGCCTCCGAGCGTATGCAGACGACGTTGGCACTGTTGCGTTGCGTTACTGCGCTTGCCCGCGGGCAAAAAGGACTGGCAAGCAGCTATCTCCCCCAGATCATTTGCGCCACCGAGCTGGGCGGAGATCATCCGTCATCCGTGTCGTTTGCGCTCAACGCCAAGCGTGAGCATCGCGGCGACTGGATGGCCGCCATGCACGAGAGCGATAACGTCCGCGTCAAAGAGCTGTACGACGGCCTTATGCAGTGGGCGGCCGAAGCCAGCGCCTCCCCTGTCAGGCCACTGCTCTTTAGAATTGTCGAACGCAGCCTTGGCTATTATCAGGATTGCAAGGAACAAAATCCGCTGGGCGCAGCCGAATTCAATGCCGGCATCCGCGCCCTACTCACCTTTGCCGAAAGTGAAATGGGAGACGCGCGCCGTATGGGACGCACGCTTCGCCTGCCCGATATTGTCGACAAACTCGATGCCGCTCAAAAGTTTGGCGTGAGTATCGACGCATCGATCAACCTCGGCACGCCAGGAGCTGTTCGCCTCACCAGCGCCCATAGCTCGAAAGGTCTGGAATTCGACTGCGTCTACCTGCTCGATGCCGACGACTCCACTTGGCACAAAGGCGCCGGCGGCATGAGCTTGTACCCGTCCAACCTGCTTATTCGCGATGAAAAGGATGATGACGACGCGCGCCGCCTGTTGTTTGTCGCCATCACGCGCGCTAAACGACACCTCGAGCTGTACCGTGCCGGCGGGTCGGCACTGCAGGAGCTCACGGGGCTTATCGACTCTTGCGAGGTTTCTGCTGAAGCAGACCAGCTCAGCGTTGCAATCGAAACCGAGTGGCGCGACAACTACGTGCTCGATACGCCCGAGCTCCGCGCGCTTCTGAAGCCTCATACCGACGTGAAGTTTCTTTCTGCCACAGCACTCAACAACTTTGTGACGTACGAGCCTGGATGCGCAAATAGTCTGCACTTCCCTGAGAAGCAGATTGTGCGCCTGCCCACGGCGCCCACGATCCAAACCGAATTCGGCACCATCGTTCACGCGATGTTCGAGGAGATCGTTAATAGAATGGCAGCCGATGGCGAGGCGGCGATTGAGACAATTGAGGCCGAGTATCGCCAGCAGATTTCGTGGCTCGATTTTGCCCCCGAGGACGTCCATCGCTATTTGGAGCGCTTCGAACGCATTTGTCATGCATTCGTCTCCTGGCTTGTCGAGCATGTGCATGGCTATCGCTGCGTCACAGAGGCGAATATGCAGTGCCTGACCACCGAAGGAACTCCGCTCTTTGGTTTTCTCGACCTGCTCCTCGTTGACGATACAGCTAAAACGGTACAGATCGTTGACTACAAGACTGGCTTTGGCAAAGAAGTCCCTGCAGGCTACCATCGTCAGCTCAAGTTTTACAAACTGCTGGTCGAAGCGTCACCCGAGTTTTATGGCTACACCGTCACTTCCATGGGCGACTACTATGTAGAACCCGACAAGACAACGGGCGAGCTCCGCCCGCCGTTCGCGACAACCGCCAACGCCGACGACATTGCCGAGCTCGAACAACTCATCGATGCTGTATGGTCGCGCATTGAACACGGCGCTTGGGATACCAGCGCTTTTGAGCAAAGCGATGCCTATGAGCTGGCCATCGAGGAGCAGAAGGGCTGCCGCAAAAAAGCCGACAAGGCCGAGCTCATGCAACGCGCCTACGAGCATTGGCTAGTCGAGAACCCCGGAATGTGACAAAGGGACTGTCCTTTGTCACATTATTCGATGACGGTGCGAGAGTTTTGCTTGTGCATGGTGGCGAGCATGTGTTTGGGGACGGCGTGGACCATGCAACTGCCGATAGTTGCGCTCGCGGCGGCTTTAGCCGCATCGCTAGCGTTTTTGGTCGCATAGCTGTGGCGGAAACGCTTGAGCATGGCGATATCGTTGCCGCCGTCGCCGTAAACCGCGACCTCGTCCTCGGCAATACCGTAGTAGCCCGCCAGCCAGGCCACACTCTCGCCCTTGTTGCACGCCACGTCCGTGATCTCGAACATCACCGGATCAAACGGCGCGTTGACCACGCGGTCCGAGCGCTCGGCAAGATACGCTTTAAGGTCGCGCTCCAGCTCGGGCGAGGTCACGCGGCAGTTGATCTTGCACACATCGTGGCGCAGGATGTCACCGATCGACTGGTCGAAATACTGTTCCTCGTGATACCCGCCACGTGCACGCATGCCACGCATCACGATGCGCTTGATGGGGCTGTCCTTCTTAAAACCCGCCTGGTGCATCTCGAACGAGCCGCTCGAGAACATGCCGTCGGACGTGGAGCAGTCGAAGCAAATGTCCGGGAACGCCTTGAGCAGCTCCTCGGTAACCTGCGGGTCGATGGTCCAGGTCTTGAGCACCTCACCATGGCTGTCACGCACGATGGATCCGTTGGAGCAGCAGGCGTCGAGTGCCAGACCTGTGAAGCCATGCTCGCCGATCGGCAGCGTCGAGCGTCCGGTCGCGGGAACCACATGCAGGCCGGCCTCGGTCAGCTCGCGAATGGCACGGCGAATGGTCCCGTCTGCCTCGTGCAGGGCGTTGAGCAGCGTTCCGTCTAAGTCACTCGCAAACATCTTAATCATGGGCATGTCTCTCCTTCGTCTGCACGATATTGTAGACGAGAACGGGCGCGTCCCAAGAGAGGCACGCCCGTCAGGCGAAAGATTGTCCTACACCGCGGCGGGGCCGTGTTCGCCGGTACGGATGCGGATAACTTCCTCGACCGGCTCGACCCAGATCGTGCCATCTCCAACGGCGCCGCAATCTTGGAAACGGCGCGGCAACGGGCGCGAAACGAAGGAGAAATACGCGAGCAAGGGAACCGTGGGCGCGCCCGTCCCGGCTAGCGCCGAAACAGCTCGTGGGCGCGGTCGCGGAGATTAGTTGCTCGAATGACACCTTCGTAGCGGTTAATGCGCAGACGCGGGAAGGCATTGAAAAAGCGCAGGTCACGACGGCTGAGCGACACGCTTGGCACCGGACGGCTCATGCGCTTGCCGGCAAGGCGACGACTGAGCGACGGACGCGGCATGCTCGGCGCGGCATCGACCACGCGGCGGG
>CAJMRJ010000022.1:0-17357 GCA_905215865.1 uncultured bacterium | reverse complement strand
AACGTCGGCCCGTTACGCGGTTCGTAGAACCGCGTAACTAGTTAGTACATCTTTGCGCCGGCAGGGATGGAGGCGTCGAGCTGGATCAGGTTGAGGCGCTCCTCGCCATCCTCCTCGTGGATGGCGCTGATGAGCATGCCGCAGCTGGGAATACCCATCATCTTGCGCGGGGGCAGATTGGTGATGGCGAGCAGGGTCTTGCCGACCAGGTCCTCGGGCTCATAATAATCGTGAATGCCGGAGAGAATGGTACGGTCGGTGCCGGTACCGTCATCGAGCGTAAAGTTCAGCAGCTTCTTGGACTTCTTGACGGCCTCGCATGCCTTGACCTTCACGGCGCGGAAGTCGCTCTTGGAGAAGGTATCGAAGTCGACAAACTCCTCAAACAGCGGCTCGACGGCAATCTTGGAATAATCAACCGTGGGCTTGAGCGGCTTGACGAAGGGGCTCGCGGTGTTGCCGGCCTCGGCAGCCTTGGCAGCAGCGGCACCGGACTGGAAACCCTTCTCGGGCTTCATGTGCGGGAACAGCAGCACGTCGCGGATGGAAGCCTGGTTGGTGAGCAGCATGACCACGCGGTCGATACCGATGCCAATGCCGCCCGCGGGAGGCATACCGTACTCAAGGGCGCGCACGTAGTCCTCGTCGTACTCCATGGCCTCGTCGTCGCCGCCGGCCTTCTCGGCCATCTGGGCAGCGAAGCGCTCGGCCTGGTCGACCGGGTCGTTGAGCTCGGAGAACGCGTTCGCGTACTCGTGGCCGGCGATGACCAGCTCAAAGCGATGGGTCAGGCGCGGGTCGTCCTCAAAGCGCTTGGCAAGCGGGCTGACCTCGATGGGGTAATCGCACACGAAGGTGGGGTTGACGATGGTGTCCTCGCCCAGCTCGTCATAGATCTCGGCGATGATCTTGCCGGCGGTCCACTCGGGCTTGATCTCCAGGCCCTTCTCGCGTGCGGCGGCGGCAAGCTCCTCGACCGGCGTGTCGATGGTGACCTGCTTGCCGAGCACGTCGGAGACGATGTCGCTCATGGGGCGGCTTGCCCACTCACCGGACAGGTCGATGGTCTGACCCTGGTACTCGATGACCTCGGGGTTGCCGATAGCCTTGTTAGCGGCCTTAATGACACCCTGAGCGAGTGCCTTCATGCCCTCGAGGTCGGAGAAGGCGCGGTAGGCCTCCATCGTGGTGAACTCGGGATTGTGGGTAAGGTCCATGCCCTCGTTGCGGAAGATACGACCGATTTCGAACACGCGCTCAAAGCCGCCGACGATGCAGCGCTTGAGGTGCAGCTCGGTGGCGATACGCAGGTAGCACTCCTGATCGAGCGCGTTGAAGTGCGTGATGAACGGCTTGGCAGTAGCTCCGCCCTGGATGGTCTGCAGAATGGGGGTCTCGACCTCCATGTAGCCGTCGGACTCCATAAAGCGGCGGAACGTGGAGAGGATCTGCGAACGCTTGCGGAAGGTCTCGCGAACGTCGTCGTTGGCGATCAGGTCGACATAGCGCTGACGATAGCGGGTCTCCTTGTCGGAGAGACCGTGGAACTTCTCGGGCAGCGGGCGAACGGCCTTGGACAGCAGCGTCGCGCTCTTGGGGGCAACGGAAAGCTGGCCACGCTTGGTGCGCACGACTACGCCGGCCACGCCCAGGATATCGCCCAGGTCGAGCGCCTTGAGCGTGTTCCAGGCAGCCTCGTCCATATCATTGATGCGGCAGAACAGCTGGATCTCGCCGGTCGCGTCGCGCACGACGATGAACATAATCTTGCCCTGACCGCGCTTGGCAACCACACGGCCGCCGATCTTCACGACGTCCTCGGTGTCCTCGCCATCGGTGAGCTCGGCGTACTCAGTCTCGATGTCGACGACGTAGTCCTCAATCTCGGAGTGCTCGGGATACGGGTTCTGGCCCGCCTCGAACAGGAAGGCACGCTTGGCCAGGCGGGTGGCGCGCTCGTCGTTGAGCGTCGATGCCTGATCGGCGGCGTTCTGGTTTTCTGCCATAGTTAGCTCCTCAAACTAAAACGCTCCCCAGGATTCGGTCCCAGGGAGCGAAAACATACCTTTACGCGGGACCGTGGTCTAGCGTGCGATCTTGGCGATGGTGTAGACGCGAGTCTTGCCGGAAGGCGTAACGACCTCGACGGAGTCGCCCTCGCCATGACCAATGATGGCGTGGCCGACCGGAGACTCGTTGGAAATCTTGTGCTCGAGCGAGTTGGTCTCGGTGGTACCGACGAGCGTGACCTCCATGACCTCACCGTTGGGATCAATCAACGAAACGGTGGAACCGATGGAGACGGTCAGATCACCCGTAGTGGCAGCAACCTGGGCGTTGGCGAGAATAGCCTGAATCTCGGCGATACGAGCGGCGTTCTGGGCCTGCTTGTCCTTGGCGGCATCGTACTCGGAGTTCTCCGAAAGGTCGCCGAACGCGCGGGCTTCCTTGATGTCCTCGACGATCTCCTTGGCGTAATCGCCCTCACGCCAAGCGAGCTCCTCGACGAGCTTCTGGCGGCCCTCAGCGGTCAGTACGATCTGGCTTGCGTCCATACGGATATCTCCCCAACTATGATGTAACGATCAACTGTCAATAAAAACGAAAAAGACCGGCTAGCCTGCGGGCAAGCCGGTCAGGTGCTCACCCCAAAGGGATGGGACTACTCTGCGTCCGCGTCGCTGTCCTCTGCCTTCTTTTGCTTGGCAGCAGCGAGCTTGGCCTCGAGCTCTGCGATCTCCTTGTCCTCCTTGGACTCCTCGACCACAACGTCCTCGGCCTGCTTGGTTTCGCCCTTATCGTCGCCCTCCATACCCTCGCGGATATTCTTGACGGTAGAGCCGAGGGACTTACCGAGCTTCGGCAGGTTCTTAGGCCCAAAGATAATCAGGACAACAACGAGAATAATGATGAGCTCAGGAGCCCTCAGTCCAAACATGTAGACCTCCACAATACAGCGAGACAAGCTCGAATGAGTATACCGCGGGTATCGCGGTATCACAACAATAGCTAAAAAAAGGGACCGCAAGAAGCGGTCCCTCCTCATGCTCTGGTCGGGTTGACTGGATTTGAACCAGCGACCCCTGCGTCCCGAACGCAGTGCTCTACCAAACTGAGCCACAACCCGTTAGCTAGACTATAGTAACAAAGATTTCCGTCGTGTGCCAGAGAAATTTTTACTTCTTTGGCGCTTCAATGCGAACCGTGTCGGAAACGAGCTCCGTTGCATAAGCCCACCAGCCGTTTTGTTGAGCGGCTGCCGCAAGATTGACTGCCGTTGCGGCGGTATCGCAGAGAGCAAACGAGCAGGCACCCGAACCGCACACGTTTACGGCAATGGTACCGTCCTGTGAACGAAGCCAGTCAAGCACCGTTTGAATCCGTGGCTCCATCTGCGCGGAAATGACACCCAGGTTGTTGTGGACGAGCGCGTAGGCCGCCTCTGCATCTCCCGAGCGAAGGGCAGATGCGATCGCTCCGGGCTTGTCCGCAGGCGCTGGGGTCTCGTCAAAACGTCGATAGGCTTCAATTGTTGAAACGCTTGCCTCGCGCGGCTTGACCAGCACGACGGGTGTCGCGGGTAGTGCGGGGTACTCGGTTGCCAGCACGTCTCCCCCACCCACGTAAAATGCAGGGCTGGCATGCAAAAAGAAGGGAACGTCAGCGCCAATGCCGCGCGCGATGTTGTCCAGTGCGGAATCGGCACGGTCGATACCCCACAGCTCTGCCAAGGCGACAATGACCGCCGCGGCATCCGTCGAAGGACCGCCCAGGCCGGCACACAACGGGATGCGCTTCTCGATCGTGATGCAGACGTTGGCTTCACGACCATAATGCTCGACCATAGCGAGCGCAGCACGATACGCCGTATTCTTTTGCATGGGAAAGTCGGATGTCGGAATCGTCTGGACGGTCAGCGCCTGTGCCGGCGTAACCGTCACGGTATCGACAAGACCGACGGCCGCCATCAGGGAATCGACCTTATGGTAGCCGCGGTCGTCGCGCTCGGTATGAACCCCCAGATAGAGGTTGATCTTTGCCGGCGCGGAAAGGGTCAGGGACCAATCGGTCACCGCTAGTGCTCCTCGAGCTGATTGCCGAGCGGGGTAAAAATGTGCTCGCCGCTCTCGGGGTCGAACAGCTCGACCTGACCGGTGAGAACATCAATATACTGGTAGGACTGACGCGACTTGCGGCCACGGCGCTCGTCGACCTCGACGATAAAGACTGCCGGATGGACGCTCTTGATGGTGCCCATGCGCTCGACGACGCGGGTGCGGCCCATGTTGGCCTTCACCTTAACGCGATCGCCCACCATATCGGTCAGCTTCTCGTGGATGTCGTCGACGTGATTGACTTCCATCTCTTCCATGAACAGGGCCTCCAGAAGGTGCAATTCAAAAAGGGGATAATACCCCTAAGATAGACAAAACTCTAGTACTATAGCACCCTGTTGTGGCCATACGCAAGTAGCTAAATAAGCCCCGTCCCAAATTGACTACTTACAGATTATCTGTGTCCAGAACGATGGTGAATGGACCGTCGTTGACGAGGTCGACCTTCATGTCGGCGCCGAAGATGCCATGCGCTACGTGCTCGACGTCCTCGCGCACAAGCGTCAGGAAGTACTCGTAGAGCTCGTTGGCGACATCGGGGGCGCCGGCATCCGTAAACGATGGGCGGCGGCCGTGACGGCAATCGGCGAACAGCGTGAACTGCGACACCACGAGAACCTCGCCGTCGACATCGGCAAGGGCCAGGTTGGTCTTGCCGTTCTCGTCCTCGTTAATGCGCAAGCCCCGGAGCTTGCCCCACAGCTTATCGGCCTCGGCACGCGTGTCGCCGTGGCCCACGCCCAGCAGCACCAGATAGCCGCGCCCAATTTTGCCCACGCACTCGCCGTCGACCGTCACGCCGGCGTTGAGCACGCGCTGCACCACCGCACGCACGGCCTACTCCTCGCCCGTCAGTTTGGCGGATAGGTGCTCGAGCGCATGGAATCGATGGCTGATGGCGTTCTTCTCATCCGCCGTCAGCTCGGCCATGGTCTTGCCCGGCGTGTCGACCGGCAGAAACAGCGGGTCGTAGCCAAAGCCGTGATCGCCACGGCCCTCATGTGCGATAACGCCCTCGCAGGCACCCTCACCATAGGTGACCAAACCGTCCGTGTCGATGAGCGCGACGACACTCATAAAGCGCGCAGTGCGGTCCTCGTCGGCCACGCCCTCCAGATTCACGAGCAGTTTGGCATTGTTGGCGGCATCGTCGCCGTGAACGCCTGCGTAGCGCGCGCTATACACACCGGGCTCACCGTCCAGCGCGTCGACGACCAGGCCCGAATCGTCGGCAATGGCCATAAGGCCCGTCTCCTCCACCGCAGCCTGGGCCTTGATGATGGCGTTCTCCAAAAACGTCGTGCCGTTTTCCTCGGGGTCCTCAAAATCGCCCAGCTGGCCGAGCGCCACAAAGCGAACCTCGGGCATAACCTTGCCCAAAATGGCCTCGATCTCGGTGAGCTTGTGGGCGTTGCCCGTTGCCACGACGATGGTCGCCGCCGGGTCGAGGGTGTCGATGTCGATCTTCTCAAGTGCCATGAGTGGCCTCCTTGTTCTTATAACAACGCCACACAAAAGGTAATTAGGCTCTCAAGCCCCTCCCCTCGCGCGGCAGCAGCCTTACAGTTCGGCGTTTCCCCAGATAAAACCTGCCAAAATAAACCTGTCCCTTTTTGGCAGGTTAGGCGAGGGCTTGGCGCTGGAGCTCGATGAGCTCGGCAATGCCCTTGTCGCCCAAATCGAGCAGGGCATTGAGGCGCTTGCGGTCGAAGGGAGTCTGCTCGCCAGTGCCCTGGAGCTCGATCATCTCACCGGTATCGGTGGCGACAAGGTTCATGTCGACCTCGGCGTGACTGTCCTCGGAATAATCCAGGTCGAGCAGGGTGTTGCCGTCGACAACGCCCATGGAAATCGCGGCGACCTGGCCCGTGAGCGGAATGCGCTCGAGCTTACCCGCCTCGACCCACATGGCAAGGGCGTCGTGCAGCGCCACCCAGGCGCCGGTAATGCTCGCCGTACGCGTGCCGCCATCGGCCTGGATCACATCGCAGTCGACGGTAACGGTGTACTCGCCGAGTGCTTTCATATTGACGACGGTGCGCAGGCTGCGACCGATGAGGCGTTCGATCTCCATGGAGCGGCCCTTGCGGTTGGCATGCTCGCGCTTGCAGCGCTTGCCGGTCGATGCCGGCAGCATGGCGTACTCCGCCGTTACCCAACCGGCCTTGGCGCCCTTGCGCCAGCCCGGCACGCCCTCCTCGATGGTGGCAGCGCACAGCACGCGCGTATCGCCAAACTCGGCCAGGCACGAACCGTGGGCGTGCTTCATGACACCGCGAGTAAGCTTGATGGGGCGCAGCTCATCGGCGGCGCGGCCGTTGGCGCGATTGACCTGCATATACTCCATAGAAAAATCCTTTCGGCAAAAGGTGAACGTGAGCCTTTGGTCGGTGACCTTTTATCTATTTCAGTTCGTCGATATCGATGTGCTCAATGCTCTTGAGCGGCTGGCCAAAGATAAAACTGCCCGCCACCGCAAACTCGGCAATGTTATCGGACGTCGTTGCAAAACGATGCTGCGGCTCGGCAGCGTCGCCCGCCAGCTGCTCGCGGCGCGTGAGAATATCGGTCAGCTCGCGCGTGGTCTCCTCGGCGGAGCTCACCACGCGCACTCCGGGACCCAGCGCATGGCGAATAGGCCCCACGAGCAGCGGAAAATGCGTGCAGCCGAGTACCACGGTATCGATGCCGTGGTCGCGCAGCGGTTCAACCGTGGCGCCGACCAGCGCGCGTACGGCAGGCGTATCAAAGATGTCCTCGTTCTCGAGCCATTGCTCTTGCAGATGTGCGCCCGAGGCGAGCTCGTGCTCAACGACCTCGACAAAGCTCGAGGCAGGGCAGCCGTATACGTCGACGCCGGCATCCAGGTCCTGGATGGCACGCGTGTAAGCGCCTGAGCGAATGGTGAGGTTGGTGGCGAGCACGCCCACCCGGCGCGTGCGGGTGCTGTTGATTGCCGCGCGTGCGCCCGGTGCGATCACACCGATGACGGGGACGTCGAGCACCTGCTGGGCCAAACGCAAGGCCGCAGCGGTCGCCGTATTGCAGGCGATGACCATGATCTTGACGTCGTGCTTCGACAGCCAACGGCCCGCCTGCAGTGCAAACGAGCGCACCTCGTCCTCGGTGCGGGTGCCGTAGGGGCAGCGCTTGGTGTCGCCAAAGTAGTAGACGGACTCGTGCGGCAACGCCGTCGCAATCGCGCGTGCAACCGTCAGACCTCCCAGACCAGAATCGAACACGCCAATCGGGCGCGTGTCGCCTGCCGGATTCTCGATATCGGACATGACCTCACCAGATTCTCTCTCGAAAAGATATGGCTCAGCGCGATAGGACCGCACTACGAGCGGGCCGCGACGAGCAGCTCTGCCGTTGCCGCCCAGCCATCGACAATCTTGCCGCGCGTGACGTAGGCGTTATCGCAGGCATCCAGGAACTCGGGCGCGCCGGCGCTGGTCAAACCGTTCTCGACCAGGCAGAACGTGCCCACGTGGTCAGCCATGTAGAAGTCGGACTCGGAATCGCCGAGCGCCAGCGTCTCCTCGCGCTCGATACCCAGGTGCTCACAGAAACGTGCGATGGCAACGCCCTTGTTGAGGCCGGCGGGATTGATGTTAAACGCGCGGCCATCCTCGACGCGTTCGAGCTCGAGCGTCGTCGGCTTGGACAGATGGGTCAGATGGCCGTTGCAGGCCCAGACCAGGCCGCAGCCGGCCTCATCAAGAATGGCCTGGACCTCGTCGTCGGGCACATCGCCGCGCATGCCGACGGTGACCTCGCGGTACTTGTAGCCAGTCGACATGTCGTTGTGGTACTCGATCTTATGCGGCCAGCGGGCGAGAATCTTCTCGCACACGCCGGTCTGCTCGATCACCTGATGCGGCGTGAGGCCGCAGGCGGGGTCGTAGGGCATATCGCCGGTCAGGTACTCCCAATCGTTGGCCTTGAGGTCGTACATGACCAGGCCACCCATCTCGCCGATGTAGGAGTTGAGACCGAGCACGCGCGCATCCTCGTGGATCATAGTGCGGTTGCGACCCGAGGTGGGGACCACCTGGATGCCGGCACGGGCAAGTGCCACGACAGCCTCGACGAGCTTGGTCGATGGGTTGCCGTCGTTGTCGCGCAGCACGCACGAGCCGGGCGCAAGCATGGTGGCGTCCAGGTCGGTAAAGACGTACTTAACCTTGGCAAGACGCTCGCGCATCTCGCCCGAAAGCTCAGCGACGGTCGGCAGGGTATTGTGGGACATGGTCACTCCATTTGCGTAGAAGGGGCTTCTGGTCTTAGGCATCGTACGCCGCAAGGGTGCGCTTGAGAATCGAACCGTCGCGCTCGCAAGGCTCGGGTCCGTTCTTGCGCAGCATGTAGTCGTCAACGCCCTTGCCCGTCACGATCACCACGGCGGGCCGCTCAGTCTCGCGCACGGCGGTCTCGATGGCAGCGGAACGGTCGAGCACAATCTGCCAGTTGTCGTTGCCCTGCTCCCGGACATTGCGTGCGATCTCGTCGCAGATGTCCTCGACGTTCTCGGGGCCCGGGTCGTCTTCGGTGATCACGATGCGGTCGGCGTACTTACCGGCAGCGATACCCATCGTGGTCCGGCGATCGACGCCTTTGCCGCCGGTGGCGCCAAACACCACCGCGAGTTCGCGCTCCGGATAGTTCTCTCGCAGATCGCGCAGGAGCGTCTCAAGGCTCATGCCGTTATGGGCATAATCGACGACACCCAAAATCTTGCCCGATTCCGACCTGTAGAGCTCCATACGACCGGGGACAAAAACGTTCTCGAGCCCATGGACGATACCCTCTTCGGAAATGTCCAGGGCCTCGGCGCAGGCAATAGCGGCAAGCGCGTTGGACACATTGAATTTAACCGGCGTGGGAATCACCATGTCGCGCGTAAAGCGGGGCGTGCGCACCGTTGCCACCACGCCGCAGTCACCATTACGAATCGCCAGCGCAAGCACGTCGGCACGCTCGTCGGTCAGGGAGAACGTCACCGTGCGCTCGCAGCGGGACGCCGCCTCGAGCACGCGGTCGACGTGGTCCATATCGAGGTTGACCACAGCAAAGCGGCTCTGCGAAAAAATCTTGAGCTTGCTGGCAAAGTAATCCTCAAGCGTGGGATGCTCAATCGGCGAAATGTGATCCTCGCCGATATTGGTAAAGGCGCCGACTTCAAAGGCGATCTTGCCCGTGCGCTCGTATTTGAGGCCCTGGCTCGATGCCTCCATAACCAGCCACGGGGCACCCGCCTCCGCAGCATGCGCGATGCGAGACTGCAGCAGGAAGGATTCGGGGGTCGTCAGTTTGGAAGGGCCTGCCTCGATGCCGTCGTCGAACTCAATGCCCGTATTAAGAGCGGGTCGATGACAGCCCGTAAGCTTGGCCTCGTTGGCGAGAATACCGCGCAGATAAAAGCTACAGGTCGACTTGCCCTTGGTGCCTGTAAAGGCGCAGACCTTCACCTTACCCGACGGATGCCCATAAAAGGCATCTGCCACCACGGCGAGCGTGCGACGAATATCGCTCACAATCACCGCGGGAAGATCAACATCGTAATCGACCTCGGAAACGTAGGCCACGGCGCCATCGGAGATTGCCGAAAGCAGGTACTCACGCTTAAACGTACGGCCCTTGCAGACAAACAACGTGCCCGGACGCACCTGACGCGAGTCGTCAGTCGCAAACTCAATGCGCTGGTCGCACGAAGCGCTCGGCCTAGAAACAACAAGGTCATCTTCCTCGAGCAACTCTATATAGCGCATCAGAGTTAGCTTCTCTTGTGTCGGACTCGACATACAAAGACCTCTCTCGCTAAATTCAGCCTTAAAGGGCAAAAGACGTCCCGCGGCAGAAACGATGAAACATTCTGTATTATCAACCATCCTAATATGCCACCTGGCCTTGCGCGCACTGCAGCCTTCTAAAAAATTGCATGGACTGTGCCGTGGGTTAATAAATGGCAACAGTGTCCACCCCGCGTAAAAACAAGGAAATCTGGATGCTGTTCTTTAACATAGCGTTCACAACCACGACCCGCCGCTTCGTCTGAAGATCGGGCCGTGGTTTTTTCGGTTCGCTCGGCGCTTATGCCCTATCACGAAACAAAAGATTGGCATGATAGTAAAGATTATTTGACATCAGCTGCCGCGATCCTTGCGGCAGTACACCTGAGCCGTCAGCAGAAAGGATCTTGCATGTGCGGTTTTGTCGGTTTTACCGGTACAGATGAACAGAGTGAGCTGGTTCTCACGGCCATGATGAATCGCATCATCCACCGTGGTCCCGATATGGGCGGCCAGCATATCGTCGACAACGTTGCCCTTGGCTTCCGTCGTCTTTCGATTCTTGATCTTTCCGAAGCTGGAGCTCAGCCCATGTCGAGCGACGACGGCAAGGTCACGATTGTCTTCAACGGAGAGATCTACAACTTCCAGGAGCTTCGCGCCGAGCTGGAGACAGCCGGCTACGCCTTCCACTGCAACGCCGATACCGAGGTCCTGGTACACGGCTACGAGGAGTGGGGCGAGGACCTGGTCAACCGCCTGCGCGGCATGTACGCGTTCGTGATCCACGATCAGAACAAGAACAAACTCTTTGGCGCTCGCGACATCTTTGGTATCAAGCCGTTCTATTACTACCAGGCATCCGATGGCTCGCTGCTATTTGGCTCCGAGATCAAGAGCTTCCTGGACCATCCCAAGTTTGAGAAGGCTGTCAACCACGACGCGCTACGCCCCTACTTGACGCTGCAATTCCCCGCCACGGAGGAGACCTTCTTTAAGGGCGTGTTCAAGCTTGCCCCGGCGCATTGCTTTACGTATGACCTGACGACCAACACCATGGACATCAAGCGTTACTGGAGCTGTGACTTCACCGACGACAACTCCAAGACCTTCGAGGAGTACGTGGACGAGTGCGACAAGGTCGTGCACGAAAGCGTCGCTGCGCACCGAATCGCCGATGTTAAGGTGGGCTCGTTTCTTTCTGGCGGCGTAGACTCCAGCTACATTGCCGCCTGTCTCATGCCCGACACCACGTATTCTGTCGGCTTTGATTACAAGAACTTCAACGAGACCAACTACGCTGCCGAGCTTTCCGACAAGCTGGGCATCAAGAACGTGCGCAAGATGATTACCGCCGACGAGTTCTTCGATGCACTGCCCGATATCCAGTATCACATGGACGAGCCGCAATTGAACCTGTCCAGCGTGCCGCTGTACTATCTGGCGCAGATGGCTTCCGAGGAGGTCACCGTCGTCCTTTCGGGCGAGGGTGCCGACGAGCTGTTTGCCGGCTATGAGTGGTACGAGGACACCCCCGAGATGCGCTCCTTTAAGAAGCGCGTGCCGCTCGGCGTACGTCGCGCCCTGGGCTCGCTCGTTCAGCATCTCCCCTACTTTAAGGGCCACAACTTCCTGACGAAATGCGCCGAGGTTCCCGAGCGCTGGTATGTGGGTCAGGCAAAGGTGTTCGATCCCTCCGAGGTCGACGAGGTGCTCAAGCCCGCTTATGACACCGGCAAAAACGCCGCCGAGATGTGCGCCGAGTACTACAAGCAGGTTCCCAACTGCTGCGAGCTTTCCAAGAAACAGTATCTGGATATGAACATGTGGCTGCCGGGCGACATTCTGCTCAAGGCCGATAAGATGTGCATGGCGCATTCTCTGGAGCTTCGCGTACCGTTCCTGGACAAGAAGGTCATGGAGTTTGCCGAGCACATTCCCGCCAACTACCGTGTTAACGAAGAAGGCTGCAAGCTCGTCCTGCGTCACGCCGCCAACCGCACGCTGCCCGACGAGTGGGCAACGCGCAAGAAGGTGGGCTTCCCCGTACCGGTCAAGTTCTGGCTGCGCGAGCAAAAGTACTACGACTACGTAAAGGAATACTTCACCGCACCGTGGGCTGCCGATTTCTTTGACACCGATGCACTCATGAAACTGCTTGACGATCACTTTGAGGGTCGCGCGCTCAACCAGCGCAAGATCTATACCACGCTGACGTTCCTCATCTGGTACAAGCGCTTCTTTATCGATGAGGACAAGGGCGCCGAAGTCGCCGCGTAAGTTTCGTTATGAATTAGCGGCGAACAGCACGGGGTTTCCGCTATACTCAATCCCTGCGGGCGATTGGCGCAACGGTTAGCGCAGGTGCTTTACACGCACAAGGCTGGGGGTTCGAATCCCTCATCGCCCACCACTGAATTGTTAGGCCTCCAGCGATGGAGGCCTTTCCTTTTTGGGCGCAGCGCATGGGATTCGAACCCGACAGGGTGCGGAGCTGAGGAAACGCGAAGCGTTTTCCAGCGCAGCACGCGAGGAGCGAAGCGACGAAGCGAAAGCGGGCGGCGCCAGCCGCACGCGACATCCCTCATCGCCCACCACAGAATTGTTAGGCCTCCAGCAATGGAGGCCTTTCCTTTTTCGGGCCCATTTCATGGGATGCGAACCCATCAGCGCGTCTGCCACAAAGGCCGTGGTCAAAAAATGGCAAAAATGAGTACTGCTACTTTGCTTACAACATATAAAAAGATAGCATTTGCTTAAGTTACGCAACATGTGTCCATTATAAGGACTAACAGTTAGATTAAAATCGTGTATTCATCGCCATTTCGTCTTGCTATCTAGCCTTATTAGTCCAAAATTGCTGCTACCAAATCGGTAACAGTACTCATATTTGATGTTTTTTGACCAGCAGGTCTCCCCGCCTTAGCAAATCTAAGACAAAACGGGGTCCAGACCGCTGAATCGTGCCGCATAGGGCAACGTCCGCAGTCCGGAACCCGGTCCTAACTGAGCTATTGCGCTGTATTAGGCCAAAACGTCCGACAAAATCTCGATCAGACCATCCACGTCGGCTTCCTCACACACGAGCGGCGGCAGGAAACGCAGCGTGTGGGCACCAGTAGCGTTAATCACGGCGCCGGCGGCCAGCGCGCGGGCAACAATATCATGCGCATCGCCCGCAGCGTCATCCAGATCGCAGCCGAGCATTAAGCCGCGACCGCGCACCTCGACCACATGCGGCAGCTTGGTGAGCTTTGCCTCCATATAAGCACCCACCTTGGCAGCATGCTCGGCATAATCGCCGCGCACGAGCGCGGAAAGCGTCGCGGCGCACGCCGCGACAGCCAAACAGCTACCGCCAAAGGTCGAACCGTGATCACCAGGCTTAAACACGTCGGCGATCTCCTTCTTTGCCACCACGGCACCCATGGGCACGCCATCGGCAATGCCCTTGGCAAGGCTCATAATGTCGGGCTCCACGCCATAGGTCTGGAACGCAAACGGCTTGCCGGAGCGGAACAGGCCGCACTGGACCTCGTCGGCGATAAGCACGGCACCCACCTCGTGTGCCAAGTCGCGCGCAGCCGCCAGAAACTCCTCGGTCATGGGATGCACGCCACTCTCGCCCTGGATCGGCTCGAGCATGACGGCGCAAATCTCGCTTCCCAGCTGCTTAAAGATCGAGCGCAGTTCGTCGACATCGTTGGGCGTGCAGGCCACAAAGCCACCCGGCAGCGGGCGGAAACTGTCCTGTAGCCAATCCTGCATGGTGGCCGCAATGGTCTCGAGCGTACGGCCGTGGAAACCGCCGCGCATGCATACGATGGTGTTGCCGCCGTTACCAGCACGCTTGGCGTACAGACGCGCGAGCTTCATCGAGCCCTCGTTGGCTTCGGCACCAGAATTGGCAAAGAACGTCTCCCACACCTGCTCGCCCGCAGCCGGAGCGCCGAGCGCAGCGGCCGTGGTCTCATCGCCGGCGGCAATGGCATCGGCCAGCACGCACGCACCATCTACATCGTCATTGGCAAGCTTGGACAGCAGCGCCGCGACCTGGCCACGCTGCTCGATGTAGAAGTAATTGGAGACATGCATGAGCTTTTTGGTCTGCGCCTCGAGAGCCGAGAGCACTGCAGAGTTGCCGTGGCCAAGGCTACACACACCGATACCAGCGAGAAAGTCAAGATACTCACGACCATCGTCACCGATGAGCTTCATGCCGTGACCTTCGACAAACTCTACCGGCGAGCGACCAAAGGTATGCATAACGTAGTGGGATTCGAGCGATTGTTGAGCAGCAAGTGACATGGGATGCCTTTCGTCGAGCGCCGGGCGGCGCGGGCTATGGGTGTTAGGATGCGGCGCCAGGACCTTAAACCGTCTGGAGCTTCTCGACCTCGTCGAGGTTCTCGATCAGGCGCGCCGCAAACGTCGAAAGCGGGTGCGGATGCGTATCGAACTCGTAGGCCGTCTCGGTGGAGTGGATCACGGTACCGACGCCAGCATCGGTCAGCAGCTCCAACAGCAGCGAGTGCGGCGTCGTGCCGTTGATGATGTGAGCTCGGAACACGCCAGCGGTAAGCGCATCGACGGCGGCACGCAGCTTGGGGATCATGCCCTTGTCGACCTCGCCGCCGTAGAGCATCTCATTGACCTCGTCGAGCGTCAGGTTGGAGATAAGCGAATCCTTGTCGCTAAAGTCCTTGTACAGACCGTCGACGTCGGTCAAGAAAATCGCCTTGTGCGCATGAAGCGCCGCTGCAACGGCGCCGGCGGCGGTATCGGCGTTGATGTTGAAGAAGCCGCCGTCCTCCTCCGCCGCGACGGTAGCGATGACGGGGATGTACTCGCTATCGAGCAAGCGCTCGATATAGTCGGTGTTGACGTGCGTCACTTTGCCCACGCGACCGAGCTCGGGGTCGAGCGGCTCGGCGATGAGCGTGCCAGCATCGCTGCCCGACACGCCCACGGCCAGGTTGCCGTGCTGGTTGATGGCAGCGACCAGCTCCTGGTTGACCTTGCCGCCCAGTACCTCGCGCACGATATCCATAGTATCCGGCGTGGTCACGCGCTGGCCGTTCTTAAATTCGACGGGAATATCGTAATGGCTCAGCGCCTCGTTGATGGCCTTGCCGCCGCCATGCACGATGACGGGGCGCATGCCGATGATCTTGAGCAGGACGATGTCGCTCATCACGTCGCGGCGCAGTTGCTCGTCGACCATGGCGGCACCGCCGTACTTGATAACGACCGTCTTGCCGGTCAGGTTTTTAATCCACGGCAGCGCCTCAAACAGCAGCTGCGCGGTCGCTTCGTTGGATTCGCTCGAACGACAATCGCGTGCGAATTTCATAGTCTGCCTCGTCTTTCGTGTAGCTATCGCGCCGTACCTCGTTGCCCGCGATTGCAGCGGGACGCACGGCACATCGGGAGTCTAGGAACGATAGTCACCGTTAATGGAGATGTACTCGTGCGTGAGGTCACAGGTCCACACGGTCGTTGCCGCGTCGCCTGCACCGAGGTCGGCCGAGATCACAATCTCGGGCGCCTCAAAACGTCGCAGGGCCTCGTCCTCGTCAAAGGGAACGGTCAGGCCATCACGGCAGACGGGCATACCCATCATGTCGATGGAAACATCTTCTTGGTTAAACTGCACGCCGCACTTGCCGAGCGCCATGGCAACGCGGCCCCAGTTGCAGTCGTGGCCGGCGATGCAGGTCTTGACGAGCGGCGAGTTGGCGACAGCACGAGCGGCGATATCGGCCTCCTCGTCGTTCGCGGCACCGATGACGTTAACCGTCACGAGCTTGGATGCGCCCTCGCCATCTGCGGCGATATTGCGCGCCAGGCTCTCACACACCTCATGCACGGCAAAGGCCAGCTCGTCGAAGGCGTCAGAGCCCTCGACAATAGGCTCGGCATCTGCGGCAGCGCCGGAAGCAAGCATGATGCAGGTGTCGTTAGTCGAGGTGTCGGAGTCGACCGTTACCTTATTAAAGGTCTGCTTGACGGTAGAGAGCAACAAGGCATGGAGCGCCGCCGGCTCGACGGGGGCATCGGTAGTTATGACCGCGATCATGGTTGCCATGTTGGGCATGATCATGCCCGAGCCCTTGCACATACCACCCACCGTATAGGCATTGCCTGCGTGCCCCGCGGCCTCGCTGCGGTAACACACGGCATACTCCTTGGAGTGCGTGTCGGTCGTCATAATAGCGCGGGCGGCATCGGCGCCACCGTGGTCAGAGAGCGCCTCGTAGGCGGCGGGAACGGCAGTCTCAAACGTGTCGATCGGCAGAATCTGACCAATTACGCCCGTGGAGGCAACCAGAATCTGCTGGGGCTCGCAGCCGATGACCTGCGAGGCGATGTTGCAGGTCTCGCGCGCGCAGGCAAGGCCGGTCTCGCCCGTGGCGGCGTTCGCGTTGCCGGAGTTGATTGAAACACCGGCGATGATACCGTAGCCCTTGTCCGCACCGCCCAGGTTGGCACGGCTCACCTGCACGGGCGCCGCACAAAAGCGGTTAGTCGTAAACACGCCGGCACCGGGACAAGGTTTATCGGACACGACGAGCGCATAGTCCAAGCGCTCGGGATTCTTCCGGAATCCCGCATGGATGCCTGCGGCCTTAAAGCCGGCCGCTGCCGTAACGCCACCCTCGACGGCGCGAATCTTGATATCAATCAGGTCGGTATTCATCGTCCCTACGACTCCTTATGTCAAACAAAAAATGGGCATCGGTTGGTGCGCCATGCCAGCCACAATCATGAGACCAGCTTAAGAGTGGCGCCCCACTCGATGCCCGACTACCAAATCGCTAACAATCGAATGTGCTACACCGGGCACGCCACTGTGGGCAAGCCTCGTCGCTCGTCAAAACCAAAGACGATGTTGGCGCACTGGACCGCCTGGCCTGCTGCACCCTTGCACAGATTGTCGATGGCGCCCGTAGCCACCAGAACGCCCGCGCGCTCGTTGAGCGCGAGGCCAATCTGGGCGGCGTTGGTGCCGACGACCGAAGCCGTCTTGGGCTGCTGGCCGGCATCGAGTACGCGCACGAAGGTGCGACCGGCGTAGAACTGCTTGTAATGGTCGACAACGTCCTCAAGGGTCAAGGTATCGATAGCCTGCGGCGTAAGCGGCATCGTCACCGTAGAGAGCAGACCGCGCTTGAGCGGTGCCAGGTGCGGGGTAAAGACGACGCGATCGGTTAGGCCCAAGATCTGCTCGATTTCGGGCGTGTGACGATGCTTGCCCACGCCATAGGCCTCCAGGTTTTCGTCCGCGCTGCAAAAATGCGTACGGGCGTTGCAGGATTTACCGGCACCCGTTACACCGCTGATAGCGTCAACGATCACGGGGCCGCTCTGGGCAACCCAGCCGGCGCGCACGGCAGGCGCGGCGGCAAGGCTCGTCGCGGTGGGATAGCAACCGGCGCAGGCGACCAGC
>CAJMRJ010000021.1:0-17779 GCA_905215865.1 uncultured bacterium | reverse complement strand
CATCCCACGCGCCATCGTGCAGCATATCGAGTGCACGACGCCACACCCGCACCACGTTGAACACATAGTCGGGGTTTTTCATGCGCCCCTCGATCTTGAGCGACGCCACCCCGGCCCCAACAAGCTCGGGCAGGTGCGCAATGCCCAGATAGTCGCGCGGGCACAGCAGACGATCGCCCTCCACGGAAACGACGCTCTCCCCCGCCTCGTCCACCAGGTCGTACGCTAGGCGGCACGGCTGCGTACAGTCGCCGCGCATCGCCGATCGTCCACGCCGCAGGGCCGAAAACTCGCAGGCGCCCGAATATCCAATGCAAATCGCGCCGTGGCAGAACACCTCGATAGGCACGCCGGTAGCACACAGGGCGGCAATCTCGTCGACCGCCAGCTCGCGGGCGGTCGTCACGCGCTCGACCCCGAGCTCGTTGGCAGCCAACCGTACGGCGCCTTCGCTATGGACGCCCGCCTGCGTGGACAGGTGAATCTCGACCCCGGGAATCGCCGCACGCAACGCGCAGGCCAGACCGGCATCCGCCACGATCAAGGCATCGGCACCCAACTCATGCGCATGCGCCCCCAGCGCCACCGCGTCGGCCAACTCGTCATCACGAACACGTTGAGCGTCACGTATACACGCACGCCGTGCGCATGCGCCACGGCGCAGCCGCGCAAAAACTCGTCGTCGGTAAAGCCGTGTGCGCTCACGCGGGCGTTAAACCCGCCCAGGCCCGCATAGATGGCATCGGCGCCCGCTGCAATCGCCACGAGCATCTGATCGAGTCCCCCGGCAGGCGCCAGCAGCTCGGGCAGCGCCGCCTCGGCAGCCCCCGGCTCGTTATCGCATTTTCCGCTCGGCCCCATCGTCCGAATCGCCATCGGCAAACTCCTTACCAACAAGGTATGCATTCACTCTGAAAAATGCCGTCATCCAGCATACACGAGGCCTCGCGCGCCTCGTTTGGTTTATCGTGTAATAACTTATGTCCATCCTGTCCCAGCGGCGTATCCGCCGCGCGGCACGACATACCTGGAGGTCAATATATGGGTCCTCGCCAACGACAGGGACGCAGTCGTTCCAAGACGCATGCCCTGCCCATGATCCTGCTCTCGTTCTTGGGCTTTTTGCTCATCGCGGGCGTAGCGTTTGGCATCGGCATGATCGGCAACGTCAATCGTTGGCTGTCCGATCTGCCCGACTATACCGACGCCAACGCCTATCTGGTGAGTGAACCCACCGAGATCGTCGATTGCAACGGCAACAAGATCGCGAGCTTCTACACGCAAAACCGCAAGTCCGTCACCAAGGACCAGGTCTCTCCGTACGTGCTGCAGGGCACCGTCGACGTCGAGGACGAGCGCTTCTACGAGCACGGCGGCATCGACCTGTGGGGCATCGCGCGTGCCGCCGTGGCAACCGCCTCCGGTGGCCACGAGGGTGCATCGACCATCACCCAGCAGCTGGTACGCAACACCATCCTGCAGGAGGAGCAGTTCGATTCGACCATCGAGCGCAAGGTGCGCGAGGCCTATATCGCCATCAAGATGGAGGAGATGTACTCCAAGGACGAGATCCTTATGATGTACCTCAACACCATCTATTACGGCCACGGTGCCTACGGCATCGAGGCCGCCGCCGAGACCTATCTGTCCAAGAGCGCCGCCGACCTCACCCTGAGCGAGGCCGCGCTGCTCATCGGCCTTCCCAACTCGCCTTCGCAGTACGACCCCACGGTCAATCCCGATCTGGCACTGTCTCGCCGCAACAAGGTTCTCGACAACATGCTGCGCCTGGGCCACATCACCCAGGAGGAGCACGACGCCGCGCAGGCAGAGCCCATCACCCTCAACGTAACCGAGATTTCGGGCAGCGGCGTCGACGTGTATTCGCAGCCCTACTTTGTCGCCTATGTTAAGCAGCTGCTGGAGCAGGAGTTCTCCACCGACGTGCTGTTTAAGGGCGGCCTAACTGTCAAGACCACCATCGACCCCACGATGCAGCAGACTGCCGAGGAGGCCGTGCGTGCCCAGCTCGACACGCTTTCGCTCGACGGCCTGGACATGGGCATGGTCGTCGTCGACCCCAAGACCGGCTACATCAAGTGCATGGTGGGCGGCTACGACTATAACGCCGACGAGAACCACGTGAACCACGCCACGGCCAAGCGTCCCGTGGGCTCCACGTTTAAGGCCTTTACGCTGGCCACTGCCATCCAAAACGGCATGAACCCCAACGTCACCCTCAACTGCAACTCGCCGCTCAAGGCCAAGGGCACCACGACCGAGGTGCAAAACTACGCCAACCAAAGCTACGGCACCATCACGCTCAAGCAGGCGACGGCATACTCCTCCAACACCGGCTATATCCAGGTTGCAGAGGCTATCGGCAATAACAAGATCATGTCGCTCGTCAAAAAGCTCGGCATCGATCCTTCTAAGGACAATATCGAGGACGTTCCCGTCATGACTCTCGGCACCGGCTCCATCTCGCCGCTCGAGATGGCCGCGGCCTATGCCACGTTTGCCAACGGCGGTTACTATCGCCAGCCGATCGCCATCACCGAGATTGATTCGCGAACCGGCTCGGTACTGTACCAGCACACCGATAGCCCCACACAGGTGCTCTCCACCGGCGAGGCCGCGGCAGTGACCGATGTCCTGACCGGCGTCATGCAGGGCAGCGGCACGGGTGCCGCCGGCGCTCTGAGCGTGAACCAGCCCTATGCCGGCAAGACAGGTACCACCGACAACACCACCAACCTGTGGTTCTGCGGCTACACCCCGCAGCTGGCATGTGCCCTGTGGACCGGCTACTCCGCAGGTGAGATTCCCATCCAAAAGTACGGCACGGACCTGCTGGGCGACAGCACTAACCTGCCCGTCTTTAAGAAGTTCATGAACACCGTCCTTGCCGGCACCAACCGCGAGGAGTTCCCGACGGGCACTGCCCCCACGTATAAGAACAACAACGTCTGGAAGTTCTACGGCACCAACAACGCCAAGAAGTCGTATAGCGACACCGAGGACAAAGACGAGGAAGAGACCACGACTACGACAACCACGACTACGACAACGACCACCGAGACCACGAGCGGCGAAACCACCGGTGGCACCGGAACGACCGGCGGCTCGACCGGCGGCGACGGTAGCGGTGGTGAAGGCGGCGGCGAGGGCGGTTCCCCCACTCCAACGCCTACGCCCACGCCCGATCCCTCTACGGGCCAGTAGGCACCAAGCCATAGCCAATCAAAGGCGCCCGAGCAGATCGAAAGCTGCTCGGGCGCCTTTTTGTCACGAGAAACCTCGCACGCGCCTCAACACGATACGGCAATAAAAAAGGGCACCGACCATCGTCGACGCCCCATAAAAGTCGCTATATGCGCTCGTACGGCGCTATCCTCACGCGCCACCTCGCCTACTTACGAGAGTTACTCAGCTTGTTGATGAGGGCCTCCAGGCGCTCGCCGTCCTCGGCGGTCTGGGCGATAACCAAGATGGTGTCGTTACCGGCGAGTGAACCGAGCACGTCGGGAAGCTCGGCGGCATCAACGGCGGCGGCAATACCCGAAGCGGTACCGGGCTGAGCCTTGATCATAACCAGGTTGTCGGTGCGCAGAACACCCGTTACCAGTTCGGAAACCATACGCTGCAGATGCAAGTCCTCGGCCAGGACATAGATACCCTCGGGAAGCTTGCGCAGACCCATATCGGCAATGTCGCGCGAAACGGTTGCCTGCGTGCAATCGAAACCCATAGCGCGAAGCTCGTCCACCAGCACGCGCTGCGTGCGAACATCCTTGTTGCGCACGATATCTCTGATGGCATCCTGGCGCCCATTGCGTTTTTTAGCCATACAAAACCTCACTCCATAGATGGCGGAGACAATCAATCAGTAATTGAATAGTTTAGCGCTATTTGATGGTATTTGTGAATAAGAACGCATTTCGAAACAATTCCATGCAAGATTGTTTCGAACATAGCCGTCTTAAGCAGTTTTGACGCCCGTCCGGTTAAAAAAAGCGGCCAGGTGCGTATACATCACGCAACGTGCAGGCTTGGCGCTGGCAATCGGTCCAAACAACAGGCCGAGCCCACGATGGTTATCCTTGAGTGCCGCGGCCATCTGACGAGTTCGAGATGCCTCGAGCATATCACGCATACGAGCGGAACGCTCGATTGAAGAAACCCCATGCGGGCTCAAGCACAAATTTTCGATGCAGGCGACCAGCCCGGCAAAGTAAAACATATGGCTCGCAACCTTTAGCTGCGTGCCACCGCCCGCCTCTACAAGCGAATCAGTAAGCTCATCGAGCGCCCGGGCGTCATCGGTAAGCTTGGCAAACAATGTGGGGTCAAAAGCATCTGTAAGCTGTGGCGCCACCGCATGGAAACAGGCATCACCGCACCCGGATATGCGCTGCGCCTGCGAAAGGGCGCATGCCATAAACCCAATCGAGCGAAGCGCACGGTCGCGCGACAAACACGTCTCGAACAACGAGCGGCTGTACATCACACCGGAAGTCTGGGCAATCAAGCCGCCGGAAATCATCTGAGACAGACCAGCCGCCAAAGAAGCACGGTCATCGATCGCAAGAGAGGTTGCATCCATTACGCGCGAATGGCGCTCACGATGAGCATCGTAGCGGTCGAGCGATGCCGTGGGAATCACCATGTCTGCCGCAGCATCGCACGCAACATCGACCATCTTGGAAAGGGACTGTGGGGCAAACCACTCGTCGGCATTCATGGCAACAATCTGCAATCCACGCGAGGCGGCAAAACCGGCCCTGAGACATGCTCCGCGCGCCGAATCCTCGACGTCGATCAAATCGATGTGAATATCCCTGCCAGCGGCAACTTCGAGTGAATGGCGCACGCCCGGCGCAACGTCGCGACAAACCACGACAATTTGCAGGTCATAGAGGTCTTGGTTCTGGACGCTCTCGAGCGCGCGCATCGCATAGCTGGGCGAACCCTCAACAATAAGGATCACCGAAAGTCGCGGATGCGAACCACGTCGAACCAAGTTTTCCGTCCTCTCGACAGCGCCAAATCAAACCGTCGTTCATGGTACACCCGGGCTATAAAGGCAACGAGCCGCCTAACATGTTGCACGCCAAGAACAGATGTTGCACACGCGCAGCTCACACATAGTATATGCCAGGTACGGACGCGCCGAGCACTCCCCTAGTCGAGCACGACAAGCTCGGCTGGATCGTAATCGACGCCCATAAACGTAAGGCCGCAGGCAGGCGCCGTGGGACCCGCAGCGGTACGGTCGCAGGCGTCAATAACCTCGCGCATCCACTCGGGATCGCGACGATGCATGCCAATCTCCACGAGCGTGCCCACAATAGTGCGCACCATCGAGTGCAAAAAGGCGTTGCCCTCGATAGTGAAGGTCAGGATATCCTCGCCAAAAGCGACCTCGTGGCCAAACTCGGCACGCATCACGCAGCGGTGCGTGGGCTTGCCCACGGCAGAGGCGACCTTGCAAAAGCTCTTAAAGTCTTGTTCGCCCAAGAGCGCAGGGCACGCGGCAGCCATGGCATCGACATCCAAGGGGTAGCGATGCCACCACACCGCACCGCGCGAGAGCACGGGGCGCGCGTCGCGATCGGCAATACGGTACGTATACGTACGGGACCGCGCGTCAAAGCGCGCAGAAAAGCCCTTACGGGCCTTGTAGACCTCGTTTATGGCGATATCTTTGGGAAGGAGGGCATCCATAGCCCTCAGCCACCTACGGCGCGTCAAAGCCAGCTCAGCGTCCGTTACGGGCACACTAATGTACTGGGCCACCGCATGCACGCCGGCATCGGTACGCCCCGCGCATGTCAGGTCAATCGGACGGCGCAGCAGCGTCTCGATAGCGCGGCGCAACTCGCCCGCAACCGTCGTCTGGCCCGGCTGCTCGGCAAATCCGCTATACGAGGAGCCGTCATAGGCAACACGGAATACGAGCGTGGCATCGAGCTCTGGAATCGAATTGAAATCAGACGGCGCGGTCATGGGCGCTCCCAACAAACTATCAACGGTATCGCGACAAAAAAAGAGGGGTACGCGAACGTACCCCTCGAATATAGCCTATGCAGACGGATTGTCTACTCAGCGGTCTCCTCAGCAGGAGCCTCCTCGACGGCCTCGACCTTCTTGGGAGCAGCGGCCTTCTTGGGGGCCGGAGCAGCCTTCTTGGCCTTAGGCGTGCAAGGCTCGGTGACGAGCTCCATGATAACGATAGGAGCGTTGTCGCCCTTACGGTTACCGAGCTTCATGATGCGGGTGTAACCGCCGTTGCGGTCCTGCCACATGCCCTGGGCAGCCTTGTCGAAGATCTCGGCAACGAGCTGCTTATCGCCGAGCTTGGCGATGGCCAGACGACGAGAGTGCAGGTCGCCCTTCTTGGCCCAGGTGATGATCGGATCGACGACCGAACGCAGCGCCTTAGCGCGGGTCTCGGTGGTCTTGATGCGGTCGTTCTCGAAGAGGGCCTTGGCCAGGCTCTTCTTCATGGCCTTGGTGTGGCTCGCATCGGTGCCGAGCTTCAGGCCCTTCTTAACGTTGTGACGCATGGTCTAGTTTCTCCTCAAATATGCGAAGCATTAAGCCTTCAGGCTCAGGCCCATGGACTCAAGCTTGTCCTTCACTTCCTCGATCGACTTAACACCGAAGTTACGGATGTTAAGCAGATCGTTCTCCGAGAACTCAACGAGCTGACGGACCGAGTGAATGCTGGCGCGCTTAAGGCAGTTGTAGGAACGGACGGAAAGGTCCAGATCCTCGATCTGCTTGTCCAGCTCGGCGTTGTCGTTGGTGACCTCGGGAGCGAAGATCGAAGCCTCCTCCTCGACCTCGGGGGTTTCGGCAAGGTTCATAAAGGCAGCCATATGCTGGTTGATGATATTGGCAGCCTGGACCACGGCGTCGCGCGGAGCGATGGAGCCGTTGGTCTCGATCTCGAGGACAAGGCGGTCGTAGTCGGTGTGCTGACCGACACGGCAAGCCTCAACGAGCTTGGCGCAACGGGACACCGGCGAGTACAGCGAGTCGACGTGGATCACACCGATGGGATCGTTGTCGCGCTTGTTAGCCTCGCCAGAGACATAGCCGCGGCCATAGCCGATGCGCATGCTCATGGTGAGATGGCCACCCTCGGTGAGCGTAGCGATGTGCTGCTCGGGGTTGACCAGCTCAAACTCGGACGGAATAAAGAAGTCCGCACCGGTGACCTCGCAGGGGCCGTCAACCGAAATGGTGGCGGTCGCCTCGTCGGTCGTGCCGAGAGCCCTGAAGACAAGACCCTTGACATTCAGGACGATGTCGGTGACATCCTCGACCATGTTAGGGATGGTCATGAACTCGTGCTGCGCGCCATCGATCTGAATAGCCTCGACGGCGGCACCCTCGAGCGAGGACAGAAGAACGCGACGAAGGGAGTTACCCAGCGTATCGCCGTAGCCACGCTCGAGCGGCTCGACGGAGACACGAGCAGACGTCTCGTTAATCTCTTCGACCTGAACCTGAGGCCTAATGAATTCTGACATGTATTACCTCCAGCCTCAGCAGCCCGGATGGACTACTTAGAGTAGAGCTCGACGATGAGCTGCTCGTTGATATCACCGCTGATCTGCTCACGCGTCGGCAGAGCGAGCACGTTACCAGACAGCTTCTCGATATCGACCTCGAGCCAGCCAGGGACCTCGAAACGCTCGGAGGAAATCAGAGCCTCCTTGATGGGGAGGAGGTCACGGAACTTCTCGCCGACAGCGACGACGTCGCCGGCCTTGACGCGGTAGGACGGGATGTCCACGCGCTTGCCGTTCACGGTGAAGTGACCGTGACGGACGGACTGACGAGCCTCTTTGCGGGTGCGGGCGAAGCCAAGACGGAAGACGACGTTGTCGAGGCGAGACTCAAGGATGATCATGAGGTTCTCACCGGTGACGCCGTTCATCTTACGGGCCTTGTTGAAGTAGCCGTGGAACTGCTTCTCCAGAACGCCATAGATGAACTTGACCTTCTGCTTCTCGCGCAGCTGCATGCCGTACTCAGATTCCTTGCGACGGCGCTTGGGCTGACGGATAGATTCCTTCTTGCTGCTGTAACCGAGCTCAGCGGGATCGATCCCGAGCTGACGGCAGCGCTTAAGAACAGGAGTCCTGTCGATTGCCATATTGATACGATCCTTTCAGTTACACGCGGCGACGCTTCTTGGGGCGGCAGCCGTTGTGCGGGATGGGGGTCTTGTCCTGGATGCTCGAGACCTCGAGGCCAGCAGCCTGGAGGGAGCGGATGGCGGTCTCACGACCGGAGCCGGGGCCCTTGACGAAGACGGAAACCTTCTTCATACCGTGCTCCATGGCCTGCTTGGCAGCAGCCTCGGCAGCCATCTGGGCAGCGAACGGCGTGGACTTACGGGAGCCCTTGAAGCCCACCTGGCCAGCCGACTTCCAGGAAATGACGTTGCCCTGGGGATCGGTGATCGAAACGATCGTGTTGTTGAACGTAGAACGAATGTGAGCCTGGCCCACGGAAATGTTCTTACGGTCCGCGCGCTTCAGACGGGCAGCGCGAACGTTCTTCTTAGCAGTAGCCATCTATCTAGCGCTCCTTATTTCTTCTTCTTAGCACCGATCTGACGCTTCGGGCCCTTGCGGGTACGAGCGTTAGTGTGGGTGCGCTGGCCGCGGACCGGGAGGCCCTTGCGGTGACGAAGGCCGCGGTTGCAGCCGATGTCCATAAGGCGCTTGACGTTCTGGTTGCGCTCACGGCGGAGGTCGCCCTCAACCATGATCTGGTTCTTGTCGATATAATCGCGGATGGCGTTAACCTCATCCTCGGTGAGGTCCTTAACGCGCGTATCCACGTTAACGTTGCACTCGACGCAAATCTTCGTCGCAGTGGTGCGGCCGATGCCGTAAATGTAGGTCAGACCGATCTCAACGCGCTTCTCACGCGGGAGGTCGACACCATTAATACGGGCCAACGTAGTCTCCTCTCTTAACCCTGACGCTGCTTATGACGGGGGTTCTCGCAAATGACGAGGACCTTGCCATGGCGCCTAATGATTTTGCACTTATCGCACATCTTCTTGACCGAAGGACGTACCTTCATCGTTCTTCCTTTCGGTAGCGCTCAAACTACTTCCCTACTATCTACTCGCCCAGCCGCAGGCGTTTAAAACTATGGCTGGTCTTCACACACAATCCGACCGTAGGTTGAGCTAAGCCTGCAGTCGGAAATGGAGTGCGTGTATGCGTGCCGCTATTTGTAGCGATAGGTGATGCGGCCGCGGGTCAGGTCGTACGGGGAAAGCTCCACGACAACCCTGTCACCGGGGAGAATACGGATGTAATTCATTCGGATCTTGCCAGAAATGTTGCACAGAACCGAATGACCGTTCTCGAGCTCGACCTTAAACATGGCGTTGGGCAGCGGTTCCTTTACCGTACCCTCGAGCTCAATTGCGTCTTCCTTCTTCACAAGCAATCATCTTTCTCTAGAAAACGACAGCGATTGAGTATTCTACAACACGTATGCACGCATCGTAATAACTTCGTAATGGCTCCACAACTAAGTGAAACTTGTTACATTTCTCCGCCCTGGAGCGAACACCAAGCACCTTGCGCATCCGTGGTAAGAATCACCGGACCGTCATCGGTAATGGCGACGGTGTTCTCATAGTGCGCGGCGGGCAGGTGGTCGTTGGTCGTAACAATCCAACCGTCGGAGCCCGTGCTCACATGGTTGGAACCCATCGTAACCATCGGCTCGATGGCAATGACCATGCCGGCCTGGAGGCGAACGCCCCTCCCCTTCTTTCCATAGTTAGGAACGTTGGGGTCCTCGTGCATCACACGGCCAATGCCATGACCCACATAGTCACGAAGCACGCCGTAACCGTGAGACTCGGCGAGAGACTGAACGGCATAACCAACATCCCCGATATGATTACCGGGAACAGCCTGCTCAATGGCAGCCTTAAGGCAATCACGCGTAACCTCGCACAGAGCCTTGGCCTCGGGCGTGGGGGTGCCGACGAAAAACGTCCAAGCGTTATCGCCGACCCAACCGTCGACAACGGCTCCCGTATCGATGGAGATGATATCGCCATCGCGCAGGATCATGTCGGGGTTGGGAATACCGTGGACCACGGCATCGTTGATCGATGCGCAAATGGTCCCCGGGAACCCGCCGTAGCCCTTAAAGGCCGGGGTGCCGCCATGCATGCGGATAATCTGCTCCGCGAGCTGATCGAGCTCAAAGGTGGAAACGCCGGGACGCACCATGGCTCCAACGTGGCGGAGCGCCATCTTAGATAGCGCTCCTGCCTTCTTCATCTGCTCGATTTGCGTTGCAGACTTAATCTTGATCATAGACCGAGAGCCTCTTTGACATCCCCGTACACGGTCTCGCGAGCCTGGTCACCGTTGACCGACTTGAGCAGACCCTGACCACGATAGTAGTCGACGAGCGGGCTCGTGGACTTCTCGTAGACGTCGAGACGGTTCTTGATGGTCTCGGGCTTGTCGTCGTCGCGCTGATACATCTCGCCACCGCACTTGGGGCAGGTGGCATCGGCAGCAGTGCCGGTGTAACCGCAGGCGCGGCAGGTGCAACGCGAGGACAGACGATCGATGATGACCTCGGGGGCCACGTCGACCAGAAGGGCGCAGTCGATCTCGCGACCCATGGCGGAGAGCTCGGAATCGAGCGTCACAGCCTGGGCGGTGTTGCGCGGGAAGCCGTCGAGGATGAAGCCCTGCTGGGCGTCATCGGCGGCAAGGCGCTCCTTGACAAGGTCGATCACGAGCTGGTCGGGAACGAGCTCGCCAGCGTCCATGTACTTCTTAGCCTGAATACCAAGCTCGGTGCCACCCTTGACGGCAGCACGCAGCAGGTCGCCCGTGGAAATGTGGGCGACGCCAAACTCGGCGACGAGCTCCTGTGCGACGGTGCCCTTACCGGCACCCGGAGCTCCGAGCAATACGAGGTTCATGAGCAATCCTCCTCTAGCCTATTTAAAGAATCCATCGTAATCATACATCTTGATCTGGCCTTCGAGCTTATCGACCGTGTCGAGCACGACGCCGACCATGATGAGGATGGACGTGCCGCCAAATGCCTGGATCAGATGGTTACCCGTGAAGGAGAAGATGATCGAAGGCACGATGGCGATGAGCGCCAAAAAGACAGCGCTGGGAAGCGTAATCTTGTTGAGCGCGTTCTTGATGTAGGCCGCGGTAGCCCTACCCGGACGGACGCCCGGAATAAAGCCGCCCTGCTTCTTAAGGTTGTCGGCCGTGTCATCGGGGTTGAACACCATGGAGGTGTAGAAGTACGCGAAGAACACGATGAGGACAACATTAAGCACCCAGTTGAGCCAACCGGTCGAAAGCGCAGAGGCAACTGCCTGGATCCAGCCGATGCCGGGGAAGAACACGGCAATCTGAGCCGGGAAGTACAGCAGCGCCGAAGCGAAGATGATCGGCACGACACCCGCGGTGTTGACCTTGATGGGCAGGTAGGTGGTCTGGCCACCCATCATGCGACGGCCCACGACGCGCTTGGCGTAGGAGACCGGAATGCGGCGCTGGCCGCGCTCAAGGAAAACAATCAGCGGGATAACCAGCAGGATGATGGCGCAGATGATCACCATGGTGATGATGCCACCGGCATTGCCCTCGGTGCTGGAGAAGATAGCCTGCGGCAAACCGGCCATGATGTTCGCAAAGATGATCAGCGACATGCCATTGCCGATACCGCGCTGGGTGATGAGCTCACCAATCCACATGATCAGCATGGCGCCCGCAGTGAGCGTGCCGACGACCATGAGGTCGAAGATGATCTCGGGGGCGCCAGCCCCATTAAAGCTGATGCCGAAGCTCTTAAAGAGGAAGAGGTAACCCACGGAGTTGAGGATTGCCAGAGCCAGGGTGAGGTAACGCGAATACTGCGTAATCTTGGTCTGACCGACCTCGCCCTCGCGGGCAAGCTCATGCAGGGAAGGCACAACGGCCTGGAGCATCTGGAGGATGATCGAGCTGGTGATGTAAGGCATGATGCCCAGCGAAAACACCGACACATAGCTCAACGCGCCGCCAGAGAAAAGATTCAGGAGGGCCATAGCACCTGCGGCGACCGAATTGTTATCGGTCGAGAAAAGGCCCAGCATCCCCTGGAAGGGAATGCCGGGCACAGGAACGTGCGCACCAATGCGGTACACGACGAGCATAGCTATGGTAAAAAGAATCTTTTCGCGCAATTCTTTGATGCGGAAAGCATTCTTAAGACCATTTAGCACGGCAGCTCGACCTTTCCGCCGGCGGCCTCGATCTTGGCCTGCGCAGAAGCGCTGACCTTGTCGACCTTGACCGTGAACTTCTTGGTGAGTTCACCATTGCCGAGCACCTTGACGGGCTCGAACTCGCTCTTGGTGATGCGAGCGGCCTTAAGAGCGGCACCGTCGATCACAGCGCCATCTTCGAACTTACGCTCGAGACGCTCAACGTTAACAGCGGTGTACTCGATACGACGGGGGTTGCGGAAGCCCGGAAGCTTGGGCAGGCGCATAGCCAGCGGAGTCTGGCCACCCTCGAAGCCGGCACCCTTGGTGCCGCCAGAGCGAGAGCCCTGGCCCTTCTGGCCGCGGCCAGAAGTGGTGCCGTGACCCGAAGAATTGCCACGGCCAACGCGCTTGCGGTTCTTGGTGGAACCGGGCGCGGGAGTAAGATCGTGAAGCTGCATTTGCTACTCCTCTACAATCTCGACAAGGTGCTTGACCTTGAAGATCATGCCGCGGACGGACTCGTTGTCAGCAATCTCGCGAACCTCGCGGATCCTGTGGAGACCGAGGGCACGGACAGTACGGACCTGGTCCTGCTTGCAACCGTTGGTGCTGCGGACCTGCTTGATCTTGATGGTGTCAGCCATGCTTAGTTCTCCTTACCGACGAACATCTCGGAGACCGTCAGGCCACGGCGAACCGCGACGTCCTCAGGGCTGGAGAGCTCCTTGAGGCCCTCGACGGCAGCCTTGATGATGTTGAGGCCGTTGTCGGTACCGAGGGACTTGGACAGGACGTTCTTGATGCCAGCAAGCTCAAAGAGGGGACGCACAGCGCCGCCGGCGATAACGCCGGTACCCTCGACAGCGGGCTTGATGATGATGCGGCCGGCACCAAAGTGGCCGAGAACCTCGTGCGGGATGGTGCCCTGATCGGTCACCGGCACGTGGAACATGTTCTTCTTGGCATCGAGAGACGCCTTGGAGATGGCCATGGGAACCTCAGCGGACTTGCCCATGCCAACGCCGACGTTACCCTTGCCGTCGCCAACGACGACGAGAGCGACGAGGCTCATGCGACGACCACCCTTGACGGTCTTCGACACGCGGTTGATGTAAACGACGCGCTCCTCGAACTCGGAGGCCTCGCGCTGCTGCTTCTGATTACGAGCCATGTGCTACATACCTCCTAGAACTCGAGACCGGCGGCACGAGCACCGTCGGCGAGGGCCTTGACGCGGCCATGGTAGATACGGCCACCACGATCGAAGGCGACCTTGGTGATGCCGGCCTCGATGGCGCGCTTGCCAACGAGCTGACCGACCTTCTCCGCAGCCTCCTTGTTCGAGGTGTGGGTGCCCTTGAACTCGGCCTCGAGGGTCGAGGCAGAGACGAGCGTCAGGCTGGAGCCCTTGCTGTCGTCGATGATCTGGGCATAGATGTTGGCGTTAGTACGGGTCACGCGAAGACGCGGACGCTCGGCGGTACCCGAGACCTTGCCGCGAACACGACGCTGACGACGCTTGAGGCCTTCCAGCTTCGCCTTATGCTTGTTCATACGTAAACTCCTAAAAAGGTTGATCTTGCCAGCACCTAACGGGGTGCTGGTCTTATGCGAGTAAGTCGGTTACGACTACTTGGCGGCCTTACCCAGCTTGCGGCGGATGTGCTCGCCAACATAGTGGATACCCTTGCCCTTGTAAGGCTCGGGAGGACGATGGCCGCGGATCTCAGCGGCGATCTGACCGACCTGCTGCTTGTTGATACCCTTGACGTTCACGTGGGTGTTGTCGGGAACCTCGAAGGTGATGCCCTCGGGAGCCTCGACGATCACGGGGTGCGAGAAGCCCAGGGAGAACTCGAGGTTCTTGCCCTTCTGCTGCACGCGGTAACCGACGCCGGCGAGCTCGAGCTTCTTCTCAAAGCCCTCGGAAACGCCAACAACCATGTTGTGGATGAGGGCGCGGGTGAGGCCGTGGCGGGCACGGGTCTCACGCTCGTCGTCGGGACGGGAAACGGTGAGGACGTTGTCCTCGACGTTGATAGCGAGCTTCTCAAAGACATCGAGCTCGAGCTGGCCCTTGGGGCCCTTGACGACAACGTTGTTGCCGTTGACTGCCACTTCGACTCCGGCGGGAATCTGGACAGGCTTATTACCGATACGAGACACGGTGATCTCCTTTCCTTCTACCTACCGAGCGAATTACCAGACGTAAGCGATGATCTCGCCGCCGACGTTGTGCTTGCGAGCATCGCGGTCGGTCATGACGCCATGGCTGGTGGAAATAATGGCGGTACCAAGGCCACCGCGGACGCGGGGCATGTCGGCAACGCCGGTGTACTTACGCAGGCCCGGCTTGGAAATGCGGCGGATGCCGTTGATGACCTTAGCCTTCTTGGGACCATACTTAAGCGTGATGTGCAGAGTCTTCTGGGGAACGGTGTCCTCGACATCGTAGCCCTCGATGTAGCCCTCCTCGTGCAGAACACGAGCGATCTCGACGAGCTTCTTGCTGCTCGGCATGGAGACCGTGGCCTTGTTCACAGAGTTAGCGTTACGGATGCGCGTAAGCATATCTGCGATCGGGTCTGTAAGGTTCATACAGATTCTCCTTCGTTCTTGATGAACACGTGCTCTTGGTTCTTCGCCGCCCTTAACGGCAAAGCCTAACTAGCGCGTTTTCCCTGTTCCAAACGGATGCTTGAAACGCTGGTAGTGACTTACCAGCTGGCCTTCTTAACGCCGGGAAGCTCGCCCTTGAGTGCAAGCTCACGGAAGCAGACACGGCACAGGCCGAACTTGCGGTACACAGAGTGCGGACGGCCGCAGCGCTGGCAGCGCGTGTACTCACGAGTAGAGAACTTCTGCTTGCGATTGCACTTGACGATCATCGATGTCTTAGCCACTTATATCCTCCTCACATAGAGTATTGTTCGCCCCAAGCGCCGCCCCCTTGTGGGAACGGCGCTTATAGGGCAGGTGAACCTATTTCTTGAACGGGAAACCGAAGGCGTCCAGAAGGGCCTTGGCCTCCTCATCGGTATTGGCGGTGGTCACGAAAGTAATGTCCATACCACGCTGGTGATCGACGGAATCGAAGTCGATCTCGGGGAAGATGAGCTGCTCGGTGACGCCCATGGAGAAGTTACCACGGCCGTCGAAGCTCTTGGCGGAGATGCCGCGGAAGTCGCGGATACGGGGGATCGCGACGGAGGTCAGACGATCGAAGAACTCCCACATACGGTCGCCACGCAGGGTAACCTTGCAGCCGATCGGCATACCAGCGCGCAGGCGGAAGGTAGCGATGGACTTGCGAGCACGGGTGATCATCGGCTGGCCGGTGATGGCGCGCAGGTCGCGCACGGCACCGTCGATGGCCTTGGAATCGGTAGCGGCCTCGCCGACACCCATGTTCACGACGATCTTCTCAAACTTGGGGATCATCATGACGTTCTCGTACTGGAACTTGTCCTGAAGCTGCTGCTTGACCTCGTTGTTGTACTTGGTCTTCAGACGCGGCACATACTTCTCTTCTGCCATTGTTCACTCCTTCTTGGGGTTTTAAGCACGGGGCGTGGCCACGGTGGGTTGTCCTCGTGCCTCCTGACTGCATCCGCACCGCTCATGGCATTTTGCGGTTTGGACTCGACGCAGCAGGAGCCGACAAAACAATCGGTACTATACGCGCATTGGGTGTGTATTTCCAGAAAAACCTCGTCTGCCTGCACAACTCCACAACTCCCCCGCACAAATGAATCCCAAAAAGCAGTTGCGGTGAAATAGGGACTGTTTGACGGCTTAACAGGCTTAAACAGTCCGTATTTCACCGCAACTCATATATGGGGCGTTATTTTTGGCGAGGCAGGACCAGGTTGAGGACGACGGCGACAAGTGCGGCGACGGCAATGGAGGATCCGCCAAAGACGGTGCCGACCCATGCCGGGAAACCCGCGCCGGCAAGTGCGCCGGCCGTGCGCTCAATGCCCGTGCCAAAGGCGATAGAGAGACCCATGAGCGTGGTATCGCGCTGAGACAGGCCGTGGCGGGCAAACATGACCACGCCATTCATGCCGATGGTCGCGAACACGCCAATGGTGGCGCCGCCGATTACCGGCTGCGGAATGGACGTGAGCACTGCCGCGCACTTGGGCAGCAGGCCCGCGATGAGCAAGATGGCGGCGGCAAGCGTAAAGACCATGCGGTTGACGACCTTGTTCTCGGCGATGATGCCCACATTCTGGCCAAAGGTTGCCGTGGGGACGCCGCCCAAAAAGCCCGACAGCATACCGACCAGGCCGTTGGCGATCAGGCCACCCGAGATCTGGCTATCGGTCGCAGGGGCATCGAGCGCAGCGGACGACACAGCGGCAAACTCGCCCATGACCTGCACGGCGTTAACAATGGCGACAACGCCCACGACGGCGCACGCGGCCGGGTCGAACACCAGACGATGAGTGCCAAGTGCCGGCGGAGCAAACCAGCTGGCGGTCGCGATTGCCGAGAAATCGACCATGCCCAGCACCGCAGCCAAAACAAAGCCCGCGCAGATGCCGGCCAGGATGCTGCCCAGCTTGAGCGCGCCCTTGCCATAGTTGCCGGCCATAAAGGTGACGACAAACGTCACGAGCGCGACGGCCCAGTTGGTGACGCTGCCAAAATCGGCAGCACCCTCCCCGCCCGCCATAGAAGCTACAGCGACCGGGCACAGAGACAAGCCAATCACAAAGATGACGGTGCCGAGCACCGGGGCCGGAAACAGAAAGCTTACGCGCTTAAACAGCAGGCCGAAAAGCACGACGAGCGCGCCGCCGATAACTTGAGCGCCCAGCACGGCCTCGAAGCCGAGCTCGAGACCAACCGCCTTGAGCGCCGGCACGAAGGTGAAGCTCGCGCCCATCACGATGGGCAGGCCCGAACCAACGATGCCTTTTATGGGGAACTGTTGAAGGAAAATGTCGAGCGCCGAGAGAACCAGCGATGCCTGAATGACGGCGGCTTCCTCTTGAGGGGTAAAGCCGCAGACCGACGCAATGATGATGGCGGGCGTGACGATGCCCGCGAACGCCGCCAGCACATGTTGCAACGCATGGGGCAATACCTGCACAAACGATACTTTTCCCGTACGCTCGAACAGGGCGTCCCCTGCTGCCGGCTCTGCCATTTGCGCCTCCCATACTCTAGGCAGCGGCCCTATGCCGCCCAACGGGCGGACATTATAGGGCATATGGCACAGGTAGCATTTTGACCCGCATGCGGCAGAGGGCCGGGGCAGCTCATTTGGGATGCGACTAGCGTTTGCGGGGGACGAGTTTGGTGCGGCGCAGGTGGATCATCTCGGCGGCGATGGAGATAGCGATCTCCTCGGGGTCCTCGGCCTCGATGGCGACACCGATCGGCAGGTGCAGCTCGTCGATCTGCTCCTGCGTAAAGCCCTCCTGCTCCAGGCGGGCGCGCACAAAGGCCGTCTTGCGGCGCGATCCCAGGCAGCCCAGGTAG
>CAJMRJ010000020.1:0-18401 GCA_905215865.1 uncultured bacterium | reverse complement strand
CCTACCCCCATGCCCGTTCCGCAGCCCGCTCCAGTTGCTGCGCCACAGCCGACGCCTGCGCCAATGCCACATCCGGCGCCTGCGCCAATGCCGCAGCCCGCGCCGCAACCCATGGCGAATGCTGCAGCTACTCCTGCGGTTCCTGCGCTTACGCTTTCCGATCCAGTTATGGGTGAGCAGCTTCGTCTCACGGACGCCGCCGTGCTTGGACGCAACGTGTTTCCTTCTATGGCTTCGAACTTTGCCATGTCCCGGCAGCATGCCAGCGTTCGTTTTGAGCGGGGCACATGGATGGTTGCCGATGAGGGGTCCAATAACGGAACGGCTCTTATGCGTGGCGGCCAGATCCTCAACTTGGTTCCCGGCGTGGCCCAGCCGATTCATACCGGAGATACGCTACTCATTCCGGCTGCGTCTGGCGAATTTGCCCAATTGCGTCTGACGGTTACTGTGGAGGAACCGCCTGCGGCGCAACCCGTGCAGACCCAGGCTTGGTCTGCGCCTCAGCCCGCGTCTGCTGCGGCACCGGTTGTTTCTGCTGCTGGTGAGTCTGCGGGTGTCGAGGGCTGGTTTGTCGAGTGCCCCGAGTGCGGTCGTTTACATCTCGTTGCTGATGAGCGTGCAAAGGTTGGGGATGGCTGTGAGGAATGCGGTTGCTCGCTTGCACGTACCTCGGCCGTGTACCGTACACTCGATCCGGGCGAGGATTACGCCGATGTTCGTTAGCCATGTGCTTGCCCCCGTCGTCTCGCTGGGTCCGGGAGAACGTATTGTTGTCTGGACCGCTGGTTGTTCAAAGCGTTGTGCCGGATGTATTTCGCCCCAATGGCGCAACCAGCTGCCCGAGCAGGATGTCGATGTTGATGAGCTTGCGCAGATGTTGCTCGATACCGCGCGCGAGCACGGCGTGCATCGGCTGACGGTTTCGGGTGGAGATCCGCTCGAGCAGGCATCAGAGCTCGTGAAGCTGCTGGCAACGATCCGCTGCGCTTACGATGACATCCTCGTTTACACCGGATTTACGCTCGAAGAGCTGCCGCGAGCGATCGGCGCGGACGTGTGGGAGACGCTCAAGCCCCTCATCGATGTGCTGATTGACGGTCCGTACATAGACGAGCTTAACGTGCCCGACTGTGTGCTGCGTGGTTCGACTAACCAGCGCGTGATCTACCTGAGCGACCGCCCACACGATGATTACGACCAGTATCTTCAACAGCCGCGTCAGCTTCAAAACTATGTCCAGGACGGCACGATTATCACCGTTGGTATTGCCGACCGCTACCACCATGAATTTTCTGCCAAGGAGGTATAACACATGGCAACTGATTTCGAGCGCCAATCCTGGCAGCGCGAGATGCTCAACTTTAAAGGAGTGAAGAGCCTCTTTATCCTTGAGGGCAACGTGAACGACAAGTATCCCGATGTGGTCGACGGCGGGCTCCAGTTTTCGGAGCTTGCCGAGGTCGTACGCGGCCTTTTTGAAGATGCCAATGGCTCAGTTGAGTACAACGTGGCATATTTCGATCCCATCCAGTTGTTCTCGAGCAGCATGGGCAACGTCGATTGCAAACGCCTGGTGTCGCTGGCCCATGACGAGGCTTCCAAGAGCGACGACCGCATGATGGAGGCGAACGCCTGCATCGCCGATGGCCGCCAAGCATATGCCACCGAGCAGTCGAGCCTGCCATCATACGGCGAGGTCATCCGCTCCATGCTGCGCCTGAAATACAACGACAATCCCGATGGCGGCACCGAGGCCAAGCCGCTTTGTGTGATCGTCAACATGGCGTCGCGCCTGCTTGCATCCTCGACCGGTCTTATGCCCGACGAGACGCAGTTTTTCCTCAACTTGTACCTTGGCGCCAGCAAAGCACGCCTTATTAACCGCACGGCTGTCAACACGCTCATTCTTGTAACGGATAACGTGCGCAACCTGCCCGTGTGGTTTATCGAGGAGAACCCCTTCTTGCGCACCATCACGCTGCCGCATCCCGACCGCGACATGCGCGAAGCCTATATTCAGAGCAAGTTTGGCTTTGGCGAGGCGCTGTCCGATTCCGATGACCGTGCGGTGCGTCGCTTTATCGATACCACCGACGGCATGAGCGTTAAGGAGCTCGAGGGGCTGCAGCGCATGTATCAGCGCGATATGCAAAACCCTGAGGCTTCCATTGAGGCCATCCTTCCCAAGCTCGTCGACGTCTACAAGTACGGTTTTCGCGAGAACAAATGGCAGCAGATGTTCGAGAAGCTCGAAGAGGATCCCGAGGCAAAGATCAAACGCCGCGTAAAGGGCCAGGACGAGGCCGTCGAGAAGGCCGTCACCGTGCTCAAGCGCTCCGTTATGGGCCTTTCGGGCGCCACCCATTCATCTGGTTCCAAGCCCAAAGGTGTCCTGTTTTTGAGCGGTCCCACTGGTACCGGTAAGACCGAGATCGTTAAGGCCATTACGGAGCTTCTCTTTGGCGATGAGCGCAGCATGCTGCGTTTTGATATGTCCGAGTACGGTGCCGAGAACTCCGATCAAAAGCTCTTTGGCGCTCCTCCAGGATACGTGGGCTATGCCGAGGGCGGTCAGCTGACCAATGCGGTCAAGGCCAATCCGTTCTCGGTGGTTCTTTTCGACGAGATCGAGAAGGCCGCGCCGAGCATTATGGACAAGTTCCTGCAGATCCTCGAAGACGGACGCCTGACCGATGGCCAGGGCAATACCGTGTACTTCTCTGAGACGGTCATCTTCTTTACGAGCAACATCGGCTTTTCCAAGATTGAGATCGATGCACAGGGCAACGAAGTTCGTAATACCATCGCGCCCAACACGCCCTATGACGAGATTTGCGAGCGCGTGCGTACCGAGATGGATCGCGAGTTTAAGCCCGAGTTCTTGGGTCGTATCGGCGACAACGTGGTCATCTTCAACTTTATCGACGATGCCGTGGCGCTTCAGATCCTCAATTCCAAGATCGATGCCGTCAACCGCAACGTGCATAAGGCACAGCCCGATATTACGGTTGAGGCGACCGATGCCGCCCGCGAACTGCTGCACTCCATTGCCATGACGGACGCCGTTAAAGCCAAGGGCGGCCGCGGCATTGGCAACTTGGTGGAGAGCGGTTACCTTAACGGGCTTTACGATTTTCTGTTTGAACACCGCGCCGAGTGGCGCGGTCGCCCCGGCATGGTGGCACGCGCCGTGCCACAGGGCGAGGGCGACGATGCGCATATCGCATTTGAGCTCGTGCCCGGATCGATGGGAGGCGATTGGCGATGGCGAAGTTTATCGCTGCAGCAAAAACCCAAGCGGGAACCAATCACCCCGTCAACGAGGACCGTTTGCTTCTTGACGGTAACGTCCTTTGCTATGGCCTGGTAGGCGATTGCGAGCGCGAGATGGGCTGCATGGCAGTCTTTGACGGCGTGAGCGAAGGCGGGCACGGAGCAGCCGCCTCGACGCTCGCTGCGCAGGCGTTTGCACAGGCCGTGCGCGTCTTTGACACCGATGCCGTCAACGCGTTGCAGGAGCGCCTACGCAGGGCGAGCGAGCCGAGAACGATGTTGAGACGTATGCGGCTCGCTATGGACTGTCTGTTGCTGCATCCACGGTTGCTGGCCTTGTGGTTGCTCCTGACGGGCACGGTGCTGTTTTTAATGCCGGCGATTCTCGCGTGTACCGACTGCGTGGCGGTGTGCTTGCCGTGCTTAGCTGTGACCACACGCCTGAGCGGCGCGTGGGCGGCGTTGGCACTGAATACAGGGATGATGCCGTTTCGCATTGTATTGAGCTCGCGATCGGACTCAATCAGGGCGGTCGCAATCTTGAGGTCAAGACGACCGTGATGCTTCCGGGCGATCGCTATCTGATCTGTTCCGATGGTATCGATGGGCAAATTGCGCAGGAGCGTTTACAGCAGATGCTTGCGAGCGATTCGACATGTGCACAGTTGTGCGAAGAGCTATATGCCGAGGCTCGGGTGAACGGCTCGACGGACGATGCAACGCTGATTGTAATTGAGGTAGGGGAGTAGCCATGTCTGATGAGACGATTACGGTACACCGAGATGGTGGCAATGGCAATGATGAGACCGTAACGGTGCGCCGCGGGAATGCGCCCGTAGGGGGAGAGACGGTTACCGTGAACCGTGGCGACCAGGCTTCTGCGCCTGGAGAGACCGTGACGGTACGTCGAGCTGACGTTCCGGCATCTGGTGAAACGGTCACCGTCCGCCGCGAGGACGCGCCATCGACAAACGAAACCGTAACGGTGCATCGCCCGATGATCGAATCGAATGGTGAAACAGTAACGGTTACGAGGCCGTCTATCGGTGCTCCCGCCGACGGTGAGACCGTTACAGTTTCACGCCCTGGTACTTCTGCGGCAGGCGAAACTGTCACGGTGCCGCGCGCTGCGAGCCCCGACGGCCAGACGGTAACTGTCTCGCGCGGCGCCACGGCCAGTCCCAACGGTGAAACGGTGACCGTTTCTCGTGGGGGCTCACATACTGCCGCTGCATCTGCCTCGCCTTTTGTTGCGGAGGATGCGACGGTTGTCTCGAATGACGGGCAGCAGTTTATTATTCATTTGGGACAGGTCATTGGCCATGGCGGTCAATCTAGCATTGTTGCCGCCGAGCGGGTGAGCGATGGTTTGGCATGCGTTGCCAAGGTCTTTAAGCCTCTTGTGGGCGCCGAGCGTTCGGCATATCAAAAGGTGGTAAGCGCTGTAATGGGGCTTAATGGCCGCCCCGTGTCTCAAACGCATCTGCTGCCCATCTTTGCCTATCTGCACCAGGGCCTGAGCGCGACCGAAGTGGGGGCTGCGGCTCCTCAGCTGTGGGATGTTTCCATTACGCCGCTGGCCACATGCCTTTTTGATCGTCCCCGTAGCAAGAATATGGTTAAGAGTCGCGTGATTCCCGAGCTCAGCCAGGCAATCGAGTTGCTCCATACCGAGCTTGGCATTGTCCATCGTGACATTAAGCCGCAGAACGTCTACCTGTACGACAAGCAGATCGTGCTCGGAGATTATGGCTCCGCCCGCTCGCTTGCCGGATTTGACAGCCGACTGACGAACACCATGACGCGCTCCGACGGCTACACGCCTGGTCGTGGCGGCATGGTCGACCCTCGTAACGACTGGTATTCGTTTGGCTATACAATCTGGACGCTCTACGAAAACAATGTCCACCCGTTGCAGGAGTTCATAGACGACAATACGCTTTCCGACCGTCAAGAGACGGGTGAGCCTGCGGACTTTAACCATCCAGATGATGCAACCCTGGGAAACCTCCTCAAGGGCCTGACGTTTGAGCTTTCGGGCGAGCGTTTTGGCTATGAAGAGGTTAAAGACTGGATGGCCGACCCAGATAATTTCTATCGTAAGCTTCCCACCATGGACGCCGGCAGCGCTCGTAAGCCATATGAGTTTGCGGGCAAGCAGTATAGCGATCCGGTGCTGCTCGCTCGGGCGCTGTCCTCCAATTGGGACGAGGCAAAACTTCGCATGAGCCAACAGCAGCTCGAAAACCTGATGGGCGACTGGGGTGAAAATGACCTGCAGACCAGGATTCACCAGTTAGTCGAAGAGGATATCCAGACAGCGTCCAATCCCGACCTGGCGCTCGCTTGCGTAATCTATGAGATGTCCAACGGCAAGATTATGTCGTGGCGCGGCGAGGATGTCTCGCTGACTAATGCACCCGATGCTTTGCCGGCGCGTATTGCATCGATGGCTGTGGATACAATTGATCGCTATGCTCGGCAGTCAGGCCTTGATGGTACAAATTCATCTGGCGTGTTGCCCTCTGGATTCCTCTCGCTCGTCTTATCTCGAGAAGCAAACGCCGACAGTCAAAGGGTTCGTTTGGCTTCTGATATTCACAGTCTTGAGCTTCTTGCTCGCCAATCGGACGACCCTCATTTTGCAGCCTGCCTTTTTAAGGGCTTGTTGACGTCCGGTGAAAACAAGCATGCTATGGCCCAAGGTGCGATTAAGTCGGTATTACGGCAACCCTCTGCATTCTTTGGCGTCTGTTCGTCTTCTCGATCGCTCGATGAGTTTTTGCTCTATTTTGCCGGCGATGTTGATATGTCAGCAATCATCGCTGCTCGCGATGGGGCAAATGCTGAGGGCGGCATAGACACCGACGTTGTCCTTGTCTTTATGGATAAGGTCGCCGACGACAAGGCCGCCGTGCGCTCGTTTTATCGAAAGTATGGAAACTATGCTGCCTGGATTTGGCTTTCTGGCCATACCGCCTTATACGAAACGATGCAGGGTTCGACAGGTGAAGCTGCGGTTATCGCGCTTCGTGGACTTAATCCGGCAATGGATGCGCCCGTCTCGACACTTGTTAAGTTGGGCAGCAACGCCCGTCTTGAGGGCATTAAGCTTCGAGGCGACATGGAATCTACGCCAGTTCCATATATTCTGGGTTGGGAACTTGATGAACGTTTTGGAACGCGCCCCATCGCGATGGGATCACTGTTCTGTGCCCAGGTAAAGGATGATGTCGTGCCGCGTGGGTACGTTTCTGACCTCCTGACCTCTTGTGAGGACCAAGGTGTGCTCGACATCCTTGAGATTAGGCTTTTGGCGGATGTCGAGAGCCTGCCGTCCGCGGCATATTCACAATATTTGGATGACGCTCGCGGAGTTGCCGATGGAAAGCTGAAGGCCGCTATCGAAACGGACACGCGTGAATACGGTGTCGTCAAGGGCATCGCTGACAGCGATGCTCAGATTGCTGCTGTAAAGAAGGAGCAGCGGAACGTTCTTATTACTACCATTGCCGTTGCGCTTCTCTATCTCCTTATTATTAAGTGCGCCCGCGGCGCATTCGGTCAGCTTATCGTTTCACTTGGAACGTTTGGTCCTCTCGTTGTCGTCTTCCTGGTGCTGGCATTTTTGGGCTCTTTCGGCTTCCTTGCACTCAATGTGCTCCGTTCTTTTTCTGCTGTTGATCGTGTCTCGGGTCTCGAAGATGCTCTGGATTCAAACGCTGCTGCCTTAGAGAGCTATTTGGTCAAGTTGGTCGATTTCGACGGACGCAATGACATAATTACTGAAATTTTGTCAGTTCAGTCGGGAGATGCCGCATTGACCGATGCGCGTAAGCCGATGTTCTCGACAGGGCGTCATTCTGTGTCGTTTTATACCGATCCCGAAGTCATGGATCGATTCGGACGTCTTGCTGGCAGGTTGGTGCTCATCACGGCGCTCGTCGTTAGCGCGTTTGGCTTTATGGGGTCGATGTATGTCGATGGCGATGTGTATGCGAGAGTTGAAGTTTTAATTGCGGTTTGCTTCGGCTTGATGATCGTATTGATCATGTTTGGCGAGGATGCACATCCTGGTAGCGCTCAAGCGCTGCGTTCGTGGCTTTACATGTGGATACCTCCGATACTCATTGAGTTTTTACTTTCTGGGGTTGTCTCGTTTGCCAACTTCCTGAGCCTTTTCGGTTTCATTTTCCTCTTGCTTGCTTTTGTAATTAGCGTCATTGCATTCGTGTTTTTCCGTGGTTTGGAAAAATGGGATGATCTCCAATCGCGGAAAAAGCAGTCGCCGATTGCTCAGCCGATTGCTGTCCAGCCGATTGCTGCTCAGCAGAACACTGCTAAACAAGACAACATTCCACAGAATGGTGTTCAGAATTCCAGCACTGGAATGAAGACGAATTACAAGGCGCCTGTTAGTCATGTTTACGCTTCTGGCAGTGCTGCGTCTGCCGGTCGTACGGGCAATGCTTCTGCTGCGAAAAAGGAAACAGCGAATACTAAGAAGTCCGGTTCTGGAGTGAAAGGCAAAAAGGAGCCGAACGCTATTGGATATGGCACCTATGATCAGATGCCTTGCCGTATCGACATCTATGCCAACTACATCAAGATTACCCATACCTCGATGTATTCTGGAAGGCGCGATTTAGATAAATATAAATCCGTAGTTAAATCGGGTAAAACATCTGACTTGGACAAGGCGTTTAATAGGCCTTATGCTGTAAATACGATCAATATTCCAGCAAACGCGCTCACTAATTGGCTTCGCATGCCCGGCATCACCAATAGCCCCGAATTTACGTTCGACCGAAAGGATCGCCAGCTGCACACTCGCGTGCAACACACGATTCAGGTTTTTTCGCCGGGTTTCGATGAGGTACTCGAAGATTTTGCAGACTCTCATTTCCATTACTGATGAGGACAGAGGGTAATACTCACGTGCCCGTCGGGGAGGACTCCGATTGGCGAGACGACAGTTTGGATGATCAATGCCAACGTTAAACTTGGGAAATATGTTTGGAAGTTCCAATAACGATAGGAATCGTAGCGGGGGTTCTCAACAACAGGGCTCCAATGCTCAGCGAGCAGGTGGGCAACTTCACGATGTTGAGCGGCTGGTTATGGGGGGCCGTGAGGCTATTGCTAATAGCGCCGAGGCGCAGCGCCAGCGACGCCGCCTTGCCGAGAGCATGGCTAGGAAAGATGCGGTGTACGGAACCGTCATCGACCAAGGATACGGAACGTACGATGGAAGGCCCTGTTCGATTAGATTGTACGAAAACCGCATTGAGATTGTTGCGAAACGCGAAGGCTCGACGCTGGATAATCATCCGGTGGTCAAGTCGCTTATCCCCGGCCTTGGCAAAAGCAAGGCTGTTGCGGGAAGGATTCTTGCTCCGGGTAATTCAAACCCGCCAATCGTCATCCCCGCCAATGCCATGACGGGTTTTCAGCAAGTGGCATGGGGGATGTTCCCGACGTTTGTATTCATGCGAAGGGATCCTGTGACGAGGAAGCGAGAGTCCCACACGATTAAAGCTATGACTAGAGAGCTTGGCTATTCGTTAGAGCGTTTTGGCGCTATGCATTACCACTTCTGATGATTTGTGAGGATATAGACAATGGGCATGGGGGAACGAGATTCTGAGGGCCTGTCGGCGCAGGAGCGACTCGAACAGCTTCGCGCTCAGAGGATGGCACCGAAAGACCCCGGGGTACATATCGAATCGGACGCAGCAAATGGACGTCTGGACATCAACTGGAATAGTGCCGGTGCACCAAAGCACCATGTGAGCATTAATTTATCGCGCATTGTAGATGCTATTCCGACCGTCATTCGTTTTCTTCCGGTGCGTATTTTTACGGTGTGGGGTCTTTGCTCGGTCTGGTATCGTCTGTTTCTAAATACAGGTGGAGACGATATTTTGCATACGGGTCTCCCTGCTCCTGGATATAGCGCTTTTAACCCATTCGCTCAAGCAGCCGTTATTTTCGGTGGCCTAATTGTCGTTTCGATTGAGTTATTAATTGGACCGCTGAGTTTGATTATCAAACAGCTGATCATTGGTCTTTTCTATTTGCTACGCGGTTCAGCTGCTACAAGGCGCGCATTATCGGATGCGCATGCTCAATTTAACTTTGGTCAGTTTATCGCTGACACGCGCGAAGGCTATCACAATGGCTATTCACTATTGGGGTCGGCGTTGCGCGCAAAACGTGGTGCGCGCAACGGCTCATCTTCTCTTGATTACGGCGAGGGTGCCTTGACGGGCGTAGATCCATATTCATATCAATATGATGATGGAATTGGTGATCGTCCGTCCGTCTTGGAACTGACTGATGAAGAGGCCGATCGCTTGTGGGACCTGTACTACCCGGCCTACGGCGCCGAGGGCCCCATGTCCAACCTGCACGAGGCGCTCGCCTCGGGCGACCCGCAGGACTACACGACCCTGATGAGCCTCGCCCTCAACGTGGCGGAGTGGTGCGAGCAAAACGGCACGCCCGACACGCACGGCTGGTTCGACGACCCCGCCTACCCGGGCGACTACGTCGATGCCGGCACGTTCTACCTCATGGCGTACTCGTTCTGGGAGCAGGCGGCCGAGGCGCGGCGCGTGGGGCCGATCGAACCGCTTACGGACGACATGAGCCGCTTCATCCTGCGCCACCTGAGCGACTGGTCGCGCGAGAACGCCCACGCCTACCGCTGGCGCGGTGACTGGCGCGACGCTGACTACTTCGACAAGGACCGCCTGTAGGCGGCGGAGGGGGAAACACGGATGGCAATTAATCAGAACGGGTCTGACCGCGGGGGCGCCGGATCCAACGGATCGGATATCAACGATATCGTGAACCGCTTGGGCGGTCCGCGCGTAGTGATCGTTCTTGCCGTGGTGGTGGTCATCGCCATTGTGGCGGTCACGTCCATTACAAGTGGCATCTCCGACACCAATCGGCAGACCGAGCAGCGCGCCGAGGCCAAACAACAGCAAGAAGAGGAGGCGGCGCGCGCTCAGCGTAAAAAAGAAAAAGAGGAGCGACACCAGGAAGAAGCGAAAAAGGCCACGGTGCTTACGCTCGATGAAATTACGGACGAGGCGCTGCGCTCGGACTTAGCGCTCGATGCAGATGAGGACGGCAATATTTCGCAAGAGACTGCGGATGAAGCTAGCTCAATCGATGTCGAGTCGTTTGATTCGCTTCCGCTGTTGGCCAGCTTCCACAACATCACGACGTTTGGCATCGGCGATTACGACAGCGAAAACTACGACATAAGCTCCATTAGAAATATCACTCATCTGTCCATTGGCGACTGCTCGGTGCCTCAGGTTGATCTCACACGTTTTCCTCAGCTACAGCGCGTTAACATAAACAGGCTCGAGAGCCCCGTCGATACCTTGAATGCCAAAAACATGTCCTCGTTGACGAACGTCCAGATCGAAGGCCTTGATGGCAGTATTGGGACGCTTGACCTGTCGGGTGATGTGAACCTCGAGGTTCTGAAGATCAGTAGCAGAGTCGACACGCTTAATCTGTGCGGGGCAGGCAGGGAAGATGCCTTCCATTACACTTTTACGCCCAATTGCGTTGGCAAGATCTTGTACGACAGCGACACGAGCAGCAGCCTGGTCGAGTATTTGCAAAAAATGAGCAGTGACTACGGTTACACCATGGAGCAGCAGTAGCGATGCGCTCAAGTGAGGAGAAGCGATATGGCGAATTTTAAGCCCGACATGTCTTGGCGGGATAACGAACGGGTTCAGCGTGTGACCGATCAGCCTTCGGGCGGGGCTCATGAGCGGGCTGCCGAGACGCCGGATGTGCGGGTGAATATGCGTCCGAACGGGCAGGCAACCGAACAGTCTGCTGGGCAGGCGCAGCAGACGCCGGGGCGTTCGACAAGTCGGATCCCTCGCCCTGCCAGGCAGCCGAATGGACAGGCGGCTGAACGTGCAAATGAAGCCGTTTCTCGCTTGGGCGGCGTTCGCGCCCTGGTAGTGCTTGCGGCGGTTGTGGTCATAGGCGCGATTGCTGCTTTTGCCGTGATTGGCGGCGTCGGTGACGTGCAAGGCGGCGGGGGAGCCTCGTCGAGCGCCTCTAAAGAGTCGAGCTCAACTGACGCCTCTGGCTCCGAGACCAAGAAAGAAAAAGGTCTCGTCGATGTTGATGCGATCTCGGATGATACGCTGCACGGGTTGCTTGCCGACTACGATAACGATGACGATGGCCAGTTGACCGCCAAGGAGACCCAACGCATCACGGAGTTGGTTGTGAGTGACGAGGTGACGGATTTCACGCCCATTAGCAAGCTGGACAAGCTCGATACGCTCGGCATCAATACCCTGAGCGCCAAGAGTGCAGACTTTAGCGAGCTCGAGGCACTCGAGGTGCTCAAGTTTGGCGACATGACGACCCAGGACCTCGACCTGAGCGTCTGTCCCAAGCTTAATTCCTTTAAGATCGAGGGCCTTAAGGGTGCTGTCAGTTCCATCAACGCCTCGGGTCTTAAGAACCTAATGTTCTTTACCGTTGACCAAGGTCTTCAGGGTGACGTCGAGAAGATTGATCTTTCGAACGATGACATTCTTGGCGCACTCGAGATTACCTGCAACGTCGGTGAGCTCAACCTGTCGGGCTGCAGCCACTCGTTCCCCAAGCTCAACATCGCTGCGGATCATATCGACAAGATCGTGGTCGACAGCAACACCAATGCGGACCTGGTGGCAACCCTGCGTGACCTTTGCGCCCAGAAGGGCTGGACGCTGGAGGAGCGGTGACGAATACGATGGATGCGCGCCGCCATGGTTCGAGGTAGCATTCAGCGGAATGGGCGACGATGGGTTATGCCTGTGGAGGTGGCTCAAATGGAAGATATGACCAGTAAAGAATACGATGTCTTTTTTAGCTACGAGACTTCGACTTCTTCCGAGCTTGTGCGCAAGCTGGCTGAGGTGCTTGAAGGGCATGGCTTAAAATGCTGGTATGCTAAGAACAATATAACGATTGGAAAATGGAGAAAGCAGATTTATGAGGCGCTGGACAGTTGTCGCGTCTTTATCTTGCTGCTGAACAGGGCGGCGTCATTGTCTGATGAGGTTGATGATGAAATCGAAAATGCTATCGTTCTGAACCGCAAGGGCGATCTCGAGCTCCTTCCCATTCGTTGTGATAACGAGATTGAGCCGAGTCTGGACCGGCATTTGCTGCGCTATCAGCAGCTTGATTGGACTTCGGGCGTTAACGAGCAAGCTATCTCGCAACTGTTTGAGTATCTAAAGGGTGTCTTGCCTGATCGTTTTGACGATTCCGGCAATGTGGTCCAAACCGCACGAACGGCAAATAAATATTATGAACTGTACGGTGACGAAAGCGATCAAGAAGCAAAGTGGCTTCATGTCCAGCAAGAGATGCTTCGCAGCTATGACGCCCCTGTCTTCCAGAAGATATTCAATGATATAGAATGCCATAGCGTTCTCGATCTCGGCACGAATGATGGTTTCCAGCTTGTTGATCGCTTGGCTTCGTGTGATTCGCTTGAGTTTGCGTTGGGTATTGATGTAAATCCTAATGCGATTCGCATGGCTTCGGAAGCGTATGCCGACGACTCTCGTTATTTGTTCGAAGAAGCCGATTGTGAAGCTGCTTCGTTTTCCGATTACCTTGAAAGCCGTCTTGCACAGGCGGGGAAGAAAGGATTTGACCTCGTAATCCTGTCAATGGTGCTTCTCCATTTAAAAAACCCGTTTAAGCTGCTTCGTGTTGTGCGTAAGCACATGAATCGCGGAGGCTATATCTTCATTCGGGATATCGACGATGGGTTTAATATCGCCTATCCGGACGATGAGGGCTACTTTGCGCGGCTGAACAGGCTTTGTGGAGAGATTACGACGACTGGCTTCCGTTTTAGCGGAAGACAGCTGCTTGAAAAACTAACGAGGGCTGGGTTCAAGGACATTTCATTCGAGGGCAGCGGCATTTCAACTGTGGGGATGGACCAGGATCAGCGTTCGGCTTTGCTGTCGGCTTCTTTTGGATGGCTCGGGGGAGATTTAAGGCTTCGCGCCAAGAACAATCCCGATAACGATGAGTATCAACAAGATGCTGATTGGTTCGAAGAGACATACGATGAAATTGAGGAACGTTTTCTAGATGTCGGTTTCTTCTATCATGAGGGATATGTCATCTATACTGCACGAAAGTAGTTCACATGAATAAAAAAGGGGCTCGGTTTTGAACCGAGCCCCTTTTTTGTCTATTTCTGAACAGCAGCTGTCTTTTCTTTTTTCTCCTTGAGTAGCTCGCCAAGCTTCTTGCCATCTTCGGTCTTCCAGTCAGCCATACCACTGCTGCAGCGACCGATAACAAACGCAGACGCAGCTGAGGGGGTTGGGAATACCAGTTCTTCGGTTAGGATGTTGTCCTCATTGATGAGGTGCTGGTATTTTTGACGGCTTTCATATGTGGGCTTGCGGGCAGATGCGGTGGTGCCTTCGGCAATTCGTGATTCGGCTGCTACGATAAAACCCTTGCTAGTGAAGAACCCGTATGCATCGGATCCACGACCGTCCGTATGAAGCTTGATTTGCGATATGTCTTGTGGGGCGCTGATCTTAACGGGGACATCTTCGATTTCTTCAGTGGCGTCTTCTCGCATATGATCGATGGCAGCTTTGACCTTATTGGCAAGCCATTGAACAATACAGTCTCTAACAAAGAAATAATCAGGACCTTGGGCTTCGTTCTTGAGCAAGTCGATCAGTTTTGGCAATATGCCCTCGACGCCATTGACCTCTTTGATTTCTTTCCAAGTATCGCAAGCATTTTTGTAGGCGACTTCAAAACTGTCTTTACTATCAAAATGCAGGTTGGATTTATCGCTCAGTTTGTCTGCAACGGTTTTTTGATCAGACCAAAAAACCGGAACACAAAGGCTTTCGTGGTGTTCTTCGCTATCGATTCGATTGTCAATTTGATTCATGCTAAACGTGTTGAATTCATATCGGCAAGGATCGCTTGTAAGGTATGCTTCTGTAATAAATGCTAGGAGGATATCGCTGTTGGACAGATCTTTATCAATCTTCTTTCGCCACTTATCGCCGAGACTGATTGAATTTAAGTCGATCACTTTTTCCACTCGGTATTCGCTGTCCTTGAGAAGATCATTGTTAAGCTTGTCCATTGTTCGGTCAACAATATCTAGGAGATGGTTGAATAGATTGTCGTTGCGTTTGTAGCTAATAAAGACCTTTACTAGGGTGTTGCCATTTCCATCCTTTTCAACTCCTAGTATGGACTGCTGCTGTTTCATGGGTTCCTCCGTTTTGCCGATTGCTGTTATTTGACGATGCTGCCCTTGGCGATGCGAGCTGAGAGGGCGACGATGATTCGGTCGTAGGCGTAGACGTCCTTGCCCAGCAAGAATCCACGGGCGCCGAGTGTGTCGTTGTCGGGTGTCATGTAGGCGTGACGCATGAGGATGTCGGACTTGCGAACGCCTTCGGCCCCACTCTTGTTGACCTTGCCGCTCAGGAACGCATCGACGGCTGCTGCACGCATACGCTGTTCGCATTCCTGTTCGATGGTGCCGTGTCCCAGTTCGGTCATGCCCGTTGCCCGACAATAGGCAAGCCAGCGATCGTGCTCCATGTCCCCTAAATGACAGATAAGGGCGAATTCCTCGCGGTTCTTCTGCTCGCTGGCATCGAACTCGGCTTTGGTGGCTGCGTCGGGAACGACGGAGCTTAATATCGCATTGGCAATGTTGTCGTTATTCGAGGCCGGCTTGACCTTGCCCAGCAGCTTCTCCCTCCAGGCATGCTCGAAGGATCCCCGCTCCACGTCGGTGTCGCTAAAGCCAAGCGCCCAGAAGCGGTAGGGGATATGTGCTGCCGAAGCTCGGCTGCTGCTCTTGTTGGATTCTTTGCCGTTGTAACTATTAACTGCCTTCTCAACGGCGAGCGTTGCGTCAAAATCATTCTCAATGGAGCCATTAAAGCAAAGGTCGTATGCCGCATTGAGCTGTACGGCCAGGCGCTCGCGCTCGTCATTGATGATGTTGCCGTAGGTGTAGAACGCCTTGCGGGCACCAAATGGATGCATGATATTGGTGGCGTCTTTGCCAGTCGTCTGAGTCTTATCGAGACTTTTAAGGGCGCCTAGGATTTCTTCGCTCTCGATATGGGGACAGATGACGGGTTGCTGTTTGGTGTAGTCCGGTGAGCCCTGGTCGATAAAGCGATTGAAGATCTGACGTTGGAGCATGAGCGAATAGGAGAGGTTTTGTCCACAATCTCCCATGGTTACGAAAGCGTAAAGACGAGCGTCATCGGTAATTAGCGCGTTGTCGGCCTTGGACGATACGCATTTGTTTTGAGCGTCGTAGTGCAGCGTGGTGACGGTGCCGCCGGCAATCAGGCGATCGGTTGTAACCGAGGGCGCCCCAGCTTCTACAAAGCGAATTGTCGGCATGCCGTTGCAGCTTTCGCCAAACATCTCGGGGTAGCGGGCTGCTTCGCGTTCTAGTATCGATTGGGCGTTGGGGTCGACAACAACAATGTTCAGACGAACGCCCGGCATGCGGCCCATCCAGAAGGAAGTGCGTGTTGCCTGCATGCCGAAATCGCCTGCGCCGAAAACGAGAACGGTGAGATTCTGAGGCTTGGGATTTGGGTTGACGGAGATATCGATGGGCTCGAGCACGCTGTAGAGTGGGGCTTCTTCAAGTACATCGTATATTTCGTCTTGTACGCGTGAGAGCAAGTGAAGACAAGTCGGCTCATCGTCGGCTTTGATGGCATCGAAGATCTGGGCATCATCGGGGTTCTTGTGGGTGCAATGGAGCGTAATCTTGGGCGCGCAGCCGGCCTGAGGATCCTTGTGCGTCGCTTCGAGCATGTCGATCGTTGCGCTGACATTGTGTTCGGTTTCTTCGCTCGTTGCGACGACATCGACTGCGAGCAGATGCTTAACTGCATCGCGCAGCGATGTAATCGTTATGAGCACATCGGCTGCTTCGGAGTCGGTGAACACATAACGCACATAGCCCTGGCACAGATTGCGCAGTACGCGCTGACGCTCGCTGTCCTCGTTGCTGCCTAGACAAAAGATGAGGGCGATGTCGCCGTTGCCATTCGCGTTATTGAGCGTTCCGTCCTTGATGTTGTTAACGATATCACGCGCGAGCAACTCGGTGTTGGCGTCGACGCTCTCAAAGATAATTGCATGGTCGGCATACTTGAGATGACGCTTGATAACGCTGCCCGAGAGACGCGTGGCAACAGCGTTGAAGGCAAACAGGCCAATTTCAACGGGAAGGGCGATGATGTATGCAAGTGTGAGCAGCGAATAGAGCAGGTTGAATACCTGGCCGGCAATGCTGCCGCCAAGGGGAATAGCGCTATAGACGGTTGACGTCACATCGGTGAGGCCGGTCTGGATGGTCGTTGTCCATCCCACGGCAAAGAAGTTGGTGATGACCCAGCTAATAAAGTTGAAGGCTCCCGGCTCCCAGCCCTCGCCAAGATCCGAAGAAAAGCACTGCGCCCAGGTAACGGGGGCAAATAGGCAAAAAGCGCCAAGAGCAAGAATTCCAAAGGCGACGATGCGACGGTTGGAATTGATCTCGAAGCCAAAGAGTTTGTGCTGATAGTTGTGCCGTTCCAAGTGTATGGAATAGCAGAGCGCGACGAGAGCGACGAGGAATGCCGCGGACCAACAGATTGGAGAAATCAAAGTAGGTACCTCCTGTGAGTATAGAGATGAACGGATAACGTGATCTGGGCCTGTTGCCGCCTACGTAAACATGCGGTCTCTCAGCTCGGCCGCCTCGTTAATCTCGACATTGGTGCGGCCTTGGAGATCTTCGGTGCGCTTGCTGGTGAGCTTGCCGTCCTTTAGCCCGTAGGTGGTGTACTGAACGATTGCGCCGGCGGTTTCGGCTGCCTGACGTAGGGGCTCGTAGGTGTCGGTTTGTTCGCACCACGCATAGAAATCATCAACGGTGGCGTTGGGATTGCCGCTAAAGAGTCGATACCATTCGCGTCCAAAGCTGCCAAGGACCGAGAACGTCTTTTTCTCGACAAGCTTGTCGCCCTTGTATTTGTAGTTCAGCGTGAGGTCCACCAGATAGGCGGCTCCCGTTTCAAAGGCGTTCTCGTTGCTCTGATGACCGATGACCTCGGCCTCCGGGTAGTACTTGTCAATAAACTCGGCGGCGTCGCCTTCGTAGTCGGCAACGATGCGCACGCTCTGTACCTTGCCCCGCTTGTACGTGTAGTGCAGGATGCGCAGCAGTCGCTCCTGCCAAAACGCATAGGAAAACAGGTGGTCGACAAAGTGCGGGTTCTCAAGCCGATTGGCCTGATTCATCCAAACGGTTTGGAACAGTTGGTAGTCGGCCTGCGGCTCGCCCGTGACCTCGCGGAACCACTGTACGGCGACGTCGGCGGGGATATAGAACGATAGTCGCTCCTGCGGAGTACCGCTCTTGGTCGTTTTGGCGCGCAGGGGAATCTCGACCTCGTAGCCAGAACCGTCGTCCGTTCCGCAGTTTAAAACGGGCGGCAGCATAAACTGGCAGGGGCCCTCGTCGCATACGCGCATCGGCTGGGGGCTAACAGGTTGCCCTTCAAACTCCATCTCGATGTCTGTGTCGTCTTCTTCGTCCTCGTCATCATCTTCGATGCCAAGGTCGTAGCCGGTGTAGTAGTCATCCAGGTGTTGTTCGTTTACATTTCGCCCGTTTACGACGTCAAAGACGGTAACGCCCGTCATGCGGTCGCAATACTTTGCGACTTCAAAGAGGTTGCAGCTCTCCTCGGGCGTAAAGTTATCCATGCGGTGCAGGAACTCGGTAGCGCATTCCTCGGGATCATAGCCGTCCATGTCGCTGTCACCGACCCAAAAGTTGGGATCACGATTGCTTTTGAAGTACCACCAGTACCAGACGGGGCAGAATACCGCATTTACGCCAAAAAAGACCTTTTGGATGATGTTGCCGTTGCCGTCGAACTTGTAATCGAGCGGCAAGTTAACAACCGGATCGTTTGATGTGTCACGCGCCATGGTGTGCTCCCTGCGATGATTTGTGTTGCGCGCGCAGGTCAGATTCGATGCGTCTGACC
>CAJMRJ010000019.1:0-19117 GCA_905215865.1 uncultured bacterium | reverse complement strand
CCCGTGCCCGCAAGCGCGCCCGCTTTTCCAGAGCGCTTGTTATTGCCGTGATCCTTGCCACTGCCAGAGCCACTGCCGCCACCGGAGCTGCTTCCGCCGGAGCCGCCGCCCTTGTCAGTACCGCCGCCGCTCGAGCCGCCATCGCCGTCCACGGTCATCGGGGCGTCGTGAAGTCCTGTCGTATCCGCGCTGTCGCATACGCCGACCTGAACTTCTGAGCGTTCGCATGACGCGTCGGGCACATGAAGCTCGTGCAGTACGGCACCCAGCGCCGAGTTCGCGCCCGGTCGAATTTCCTCGAGCGTTACGGGATCGAGCGCCACCAGATTACGCGCCTTCGCATACAGCGTTACGCGTTTGCCTGCTTCGTCGCTCCAGCTCTCGGGGATGGCGAAGCTCATGCGGAACTGTGCCGTGCAACCCGGTGCCAGCACGGCGTTGCCGTTGTCGGCTACCAGCGGGTGCGTTGCAAAACGTGCGCCCAGCGTCTCGAGCGCGTACTTCACGTGTGCCATGTCGTTGGCCGAAGCGTCCTCGGCAAGCTCTGGATCGTAGATTGAAGCCATGCGTGCGTTCAGTCCGAATCCGATGGAAGCGCTGGAGAACGGCTGGCTGGAGCCCTCTCGGTACAGATCGATCGTGCCGGCGGTCAGCAAGGTGTTGCCGTCGTTTCGCACCGTGACCATGAAGGATTCGCCTGCTGCTCCGGGCACCACCGCGCCCGAGGTAGCGACCGCGCCCGTCGGGGTGGCACACGCCACCAAGGGCACTTCGATGCCGTGCAGCTCTGCCTCACTCTTCTCCGCGCTCACAATGTGCGTGGCGAGTGCGGAGAGCATGCCTCCCGATGTCAAAAATGTCGTTATCTGATCGACGGGATGGTCCAGCTCGCACATCACGAACGGCTCCGTGAACAGATCACCTGCCAAGGTGCTGGCGAAGATGCGGAAGTGCTTGCCCATCACTGCTACTGGGTTGCCTTCTTCGTCGTAGGTTTGTCCCACCTTGCCATCGGTGTTCTCTACATAGAGCACGCACCTGCCGTTGTTGCTTACGCTAAACGATGCCGGGCCACAGCCTGCGGCACCCACGGGCTGCATTGCAAATGCCGATGCGCCTCGCGTCCAAGTAATATGCTGCAGTTGCTCGTTGACGGTTGCCAAAAAGCCCGTGTGCTGCGGCCACGGCACCGCGTGGGGTACTGTGGCATCTGGCGACATAACGCCCCAACCCGCGATGGACTGGCCGATCACGGCGTACGACGCGCAGCCACAGCCGTCTGTGGTCTCGTATGCAACGGGCACCACCATTTTGCCGTTGATATTCTCGGGCTCGCCCAGCTCGATGCTCGACGGTGCTTGCGGAAAGCGGTGAACTTGGCGGAACGTGAGACTGTCGCCCGAAACATCCGACCACAGGGCAAAGCATTCCAGCGCAACCTCAGCCTCGCTGCCGAGCGCCTTTTCTGCGGTGATTCCGCGGCGGTGGAGGTAGGCACCCGACAGACGCCCGTCGACCAGCGTCTTGCCCACCGTGATGCGCGGGCACTGCAGACAATGGTAGCCATCCTCTTGCAGGCGGCCGCGCGAAATGCTGCGCCATGACGTATGCGACACCACGCGAACTCCGCCGTTGCTGATGCGTAGGCGCACAACGGACAGTATGCCGGATGTGCTCGCCGCATCGAAAAGGGTGTTGTCGCCGGCGGGGCGCTCGCCCGAGATCAGCAGCACGTAGGCGTCTTGGTTTCCCCTCCCGTCTGTATATTCCACCACGTCGAAGTCGTAATCGAATATGCCGCTGCGCTCCACGTCGCCCTCGCCAAACCCAAGGGGGAAGTCCACGGGCGTGGGAGCGGACCACGTGCCGTTCGTTTTTGTATGCACCACCAGGCGCGAGCGACCATTCTCTCCGTAGCGCACCGAGGCGATACGGAACAGACATTCTACGCCGGCAATCATTGCCAGCTTCATGTGGGCTTCGCTGAGCACGCCAGCAAACAGCACGTTGTCGCTCGAGGGTTTTATGCCGCCACGCTCGTCCTCCGATACACCAGCAGAATTGGCGTTGGGGTCCGCAGCGGCGTCCTTCGCCTGCCCGATATAGGTGTACTTATACATCGTCGCGGCGTTTTCGTCGTTCTCTACCAGTGCATGGACGAAATGCTCGATCTGTCCCGTGTCGTCGCTTTCTGCATCCGCCTCGAGCTCAATGCGCGTGACCGCTTGATCCCAATCGCGCACGACGGGCGCGACGTTTACGACAGCGGCCTTAACCTCGGCGCGTGCGAGCAGCTCGGCGTTGGTGACGATGGTGGCCGATGCGATAAATTGCGGCACGCCGCCCGCCTCGATGTTGCTGGGCGTGCCGAAGCGGGCATCCAACGTGTAAGGCGTATCTCCACCCAATGCGAGCTCAGAGCGCTGGAGCACATACTGGTTGCCATTGTTCACCGACATATTCCACGAATCGAGGAGTGTGGGCCACGACCCCGACCAAGCCTTGGTGGTCCACTTGAACATTACGAACTGGAGTATCACATCGACATCGACGTCTGCACCTACGCGCAGTCGCGGAAGCTGGTGTCCATCTGCCTTCTCGTACCCAATGAACAGCGTGAGGGATGCGGCGCCACGCACGGCAGACGAAGCGACGCCTGCAACGCCGGCGCCAAAGGTGACGGCAAGCCCGATCTGGATGGTGAACGAGCCCGACGTGTTTGAATAGTCGAGCGAAATGTTTTTAAAAAATGTCGCGCCGCTGCCGTGCGTGTGGGCACCCACGGCGAGCGCCAGCTTCGCCAGCACCCAGGGGTTGACGTTTAGGAAAAACGGCACCGGTCCTAGGGTAAACTGCTCGGTCCAATTGAGGTCGGTTCTTACCTGGAAGAGGGCCTTAATATTGCCGTATGCGGGGTCGTTGTTGTTACCCCAGGTTTTGCCCATCCAATCGTAGGCGAGCGAGCCGTACAGCTGTGTGGCGATATCCATCGTGAACAGCAGCGTGCAATGGTGGCGAAGGAGCTTGGTGTTTCTTGGATCGGTGCCCGAACCGGCACTCATACTTTTGTACTGATTCCACTTCCCCTCCATCTCGTCGAGGTAGCGGTTTGCCTGCTTGGCGCCCGACTCGCGCGGTGACTTCTTCCAGTATTCCGGATCCGGATTGCCCGAATCGTTCATGTAGCCGACCGGTTTGCATCCTCCGCCAAACAGCACGTACCCGGCAAACGAGAAATCGAACAAAATGGGGAACGAGGGCATCCAACAGGTGAACTTATTGCCGCCGATGCCGGGAAACGCCGCCGGGAAATCAAACGGAGTGATCTCTTGGTCCATGGTGGTGGGGACGATAGTGGTCGAGCCCGATTCTGCCTTTGCGGCCGGCGCAGTGACAACGGCCATGGGGGAGGAGAGTGTATAGGTCTTGCCCTGGTAGTCGAGGACAAAGCGCAACTTGCATCCTTCTTCCAGAAGGCTCGACGCTGCATCGAGGAACTTGTCTTCGAGCGTGAACGTCGCCAGATGATCCGCGCCCGATGCGCTGGCCTTGACTTGGCCAATCTGCGTGACGGTTTCGGGCGAGCTGCCCGTGGCGGGCATTACCTTGTTGATGCGCAGCGTTGCCCGCCCGCCCTGCGGCAGATGGGCCTGCACGGTAAAGGCGTGCGTATCGGGCTGTTCGTTTGCCGTGTCGTCCTTCGGCAATGTCATGAACGTAGCGTCGGCGTACTGGATGTCCCATTCGTCGAACGTGAGCTGTCGAAAGTACGGCTTGCCATCGGAGAGCGGACGCGTGGGCGCGGTTATGGCGGTGCCGCCCTGGATACGCGCAAGGGGAATCTCGACATCACGGTAGCCCGCCATGCTAATGGAGATGCCGCCGTTAAAGTCGTACGCGTCGAGAAGCGTCGTCTCGTCCACGTAGCCTTCCGCAAGAGGGGCGACCTCAAAGATGGCCGTGCCCTCGTCGTCGGTAGTGGCGGAGAGCTGCTTGCCCGCGGCATAACGCGACACGAGCGTGACCTGGGCACCCGTGATGGGCGTATTCTTGTTGGCGACGTCGACCACGACCACACCAAGCATGGTGCGCGAGAGAACGAGCACCCTGAAGGGGTCTTCTTCGTCGGCATAGGCTTCGGTGGGCGCGAACGGCAATATGAAGGCGTTTGCGCTTCCCGGCACGCGCGGCAACATAATGCTCGCCAGCGAGGATGCTCCGGCAACAAGTAACGAACGGCGATCAAGCATCTTTGGCTCCCATCCCGCAAACATCGGAGGAAATAATCCTATTTTGCGAGAAGGTGCCCCGTGGCGGTAGTGCCGTTCGAGGGTCAAAATGTCCAATTTGAGCGCGCGAAAGCGCTAGGCCCCCGGAGTGCTTTCGATACGCCGGGCAGTCTGGCCGCTAGCGCAACATGTGGGCAATCAGCTCGGCGCGAGTTCCGATACCAAGCTTGGCATACACTCCTGATAGGCGGTTTTTAACGGTGCCCGGCGATACTCCCATGTGGCGTGCGATTTCGGCGTTGGTCCATCCGCGGCAGGCAAGCATGGCCATGGTGAACTCCGTGGTCGTTAAATCGTCGGCCACGTCCTCGCCCGAATCGGGGTTGTGGATGCGCCGCCAGCCGTAGCTGAAGCGGTACGTGATCTCGATGATGCGTGCGAAATCGTCAGGGTATTGCGATTTTAGGCATGCCTCGATGAGTCCCTGCAAAAGGCCGTGGTGCTCGCCGATGAGTTCGATAAGGCCGTCGGGACGCGCAATGTCCCAAGCGGCTCCGAAGTGCGTTTTTGCGGCGTCGATATCCTTGAGGCTCATACAGGCCATGGAAGCCGACAGGTGCAGGAACAGCTCCGAGATGGGATAGCTTCCCTGTTTCATGATCAGGGCGTTTTCCGCCATGCCCAGACTGCGGCCATATTCGCCGCGCAGGTACAAGGCGTGCGCCATCACGTAGCTGGCGAACAGGCGCAGGCCTTCGGGCAGATGCGCCGCAAGCGGATAAAACTCTTCGGCGGAATACGGGGAAGGCAAGTGCAGCAGGACGCTCGCGGCGGAGGCGAACAGGATATGCGTGGCGTGGACGGCGGGCGATTCCTCGTCAGTTGGCGTATCGAGGATGCCCGCAAGGCACCGGCGGGCATCGGCGATGCGGTTGAGCGACAGACTGGCATATCCGCAGATAAGGCATGCGGAATAGCGCAGTGCGGGGTCGGTGGCGTCAAGATAGGGGCGTGCCGTCTTGGCAGCGAGGGTGGCCTGTCCGCGAAAGTACAGCGCTTCTGCCGTGGCGATGGTGCGCGAATCGGGGTCGGAAATGCCTGCAACCGCAGCGTCAATCTGCCCCGGCACAAAGGCAGTGCACATCAACGGCATGGGAATGCGCGGGTAGCCATCGCAGTCCATCTTCCATCTCCCATCAGGTGGCAACAATGCAGCAATTGTACCCCTGTTGCTCGGGACCCTTTTCGTTTTACTGTTCGGTTAACGCTGCGGATCGTTTTGGAAGGCTTACGAGCATGGTGGTCCCGTTCTCGGAACTTGCTTCGACCTCTACCGTGCCACCGTGAAGTGCTGCAATCTCCCAAACAAGCGCTAGCCCGAGTCCTGCGCCGCCGTATGCCCTGCTGCGGGATTTGTCTAGACGAAAGAACGGCTGGAAGATGCTCTCTCGGTACTGCTTGGGTATTCCCGGGCCCTCATCTTTGACTCGCAGGAGCACGTGGCTGTCGCTGCCGCTGATGGAGACGTTGACAGTCGAGCCGGAGCGGCTGTAACGGATGGCGTTTTCGACCAGGTTAAACACCAGTCGATAGAGGAGCGTATCACTTCCGATTGTCAAAGCGTCTCCGGCGCAATCGAGGGTTACGCCCTTATCCTCGGCAAGTGGCGCAAGGTCGGTGAGGACCTCTTCGGACAAGGGACCAAGTTCAACATCGTCCTCGCAAGGAACGCTGCGGAGCCCACTCATCTCGAGCAATACCTTGGTCATTCGAGACATCCGTTCGGTTTGTTCTTGTAGCAGGCCGAGCAGCTCGGCCGTTTCGGGTTGCAAACCGGAGTGCTCGGAAATGAATAGTTCAATCTGTGCTTGCATAAGGGCGAGCGGGGTGCGCAGCTCGTGTGCGGCGTTGCCGGTAAACTGGCGCTGTGCAGAGAACCCTTCGCCAAGACGGGCGATCATGTCGTTGAAAGAGGCACTGCATCGTTGTAGCTCGGTGGGCACATCTTCACTGAGTCTGATTTCGCTTAGGTTGTCAGGCTGCACACGCTCAACCTGGGCGGCAAAAGCTCGTAGCGGTTTGAGCGCACGGCCGCTCACAAAGTATGCCAGCACGCCGCCAAGGAGTGTGACTCCAGCCGTGATGCACCAGGCTGTCGTGCCAAAAGACTCTTGTGCGTCGTTTACGACGATCGTGACCTCGTCATCGAGGGTCGCTTTCGTTGGGTCGAACGCCTGGGGCGAATCTTCGCCGGCTGCGCTAAGGGCCGAGACGTCGCTGCCGATAGCATCCATGTAGCGCATGCCCGTATAGCCGACCAGGCAGTTCGTCAGCACGCACGCAGCGCACGTGAGCAGTGCCGTCATAATCGTTATGCGCCATTGAAGGGAAAGCCTTTTCATTCGCTATCCTCCATAACGTAGCCCTCTCCAATCCGATTGCGAATCGGGTCGTATCCCAAAGCGCTGCGTAGCTTTTTGCGGAGTGACGAGATGTGAACGCGGGTTGCGTTGCTAAAGCTGTTCACGCTGCTATCCCAAACGTGTTCGATAAGCTCCTCTTGACTTACCGGACGCCCCTGATTAAGCATCAGGTATTCCAAGATTCCCGTTTCCTTGCGCGTAAGAGATAAGGCCTCGCTGTCCACGGAAGCGATGCGCGCCTTGGTGTCAAAGCGGAGCTTTCCACAGGTTAATACTATGTCGCTTTGTGCGAAGCGTCTGAGGGTGAGGCTGCGGATCCTTGCCGCAAGTTCGTCCAGATGAAACGGCTTGGTGAGGTAATCGTTGGCGCCGGCATCGAGTCCGGCGACTTTATCGGATACTTCGCCACGCGCGGACAGAATCAGCACCTTGGTCTCGCAGTCGGTTTTCCTAAGTTCCCTAAGCATGGTCATGCCGTCGATACGGGGAAGGTTGAGGTCGAGTACCACGAGGTCAAAGACTTCGACGCCCAGCAGGTCGAGCGCCTCCTGCCCGTCGTGGCAGCAGTCGACGCTGTACGCCAAGTTTCGCAAGCTGCGCGCGATTGCGTCACACAGCGCCTGCTCGTCCTCGACGATCAAAATACGCATAACGGTCTCCTTGCACATTCCAAATCGCGCTTAACACGGATTTTATAGCCGATATGGTCCAATGGTCGCGTAACGAAAGGAGTGGTCAGGTTGTTCAAAGCGGTAAAACCCGTGGTACAGGTCGCTTTGTTGATCGTCGGAATTGCCATGGTGTGCTTTGGCGTTATGCGTGGCGAGGCGGATGCCGTGCTGGCCAAAGCGATTAGGCTGTGCTTGGAGTGTATCGGAATTGGATAAAAGAGAAAACACTGCGTCGCATGTTTTGGCTCGATTTCGCGGATTCATTCAGGCGGCGGCGACGCTCGTCACCAACATTCACCTGCCAAACTTTGCCAAAGGCGGCATCTATCAGGGCGCGGGAAAAACCGTCTGCGTGCCTGGACTTAACTGCTATTCGTGCCCAGCGGCATCGGGTGCGTGCCCCATCGGGTCGTTCCAGTCGGTAGTAGGTTCATCCAAGTTCAACTTTTCTTACTATGTTACCGGTACGCTCATTTTGCTCGGCGTGCTGCTGGGACGCTTTGTATGCGGCTTTCTGTGCCCGTTTGGCTGGCTGCAGGAGCTGCTTCATAAGATTCCCGGCAAAAAGTTCTCCACGAAAAAGCTCAAGCCGCTCACGTACATCAAGTACGTCGTGCTGCTGTTTGCCGTGGTGCTGCTGCCCGTCTTGATGGTTAACGACGTGGGCATGGGAGACCCGTTCTTTTGTAAGTACATCTGTCCGCAGGGCGTGCTCGAGGGCGCCATTCCGCTGGCTATTGCCAACGCCGGTATTCGATTTGCGCTGGGTCAGCTCTTTACCTGGAAACTTGCCGTTCTCATTGCCGTGGTAGTGCTGAGTGTTTTGTTCTACCGCCCCTTCTGCAAATGGATTTGTCCACTCGGCGCATTCTATGCGCTCATGAATAAGGTGTCCCTACTGGGGATCCGGGTCGATGCATGCAAATGTGTCTCGTGCGGCAAGTGTTCAAAGGTTTGTCAGATGGACGTTGATGTGGTCCGCGCGCCCAATCATGCCGAATGTATCCGGTGCGGAAAGTGCATCGGGGCCTGTCCCGTCGATGCCATCAGCTATCGCTATGGCCTGGATATGTCGGCGGAAAAGCTTCCCTTGCCCGCCGATAAAAAGTAAACAAGCTTCGACAAAACGGAGGAATGACTATGAAGCTTTCTAAGATTGCGGCCCTGTTTATGGTGCCGGTATTGGCCTTATGCCTTGTGGCATGTTCGGCGCCCGGTGGCAATGCGAGCGAATCTGCGAGCTCCGACCCTAAGATCGCAGAACTCACTGCGCAGAAGCCGGCCAATGCCGACGAGGCCGCCGAGCTGTATGCGAAGCTCATGCAGAAGGAGAACGAGATCTTTTCGAGTGATAACGCGCTGTGGGAAAAGGTATTCAATGCGGCAAATAAAGACTCGGCAATGATTGAGGATGGCAGCAATTACGGCGATTTTCTGCTCAAGACCATCGACGGTGCCAAGGATGAGTTCACGGCGGATGAGCTTAAGACGCTCAAGACCGGTGCACAGCAGATCAAGGAGATCGAGGACAAGCTCGAGAGCTTGGAGAAGGAGTTCCCCGGCTGTGGAAGCACGCCGAGCGCAGGCGAGAGCGTCGACGCTTCGGCCGCTGGCATGACGGCTGGTGCCAATGCTTCGAGCGGGGCGACGAAGTTCCCCAGCTTTACGGGCAAGGACCTGGATGGCAACGACGTGAACAGCGACGAGCTGTTCTCTAAGAACAAGGTCACCGTCATGAACTTCTGGTTCACTACTTGCAAGCCGTGCGTGGGCGAGCTGGGCGACCTTGAGGACCTGAATAAGGAGCTTGCCAAGAAGGGCGGCCAGGTCGTGGGCGTCAATTCCTTTACGCTCGATGGCGACAAGGGCGAGATTGCAGATGCCAAGGACGTGCTGAGCAAGAAGGGCGTGACATATAAGAACATCTGGTTCAAGTCGGATAGTGAGGCCGGTAAGTTTACGTCAAATTTGTTCTCGTTCCCGACAACGTATGTCATCGATCAGAATGGCAACATCGTAGGGGATCCAATCGTGGGAGCCATCAGCTCCGCCGAGCAGCGCGCGGCACTCGACAAGCTTATCGACCAGGCGATTGCGAATAGCGAGCAGTAAAAAACGCGTAAAGCATAGCGAGGATCGTGCGCCGCTGTGCGAAGTAGCCCGCTACCTTTCAAGATAAGCTCCACCATATAGAGGTCCCGTTCGGGACCTCTTTTTTTGGGTGCCGTCCCGTTCGTTTTTTGGCGCGGTTCGTTACATTCCTCACTGGCTCCGGCAAAAAATGGGGATAGAGTAGGACAAACGCGTCGAATACGAACGGCGGGGGAGAGCGGGCGAGCGTGCCCGCGTGGGAGAGGTTGCCGTCCATGTTGGAGCTCAAAGGTATTTGCAAAAGGTACGTTACGCAGTCGTTTACGCAGGTGGCGCTCGACAGCGTAAGCCTGTCTTTTCGCGATAACGAGTTCGTGGCCATTCTGGGTCCCTCGGGCTCGGGTAAAACTACGATGCTCAACGTTATCGGTGGGCTCGATCATTTCGATTCCGGCGACCTGCTAATCGACGGTATTTCGACCAAGGACTTTCACGATCGCGATTGGGATGCCTATCGCAACAACCGCATCGGCTTTGTGTTCCAAAGCTATAACCTCATTCCGCATCAGACCATTTTGGAAAACGTGGAGCTGGCGCTCACGCTTACGGGCGTGGGGCATGCCGAGCGCCGCCAGCGTGCGCGCGAGGCGTTGGAGAAAGTCGGCCTGGGCGAGCACGTTAACAAGCGCCCGAGCCAGCTTTCGGGTGGACAGATGCAGCGCGTGGCCATCGCCCGCGCCCTGATAAATGACCCTGAGATCGTCCTTGCCGACGAGCCGACCGGCGCTTTGGATTCAACGACATCCGTACAGGTCATGGATCTGCTCAAGGATGTGGCGCGCGACCGTTTGGTTATTATGGTCACGCACAATCCCGAGCTGGCGTACCAATACGCCACGCGCATCGTCAACCTGGCGGACGGCAAGATCACCGACGATTCCGATCCTTTCGATGTCGCTGACGCCACGCGCCGCGAAGCCAAGCCTACGCGCAAAACCTCGATGAGCTTTGTGACGGCGCTGGGGCTTTCTGCTCGAAACCTCATGACCAAGAAAGGCCGTACGGCCATGACGGCCTTTGCGGGCTCGATTGGCATTATCGGTATCGCGGCGATTCTGGCGCTGTCCAATGGCGTAAACGGCTACATCAAAAAGGTCGAGGAGGATACGCTCTCGAGTTACCCGCTTACGATCTCCAAGCAGGACTACGACCTGTCATCCATGATGGGCGGACAGGGGGCTGCGAATGATGAGGCGTCCAACGGCGGGGATTTGTCCGACGGTAGTGGTGGCAAGGCTAAGGGAACCGATAAGATCCCCGTGGTTACGGCCGTAAAGGACATGTTTGCAAGCGTTAAGTCCAACGACATGACGAGCTTTAAGGCATGGCTCGATGCCGGTGGCGACGGCATCGATAAAGAAGTCAACGCCATCCAGTACGGCTACGGTGTATCGCCGGTTGTCTATCGTGCCGGCAAGGGCGATGAGAAGCCTGTCCGGCTGGTGCCCAACGCCATGACCGAGGCCATGAGCGGAGGTGCGAGTTCGGCGGCAACGGTGAGCATGGAATCCATGGGAACCTCGGTCTTTAACGAGATGATTGACGACCAGAGCCTGCTCGACAGCCAGTACGATGTCGTCGCCGGTCATTGGCCCACGTCTGCCAACGAAGCCGTGATGGTGCTTTCGAGTCGCGGTACGGTGGGCGACTACACGCTCTACAGCATCGGCGCGCTGGATATCGATGAGCTCAACGACCTGGTTAACAGTGCTATGACGGCCGACGGTGGGGTCAAAGCACCCGAGACCGGTACCGACTTTACCTACGACGATGCGCTGTCCACGACGTTTAAGGTGCTGTCGCCGGCCGATGCCTATCGCAAAAACGAAGAGACCGGCATGTGGGCTGACATGTCTGGCGACGCCGACTTTATGGCCGCCAAGGTTGCCGACGGTATCGACGTGCGCATTGTGGGCGTGGTGCGACCTAACGAGACGGCCAATGCGAGTGCATTGTCTCCGGGCATTGCCTATACACATGCGCTGACTCGCCGGCTTATGGAGCGCGCCGCCGATTCGCAGATTGTGCAAGAGCAGCTTGCGCATCCCGAGACGGATGTCTTTACGGGCAAGTCTTTCGATGAACTGCAGGGCGAGGCCAAGCAAGGCGTGGATCTGGGCAGCATGTTCAGTGTGGACGAGGCGGCGCTCAAGAGCGCGTTCTCGTTCGATGCGTCTGCGCTCTCGGGTGTTGCCGGCGGTATGGACCTGTCGGGTCTTGATTTGTCCGGGCTGGATATTGACCTTTCGGGCGTTGGTAAGGACATCGACTTTGGCGACATCATGGCCAAAGCGCCGGCCCCAGATTTCTCGGGTATCTTTGACGGTCTGGAACTCACGCCCGAGCAAATGCAGCAGGTGGGAACGCTAGCCAACCAGCTGTTTGAGGGCTTTTTGCAGTCTGATCAGTTTAAGGCGCTGACACCCGATGATCTTAAGGACGCGTCAAAGCTCGCCGCCGCATTCTCGACGTATCTTGAGAATGATGCCGCAGCCCAGCAAATCCTGGCCCAGCTCAAAGCGCTCGGCGGCGATGCTCTGGCCGAGCGCCTGCAGCAGGCGATGACCGACTATGTCCAAAAGCAGCTGGCTCCGTATCTGCAACAGGCAATGGACCAGGTGACCAAGACAATCAGCGACCAGATAGCGACAACGGTATCGTCCCAGCTTAAAGCGGGCGCGGCAGGGCTCATGGGTCAGATGGCGACGCAGATGTCTTCGAGTTTTGCCAACCTGGCGAGCGCCATGCACGTGGATGGGAGTGCCTTTGCTCGTGCTATCCATTTCAACATGGACGCCGAGGACCTGAGCTCGCTCATGATGAGCTATGCGAAGGCATCGAAACTCACCTACGACAACAACCTGACCACGCTGGGCTATGCAGACGAGGCAGACCCCATCTCGGTCAAGATTTTCCCGCGTGACTTTGAGGCTAAGGAGCGCGTGCTCGATCACATCGATGCGTACAACAAGCAGGTCAAAGCCGTCGGCCACGATGAGCAGGCGATCTCGTACACCGACTACATGGGTATCATCATGGGCTCGGTGACCGACATCGTGAACACCATCAGCTTGGTGCTCATCGCATTCGTGAGTATCAGCCTGGTGGTGAGCTCCATCATGATCGGCATCATCACCTACATCAGCGTGCTGGAACGCAAAAAGGAGATTGGCATCCTGCGTGCGATTGGCGCGTCGAAGCGCAACGTGGCCAACGTATTCAATGCCGAGACCTTTATCGAGGGCCTCATCGCCGGCGTCTTTGCCATTGTCGTTGTGATGGCCGTGAGCTTTCCGGTTAATGCCTGGGCGCTTGCTGCCAAACAGGTGCCCAATCTGATGAGCCTGCCCGTGCGGGATGCGCTGGTGCTCATTGCAATTTCGGTACTGCTGACGGTTGTCGCTGGCCTGCTGCCGGCCCGCAGCGCATCCAAAAAAGATCCCGTGGAGGCCCTGCGCTCCGAATAATGTGACAAGGGACGGTCCCTTTGTCACATTGAGCGGCTTGTGAATTCGAGGTCTAATACTTTTCCGAGAAGTGAACGAGTCAAAATGGACCCCCGAAGCATCGACACTTTTGAGATGCAATTTCCTGCGGTTTTGCCAGCCAAATCCTGCGGGTTTGACGTCTAAAAATGTCGATGCTTCGGGGGTCCAAAAACAGTCGTTCACTTCTTGGAAAAGTATTAGACCTCGAGATATAGACGATGTTTGCGAGCGGCAATTAGAGCGTAAGCCTTTAGTTCTTCTTTGCAGAGAGCATGAGCCTAATTTCCGGGCGGGTGTATTCGTCGAACTCTTCCTTGGGCTCGGTGTCAAAGGTGTAGTACGACTTGATAGATTCGTCCTCCGTCTTGATGCTGATTTCTTCATATAAGGATCCGGCTAAAAATGCCTGTTTAAATTCATCCGACAGGCTGCATGGCGTGAGGAGGCCCGGTGTGGCAACGGAAATGTCCAGCCCGTAGAGCGGGGCGCAGAGCGTCGCGATATCCTGCTCGGCGCAGGCGAGGTTGTCTGCAAGGCTTGCCTCGGGGTCGATCTGACTGGTGTAATCGACGTCCGTGAGCATGCCGTCTGCATCAAAAGAAAGGTAGACATAGGCAGCTTGAGCGCCAAGGTCATTGTCGCGCAGATAGCCGATAATGCGGTAGCCGTAGTCGTGATACGACTCGTATGGGTCGTCTGCCGCGACGCGTTCGCACACGGGCTCCAAGGCATCTTGCGCGATGGCGAGCTGCTCGGCGGCTGCAGCCTTTCTTACCTGAAGCTCGCTATTTCCCTGGACAAACTGCGGGATGTAGACGCCAAGCAGCACAATGGCGGGCACTGCGATGAGCGCGATAATCTGTTTCTTGGCGCTCGGAATCACAACGCCGTATGCGGCCGCCATGGCCTCGGCATTGCTCGAGGTTTCGGCCAGCACGTCTGCCGCCGTGGCGACTGCCCCTACGGCGCTGGCAACCTCAGCGGCACCGCCCAGGTTGCGCACGAGATCGTTATCGCTGTTCTTGAGCAGGCGGCCGGCAGCTTGCGTGGCAAGCACGCCGGCGACCTCCGCGGAATGGTCCTTGTTGGTCTGGGCCACCGCAAGCCTGCTCTGCAGTTCCTTCCACTGTTTGCCCTGCATTCCAAAGCGCGGCGCAAGAGCGCAATAGCAAAAGATGGCGAGTTCGATTACGGTGAGTGCGATAGCGGTATATATGCCCGCGGGTTGGAATTCCTTTTGGTGGAACGCGATATCGTTGATCATTTGGAGCGGCAACATCAACAGGCATGCTACGAACGACATGACGAGTGCGGTCGCTGCGATTTTGGGGTATGTGCAGTACCGCTGGATGCGTTTCTTTTCTTGCTCGGTGAGCTGCTGCATGGGGCCTCGACTCTCATCGTTTTTCGGGGGCGATGCGCACACGCTCTTGAGTATAGATGAGTGAAGGACGTCTGTTGTTCAGACATGGCGGTCAACAGCGTGCTGTTGGTGATCGTTTGATCGCGAACGTCGTCTTTTGGAGCATGAAGCCGCTGCCGATGCCCACAAACAGCAAATCGAAGGTGAATGGTTTCCCGAGAAGTGAACGACCTAATTTGGACCCCTGAAGCACTCACGTTTTTCGACGCTAAAACCGCAGGATTTGAGTGATAAAACCGCAGGAATTGGCCTTCCAAAAGTGTCGATGCATCGAGGGTCCGATTTCACTCGTTCACTTCGCGGAAAACCATTCACCTTCGTTGCATGAGGCGCCGGATGGAAGGGTGATTATCGTCAAGCTGCTGCCTCTGCCTTGTGAATCATCTGGAGCACAAGGCATAATGCATGTAACAAGGGGGCGGTTCCTTTGTCACATCCGTTGATATGAGAGAAGAGTAGATGATTCTTTCGCTTGCCCCTATGGAGGGGATTACCGGGCATGTGTTCCGTCGCGTGCATGCGGAGTGCTTCGGTGCGCTCGATTGTTATTACACGCCGTTTTTGCCGCCGCCGCGGGTGGGAAACCGCTTTGGCGGCAAGGCGTTTAAGGAGATCGATCCTGCCGATAACCAGGGGCTCAGCGTAGTGCCTCAGCTGATGTCCAAGAACGCGGACGAGTTTGTGTGGGCGGCACAGGTGCTCGCCGACATGGGCTATCGCGAGGTCAATCTCAACTTGGGTTGCCCCTCGGGGACGGTTGTCGCCAAGGGCAAGGGCTCGGGCTTTTTGCGCCACTTGGACGAGCTCGAAGTGTTCTTGAGCGATGTGTGCGAACGCTCGCCGTTGCCGGTATCGGTCAAGACCAGGCTGGGGCTGGAGAGTGACGACGAATACGATCGCGTGCTCGATTTGTACTGTCGCATGCCGTTGGCAGAACTGATCGTGCATCCGCGCGTACAGAAGGATCGCTATACGGGCTCGCCGCGCAAGGAGTTTTATGGCGAAACACTGGAGCGCGCGCCGTTTCCGGTTGCCTATAACGGCGACATTTTTGATTTAGAGGACATGGACGCGCTGGTTGAGGCCTATCCCGGTACACGCCATGTGATGCTGGGGCGTGGCTTGCTTGCGAACCCCGCGCTGGCTCGCATGGCCAAGGGCGGCCCTGCTGCAACGGCTGCTGAGCTGCAGCGCTTCCACGACACGCTGTTTGCGGCATATGCAGAAGAGATTGGCGGTAACGCGGTTTTTCGCATGAAGGAGTGGTGGTTCTACGCCAAATGCGCCTTCGCCGACCCCGCTACCGTTCATAAACTCGTACGCAAGACTAAAAAGGTCGACGAATACCGCGCCGCCGTCGATCGCGTCTTTCGCGAGCAGCCACTTGCACCCATAGCCCGCTTCCACGGCTAGTTGGTCGTTGGGGACGTTCTTTAACGACTAGTCATTTAAGAACGTCCCCAATGGCTGTGCTTGGATGGACAGAGTGCGCGTGCTAGAGCAGGTTCTTCTGGACCCACGCGATGATGTCGCTCGATTCGTAGAGTGGCTTGCCGTCGATGAATAGGCAGGGAACCTGGCGTTTTCCGCCGACGGCGATGAGTGTCTGCTCGGCATCGGAATCGGTCGAGATATTGCGCTCGGGAATGGTCACGCCGTTATCGGCCAAAAAGTGCTTGACCTTTATGCAATACGGGCAGCCGGTCATAACGAACAGCGCGAGCTCATGATTAGTAGCCATAGGTCTCCAATCGGTTGCGGTTTTGATTGAAATACCCAAAGCCGCCGCAGTCTATGCGCGGGCCAGTGACGACTCGATGGCCTGGACCAGAAACGCCGTGGCTCCGGTGCCGCAGGGCTTGTCGTAGTAGTCAACAAAGCGCTGGTCGGCAAGATAGCCGTGGGCGAGGCCCAGGTACGCCTCGTCTTGGGGCTCGCATCCCCAGTTGAGAGCAATCCAACGACGATGCATCGCGACAAGCTTGCGAGCCTCGCTTCCATTCGCATCGCCATCGCCCATGGCAATCGAGAGCTGACCCAAAATAGCGCGTTCAAGTTCCTTCATGTCGTTCCACGTCTGAGGGTCCATGTCCAGCAGCGCTTCGTTTGCTGCATCGATAGCCTCATTGCCATAGCGCTCCCGCGCCTCGGCACCGTAGCGCTCCTCGTTTTCCTGCACGGTGCGCCAGCGCTCCAGTTGCGGCAGGACGGCGCCCATGAGTGAGACGGCTTCGTCGAGCGACATGCCGGTGTTTTGCGCCAGCCGCGGAGCACAATCCTCAATCATCGCCTCCATGGTGGTGTCGTAGGTGTACTTGCCGTGGTCGTAGCACCACTTGCAGTAATGGTCGGTCGTGGCGCCCGTGGCGTCGGTGCCGCAGTCGTCGGGCGTGAGTATCATGCCGCAGCTCTGACAATAGTGCTCGGGCATTTCGAGCAGGTGGGGCAGCTGCTCGCCGGTCACGGCGGCAATGAGTTTCATCATGTCGATGCCCGGTGTGACCTCGCCGCGTTCCCAACGGCTGACGGCTTGGCGTGTGACAAAGAGCTTGGTGGCGAGCTGCTCCTGGGTAAGGTGATGGGCGCGACGGACAGCAATGAGCTTTTCTGCAAAGGCCATAGCGGCTCCTTTCTGCTGGTTGATGGCTTAAGCATACGCGGCGGCAGGCGCCCTTCCAAGCAACCGTTGGTTGCACGACCGGAGACCGCGGCGAAGAATTGCGCACAGCGCCTCACACCGTCATGCCGTACAATGACCGGCATGGAACCTATCGCACACATATATACCGATCTGCCGCAGAAGTTCGGCATTCCGCGTAACAGTTTTTTGGCGCCCCATCTGCAGGGACGCATCGTTTTTGAGCCGGAATTTGCCTCCAATGCAGCGGTTGAGGGTCTGGACTCCTTCTCTCACCTGTGGCTACTGTGGCGCTTCGAAAACGGAACGCCCGGCGGCACGGCTAAGGACATAGCTGCCGATGCCAAGTCGCAGGACAGGTCCGGCACCAACGTCAAGTGGTCGAAGACCGTGCGCCCGCCACGTCTGGGCGGAGCCGAGCGCGTGGGTGTCTTTGCCACGCGCAGTCCGTTTCGCCCTAATCCCATCGGTCTTACCTGCGTCGAGCTCGATCGCGTTGAGCTCACCGGCAACGGCCCCATCATTCATGTGCTGGGAGCAGACCTGCGCGACGGTACGCCCATCTACGACATTAAGCCCTACATTCCATTTGCCGACTGTCACCCGGATGCGACGGGCGGCTGGATTGAGGGCGCCCCGTGGCAAGAGCTCGATGTTGAGTTCCCGCAAGCGCTTCAAGACATGGTCCCGCCCGCAAAGCTCCCCGGTCTGGTCGAGGTTCTTCGCCAAGATCCCCGCCGCGCGGGCAGTAAGCACGAGCCAAACCGCATTTACCACTTGGCTTACGCCGGGCTCGACATATCGTTTACGGTCGATGAAACCCAGCTAACCGTAGTCGCCGTCAACGATGCGCGGGACTAACCAGCCATTCGTCCGCGCCCGTCAAATTAAGCGCCAAACCCCATGCCAAAATCGCCCGTGCTGGTGGACAATAACGCCTACCAAAACAATCACTTTGCACGGGAGTTCAGCATGAAATACGACTTTAGCTCGCTTATCGACCGCCACGGCATGGACTCCATCGCCGTTGACTCTTGGGGCGAGATCCCCGGCATGGCTCCGAACGCACCCGACGAGGGCTTCGACCGCATTCCCATGTGGGTGGCGGATATGAACTTTGCCACGGTGCCCACGGTCCAGGAGTACATCATCAAGCGCGCCCAGCATCCCATGTTTGGCTATTTCAATCCGCGCCCCGAGTATTTCGACCGCATCATCGAATGGCAGAGCCGCCGCAACGGCGTTGAGGGCTTGGCGCCGGAGCATATCGGCTACGAAAACGGCGTGCTGGGCGGTGTCGTGTCGACGCTGCGCGCGTATGCCCAGCCGGGCGATGCGGTGCTGGTCCACAGCCCTACCTACATCGGCTTTACCAAGTCCATCGAAGCCGCGGGCTATCGCATTGTCCACAGCCCGCTTAAGCTCGACGACCAAGGCGTGTGGCGCATGGACTTTGAGGACATGGAGTGCAAACTCGCCCAAAACCACGTTCATGCTGCGGTGTTCTGCTCGCCGCACAATCCCTGCGGCCGCGTATGGGAGCGCGACGAGATCGAGCGCGCCATGGACATCTATCGCCAGCACGATTGCGTGGTGATCTCGGACGAGATTTGGTCCGATATCATCCTGCCGGGACACAAGCATATCCCGACGCAGTCGGTGAGCGAGGATGCCCGCATGCGCACGGTTGCCCTCTATGCGCCGAGCAAGACGTTTAACCTGGCGGGTCTGGTCGGCAGCTACCACATCATCTACAACGAGACGCTGCGCGACCGCGTGTGCGCCGTGTCCAACAAGACTCACTACAACGAGATGAACGTCCTCTCCATGCACGCGCTTATCGGTGCCTACCAGCCGCAAGGCTACGAGTGGGTGGACGAGCTCAACCAGGTGCTTGCCGGCAATATCGAGTACTTCTGCAATTACGTGGACGAGCATTTTGAGGGCGTGTCCTATTCGCGTCCGCAGGGCACGTACATGGTGTTTCTGGACTGCACCGAGTGGTGCCGCGAGCATGGCCGCGATATTCAGTGGCTGCTCGACGAGGGGGCGCGCGGAGGCGGGGGATATCAGGACGGCCGCCCGTTCCACGGG
>CAJMRJ010000018.1:0-19150 GCA_905215865.1 uncultured bacterium | reverse complement strand
TGGGCCTGCCGGACCTGAAGGGCCGGGAGGAAATTCTGAAGGTCCACGCCAAGGGTAAGCCTCTGGCGGAGGATGTGGATCTGAGCTGTCTGGCTCGGGGCACCGCCGGCTTTACCGGCGCGGATCTGGAAAATCTCATCAACGAGGGCGCGCTGCGTGCCGTCCGCGAGGGTCGCAAGCGCGCCACGCAGGACGATTTTGAGGAGTCGGTGGAGGTCGTCATCGCCGGTCAGCAGCGCAAGTCTACGGTGCTGTCCGACCACGAGAAGCAGGTCGTTTCTTATCACGAGATCGGTCATGCCATCGTTGCCGCTCGCCAGAAGGGCTCTGCGCCGGTCACGAAGATCACTATCGTGCCGCGCACGAGCGGTGCTCTGGGCTACACCATGCAGGTCGAGGAGGATGAGCGCTTCCTGACCACACGTCAGGAGGTCCTTGACAAGCTCGCCGTCTATTGCGGTGGCCGTGCAGCCGAGGAGCTCATCTTTGGTGAGATGACGACCGGTGCCGCCAACGATATCGAGCAGGCCACCAAGCTCGCCCGTAACATGGTGACGCGCTTTGGTATGTCCGATGAGTTTGGCATGATGGCGCTCGGTACCGTTCAGAATGCGTACCTCAACCAGGACACATCGCTCACCTGCGCCCCCGGTACGGCCGAGCGCGTGGACGCGATTGTCGCTAAGCTGATCGAGGATGCGCATGACCGCGCTCTGCAGATCCTGAAGGAGAACAAGTTCAAGCTCCACGAGTTGGCTCGTTATCTGTACAAGAAGGAGACGATCACGGGCGAGGAGTTTATGAATCTCCTCACGCGCGAGAATCCGCTGATGCCGAAGCAGCAGTAATACTAGTTGCGCAGTGTCAATCGCCCCATTTGAGTGTCCATCTCAAATGGGGCGTTTTGCGTGGGGAGTGTTGTATATGAAGATCGTGGTGAGCGCCTGTTTAATGGGCGAGAGCTGCAAGTATAACGGGCTCGACAACTATCATCGAGAGCTGATCGAGGCTTGCGAGCGCACGGGGACCGAGGTCCTCTTGGTGTGCCCTGAGGTCTTTGGCGGCCTGCCCACGCCGCGCAAGCCGTCCGAGATTGTGAACGGCGAGGTCCGTACCTGCGAGGGCATCTCGGTTGATCGCGAATTTCGCATGGGTGCCCAACGTGCGCTCGATATGTGCGAGCAGGCAGGCGGACCGGAAGAGATAGTCGCGTGCATCCTTCAGGACCGCAGCCCCTCGTGCGGCGCAGGTCGCATCTACGATGGCACCTTTAGCGGTAAGCTGACGGCGGGCAACGGCGTTTTCGTCGATTTGCTCCTGCGCAATGGATACCGTGTGATCCCGGCAAGCGAGTTCGACCCCAGCATGTTGGAGCAATAAAAAACCACCACAAAGGTGCCTGTCCCCTTTGTGGTGGTTTTGGGTTAGAGCTAGAGGGTGTGGCCGTAGGCGTTGGCGGCCTTGATGGCGGCGGCGAACTTTTCGTCGGTGAAGGGCTCCGGGTTGCCCTGCTTCCACTCGTTGGTGGCGTGTGCGAACTCGCAAAGGGCGGGGATATCTGCCTCGGAAAGCCCGACCTGCTCAAGCGTCACGGGCAGGCCCATCTGCTTGTTAAAGGCCGCGTAGCGCTCAAGGTTCTCGGTGTCGCCCGTGTAAGCGAACAGCACGAGCACGCCCAGGCTTACGACCTCGCCGTGCAGGTAGGTGCCCTCGCGCGGAATGCTGCAGGTGGCGTTGTAGAACGCGTGCGCCACGCTCGAGTTGTAGTAGTAATCGTTTTGGTTGGTCAGGTTGGAGACGTAGCCCGTGTTGACCACGATGTCGAGCGCGATCTGCTTGACGGCCTCGCTCGACAGGTTCTGGCGCACGTCCTCAAGACCCTGGACGCCATAGGTGAACAGTGGCTCGGAACAGGTGTGGGCGAGCGCCAGGCCAAGACCGGCGGTGTGCTCCAAATTACCTGCGCTCGTGGCGTACTCGACCTCGGGCTGCTTAGACAGGGCATCGCCCACGCCGGCCCAGAAGTACTCCGCCGGTGCCTCGGCGATGATCTTGGGGTTGATGAAGATGTGCGCCGGTCGGTTGGGGTACGAATAGCCCTCGAGCGAGCCGTCGTCGTTATACACGACGGCAATGGCGGTCGCGGCGGAGCAGTTGGAGCAGATCGTCGGGACGGTGAAGACGATCTTCTTGAGCTCGATGGCTGCGGTCTTCACGGTGTCGAGCGCCTTTCCGCCGCCGCATGCGATAAGCACGTCAGCTTCCTGGCAGGCAGGGGAGTTCACGACCTTGGCGATATTGGCGCGCGTGCTGTTGGTGCCGTAGACGCGCGTCTCGAGAATTTCGACGTCGGTACCCGCCAGCGCAGCTTCGATACCGGGAAGTGCTGCGGCCAGTGCCCGCTTGCCACCGATGATCGCGACCTTCTTCGCGCCGTACTCGGCCAGCGCGCCGGGCAGCTCGTCAAAGCAATCCTCGCCAACGGTGTAGTCGCTCATTCCAATCGTGCGCATAGCAACCTTCTTTCGTTCGATAAAGTGCTTTCAGGTATTTTGCTCCAAGAGAAGGTCCACAGCCGCGAGAAATTTCGAACGTATAAAACCAGTGTTGAGGGTTTTTCGCCGGCGCTGAACGTGCTAGCATACTCCGCATAAGCGTTGATGGGGACGAGTAGTCGGCCGTCCGCATGCCACAGAGAGCGGGGAGCGCTGAGAACCCGTGTATGCGACCGATGAAAATCACCCCGGAGCTGCGGTCCCAACGGACGTGCCGCGCAGGTTCGTCTTAGTAGACATCGCCGAGATGGTCGTCGATACAGACCAGCCGAGTAACGGATGCGAGCGCGCGGCGACGCGAGCGAGGGCATCTAAGCTGGGTGGTTAAGCGAAGAGCTTTTACGGGCATACTGTCCGTTTTGTGGCGCTTCGTCCCAGCTTGTAGGGACGGGCGCTTTTTTGGTGCCCAGAGGGCGTGCGCGCCCACGACATGAAAGGGGTACCGTGGCAAACGAGTACAAGCAGACGATGAATCTGCCCAAAACCGGATTTCCCATGCGTGCCGGTCTTTCCAAGTCCGAGCCCAAGCGACTCAAGGACTGGCAGGACAACAAGGTCTACGAGCAAGTTCTAAAGAAGAACGAGGGTCACAAGAAGTTCGTGCTGCACGACGGCCCTCCGTACGCCAACGGCCCGATCCACATCGGCCACGCGATGAACAAGATCTCCAAGGACATGATCAACCGTTACTGGATGATGCAGGGCTGCGAAGTTCCCTATGTTCCCGGTTGGGACTGCCACGGTCAGCCGATTGAGCACAAGGTCGAAGAGAAGCTCGGCACCGAGAAGTTCAACCAGACCTCCACGGCTAAGATCCGCGAGCTTTGCAACAAGTTCGCTGTCGAGAACATCGAGCTGCAGAAGGCCGGCTTCCGTCGCCTGGGCGTGCTCGGCGACTGGGACAACCCCTACCTGACGCTCTATCACCAGCATGACGCCGCCGACATCGAGGTCTTCAAGGCCATGTTCGACAAGGGCATGATCTATCGCGGCCACAAGCCCGTCCACTGGTGCAAGCACTGCCACACCGCACTCGCCGAGGCCGAGATTGAGTACTCCGACGAGACGAGCCCGTCCATCTTCGTGCGCTTCGAGATGACCTCCAAGCCCGCCGGCCTCGAGAACTTCGACGGCCCGGTTGACTTCATCATCTGGACGACCACGCCGTGGACCATCCCCTCCGACCAGGCAGTTTCCCTCAAGCCCGGCGCCGCCTACGTCGCCGTTGAGCACGACGGCCGCGCCGAGGTCATGCTCGAGGACTTGGCTCCCAAGTGCTGCGAGGAGTTTGGCTGGGAGTACACCCCGGTCATGGTCGACGGCAAGCCCTACGTGGTTCCCGCCGAGACCTTCCATCATATCCACTACAAGCAGCCGATCTTTGACGGTGTTGAGGGCGTGGCGCTGCTGGCCGATTACGTCGGTGTCGATGACGGTACCGGTATCGTCCACAACTCGCCCGGCCACGGCGTCGACGATTACTTTGCCTGCCTCAAGGAGGGCATCACCGACATCTGCATGCCGGTCGATGACGACGGCAAGTTCTACACCGGTGAGGAGTTTGGCACCGGTGGCCCCTTCAGCGGCATGGATACCGACGAGGCCAACCCGCACATCATCGAGTTCCTGCGCGAGCGCGGCACCCTGGTCCTCGAGAAAAAGATCACGCACAGCTATCCGCACTGCTGGCGCTGCAAGCACCCGGTACTCTTCCGTGCTACCGACCAGTGGTTTGTCTCGATGGACAAGACCGGTTTGCGCGAGCAGGCTGGCAAAGAGGTTCGCGAGAACGTCAAGTGGTATCCGGCCCACGCGGCCAACCGCATTGGCGCCATGGTCGAGCAGCGCCCCGACTGGTGCATCAGCCGCCAGCGTAATTGGGGCGTGCCCATCCCGAGCTACACCTGCGCCGACTGCGGCGAGAAGGTCATGAACGACGCCACGCTCGATGCCGTCATCAAGCTCTTCCACGAGAAGGGCTCCGACGCCTGGTTCACCGACGCTCCCGAGAGCTACCTGGGCGAGGCCTGCGTCTGCCCCAAGTGCGGCGGCCATCACCTCAAGGCCGATAAGGACATCCTCGACGTGTGGTGGGATTCCGGCGTGTCTTGGAAGGCCGTCTGCGAGTACCGCCCCGAGCTTGAGTACCCGGCGGACGTGTACCTCGAGGGCTCCGACCAGCACCGCGGTTGGTTCCAGAGCTCGCTGCTCACCTCGGTGGGCGCCAACGGCCACGCCCCGTACAAGGCGGTCGTCTCGCAGGGCTTCACGCTTGATGGCCAGGGCCGTAAGATGTCCAAGTCGCTCGGCAACGTCATCGACCCCAACAAGGTCTGCGACGAGATGGGCGCCGACATCATCCGTCTGTGGGTTGCGTCCGTTGATACCAGCTCCGACGTGTCCATCGACCATGAGATCCTTGCTCGTACGTCCGATGCCTACCGTCGTTTCCGCAACACGCTGCGCTTCCTGCTCTCCGAGCTCGAGGGTCAGTTTGAGCCCGAGACCGATGGTGTCGCCTTTGCCGACCTGCTGCCGCTCGACAAGCTCATGGTTGCCCGTCTGACCCAGGTCCAGGCCGAGGTCGACGATGCCTACGCCAGCTACGAGTTCCCGCGCGCCTACCGTGCGCTTTACGACTTCGTGGTTACCGAGCTCTCCAACGTGTACCTCGACGCCCTGAAGGATCGTCTGTACTGCGACAAGCCCGGTTCGCTCGAGCGCCGCAGCGCCCAGACCGTACTTGCCGAGCTCTTCTCGATGCTCATGCGCGACCTGCAGCCGATTCTGTCCTACACGGTCGACGAGGCCATGGCCTATGCGCCTGCCGGCTGCGTTGACCACCAGAAGTACGCCGCGCTGCTCGATTGGTACAAGTCGCCCATCACGGTCGACGAGGCCAATGAGTTTGAGGGCGTGCTCGAGGCTTCGCTCGAGCTTCGTAGCGCCGTGACCAAGGCCCTTGAGGATGCCCGCTCCGCTGGCACCTTCACCAAGAGCCAGCAGGTCCGCGTCGAGGCGGTCGTTCCCGCCGAGATGTACGCGCTGCTGACCGGCGACAAGGCGGTCGACCTGGCCGAGTTCTACATCGTCTCCGATGTTGAGCTGACCCAGGGCGAGGAGCTCTCCGTTGCCATCGAGGCTGCCGAGGGCGAGTGCTGCGACCGTTGCTGGAACTACCGCACCACCGTCGGCGAGTACAACGGCCACGCGCATATCTGCGAGAGGTGTGCGAATGCCCTTTAAGGCACGGTAACTCGGCATTTTGGTTATAGGGAGAATTTGGGCGCCTTCGGCCCATTTGCTCCGCTGAATAAAAGCGGCATTCTGTTTTTCGGGATGCCGCTTTCGTTTTTAGCTGGTTATTTCGCTAGCGTTGGTGAATATGTCGTGCGTTCTGCGTATGGCAATATAAGATGGTTCTCTGCATTAAACGTAATTCGATGATCTTGAGGGTAGGGGATTGATTTGGGTCGTACTGGGGATATGACGCCGCCTTTGCGTTGGCGGTTGGGTGTTGCTGGTGGGGTGGCTCTGGTTGTGCTGCTTCTTGACCAGCTGACCAAGATTGCGGTTCGTGCCGTGGGCGACGCTTTGCATGTGACCGTCATCCCCGGTGTCATCGACTTTATGTTTGTTCGCAATATCGGTGCTGCCTTTAGCATGGGCGAGGGACATGGCATCGCGTTTGCCGTGCTTGCGTTGGCGGTCATTATCGCTATTGCCTTGTACCTCGTTCGTGCACCCCAGCTCGCCCATCTTGAGGTTGTGGGCATGGCGATGGTTGCGGGCGGTGCCATCGGCAACGCTATCGATCGTTTGGCCTTTGGCTTCGTGACCGATTTAATTGCCACCACCTTCATCGACTTTCCCGTCTTCAATGTGGCCGATATCGGCATTACCTTGGGCGTCGTGCTCGCCCTCTTCGGCTACATGTTCTTGAGCCCCGCTGCCCGTGAGGTCGATGCGACCGCCGAGCTTAACGCCCGTGACGAGGCCCGCGCTAAGCGCAAGGCCCAGCAACGCGGGGAGCGTGCCCGCAAAATTCGCGAAAGGAACGAGCGCTAATGGCCGACATCCATATCCTTGTTGCCGACGATGCCGCTGGTCAGCGTCTTGACGCTTATCTGGGCGCCAATGACGGCTGCCCTACGCGCTCTGCCTGCGCGCATCTGATTGAGGGCGGTGCCGTAGTAGTCAATGGCGAGACCTGCCTGTCCAAAAAGTACGCCGTGCGCTCCGGTGACCGCATTTCGGTCGATTTGCCCGAGCCGCACGATCCCACCGATGTGATTCCCGAGGCCATCCCGCTCGACATTCGCTATGAGGATGACTATCTCATTGTGCTCTCCAAACAGCGCGGCCTGGTGTGCCATCCTGCGCATGGTCATGAGAGCGGTACGCTCGCGAATGCCCTGGTCTATCACTGCGGTATCGACCATTTGGGCACCGTGCAGGGCGAGGACCGCCCCGGTATTGTGCATCGCCTGGATCGCGATACCTCGGGTCTCATGCTTGCGGCAAAGGACGACGACACCCAGCGCGCGCTCCAAAATCTCATCCGCACGCGTACGCTCGACCGTCGCTATATCACACTTGTTCACGGGCACATCGCCATGGACGAGGGCACCATCAACACCGGCATTGCCCGATCGACGCGCGATCGCTTGAAGATGGCGGTTTCTGACGATCCTTTCGCGCGCCAGGCCATTACGACCTTTAAGGTCCTCGAGCGCTTCGATTCCACGCGTTTTGACGACGGCTATACGCTCGTCGAGTGCCATCTGTTTACGGGCCGCACACATCAGATTCGTGTGCATATGCGCCATATCAACCACGCCTGCGTGGGCGATCCACTCTACGGCAAGTGCGATGCACGCGCCGATCAGGGTCTGACCAGGCAATTCCTTCATTCCTGGCGCGTCGCATTCGACCATCCCGTGACGGGGGAGCGTATTGAGTGCCGCGATGAGCTGCCGTGGGATCTCGCTGCGGTTCTTGACGACCTGGCCCCGCGCTCGCTTGGCCGCACCGCCGCCGGCGACGACATCGTTCCGCAGCTCGGTCTGCTCGAAGCCTAGCCAGTATTAGGTGGTTTCTTGAACTCGGTTAGCCTGCGGTAAGATATACGGTTGTTTACGTAACGCGTTCCCGGGAGCCTGTATGCTCGCCTTTTTACAAACCAACACACCCATCGTGATCTTCAACCAGATTGTCGTCACGCTGCTCACGGTCTGCTTTTTGTACCAGGTGGTCTTCTTTATCATCGGTGCCCTTCGTGGTGAGGTCGCACCTCCTAAGGCCAAAAAGCTTCATCGCTACGCTTTCTTTATCGCAGCGCATAACGAGGAAGCCGTGATCGCCAACCTCGTACGCTCCATCAAGGATCAGGATTATCCGTCCGAGCTCATCGAGGTCTTTGTCGTTGCCGACGCCTGCACCGACAACACCGCACAGCTCGCGCGCGAGGCCGGTGCCATTGTTTACGAGCGCAATGACCTGGCCCGTAAGGGCAAGAGCTGGGTCATGGACTTTGGTTTCGACCGAATCCTTAACGAGTATCCCGACACGTTTGAGGGCTACTTCATCTTCGATGCCGACAACGTTATCTCCCGCGATTACGTGTCCAAGATGAATGATGCCTTTGACCAGGGCTTCCATGTGGTCACGAGCTATCGTAATTCCAAGAACTTCGGCAGCTCGTGGATTTCTGCAGCTAATGCCACCTGGTATCTGCGCGAGGCGCGCTTTCTCAACAACGCGCGTAACATCTGCAAGACGTCTTGCGCCGTCTCGGGTTCGGGCTACCTCATCTCCGCCAGCGTGATCGAGGGCATGCACGGTTGGCAGTTCCATACGCTGACCGAGGATATCCAGTTCACCACGTTCTGCGCCATTCACGGCATTCGCATTGGCTATGCGCCGGCGGAGTTCTTTGACGAACAGCCCGTGACGTTTAAGGCGTCCTGGAAACAGCGCATGCGTTGGACCAAGGGCTTCTACCAGGTGTTCTTTACCTACGGTAAGCACCTGGTCAAGTCGACGTTCCGCCATCATCGCTTTGCTGCCTACGACATGTTTATGACCATCGCTCCGGGCATGCTGCTGTCCCTGATCTCCATGCTTGCCAACGCGACCTTCCTCATCGTGGGCGGGCTTTCGCACGGCTTCTTGGCCACCGAGGTCGAGATGCAGGCTTGTGCCGCCTCGCTCATTATGACCTTCGTGATGATGTACCAGACCTTCTTTATCCTGGCGCTACTCACGACCATCTTCGAGTACAAGCACATTCACTGCGCGCAAAAGTGGCGTTTGGTGACCAACTTGTTTACCTTCCCGATCTTTATGTTCAGCTATATTCCCATCACGGTGGCAGCCCTGTTCCTGAAGGTCGACTGGGTCCCGACGCAGCACGCCGTCAACGTTACCCTCGACGAGGTCATGCAAGGCGCCAAATAACCACCACCAAAACCACCACAAAGGGGACAGGCACCTTTGTGGTGGTTTTTGCTTTCGAGTAGCTGCCCAAGGAGGTGCACGATGCCCTACATCCCATTTTGGATTTGCATCTTTGCCGGTGCGTTGGTTGATGCCCGTGAGCGACGCTTTCCCAATGAGCTTGCCGGCGTGTGTGCGGTGGCGGCGTTGGCTGGCGTTTGGCTCGACAAGGGCGTTACCACGGCGCTTGACCACGCCGGTCTTGCGGTCATCGTCTACCTTGCCCTTGTACTCACTGAGTCGCTCTGGCGGCGCCTTCGCCACGCCCCCGGCATCGGCATGGGGGACGTCAAGGCGCTCTTCGCGCTTTGCACGCTCGACCCTCTGGGCGGCATCGTGGCATTTGCCGTCGCACTCCTGGTCCTTGCCCTCTCCTGCCTCTTCACAAAATCGCGCTCCCTGCCATTGCTCCCGTTTTTGGTGCCGATTTTTGCCATAATCGAGGTCGTGGGCTGCACGTTGTAACCGATTGCGCATCCTTCTTAAGGAGCATGCCATGGCAACTAATCAAGAAACGGCCGTCATTAAGGCGCGCATGGACCGTATTCCCTCGGCGTTGTCGCCCGAACTTGTCGAGCGCATTTCCGCCGATCGTGCTTCGGGTGCCGTCAACCCGTATCGTTGCAAGGACGACCAAGTCATTCGTCGTATTGATCGCGCTGCCGACAAAGGCACGCTCATGCGTCCGGCATTTATGCGCGATACCGAAAAAATTCTGCATTTGCCTGCATACACCCGTTATGCAGGCAAAACGCAGGTCTTTAGCTTCCGTAGTAACGACGACCTGTCTCGTCGCGGCCTGCACGTGCAGCTTGTCTCGCGCATTGCGCGCGATATCGGTCGCGCCCTTGGGCTCAACTGCGATCTGATCGAGGCGATTGGCTTAGGCCACGACTTGGGCCACACGCCCTTCGGCCATGCTGGTGAGCGATTCCTCAACGATATTTACCACGAGTGTACCGGCCGCTTCTTTTTCCATAACGTGCAGTCGGTCCGCGTGCTCGATGCGCTGTATGGTCGCAACGTGTCGCTCCAGACGCTCGATGGCGTGTTGTGCCATAACGGCGAGTACGAGCAGCGTGTTTTTGAGCTTTCGGACATGGGCTCCTTTGACCAGTTCGACCGAACCGTCGAGGAATGCATTGCCAAGGGATATGGCGCAATTGAGCACCTACGCCCCATGACCCTCGAGGGCTGTGTGGTCCGCATCTCGGATATCCTTGCCTATGTTGGACGCGATCGCCAAGACGCCATTGCGGCGGGTCTGCTGTCGCCCGACGCGTTTGACGATGGTCGTGGCGGTGCCTACAACAGCTGGATCCTCACGCATGCCTCCATCGATATCGTTGAGCACAGCTATGGCAAGCCGCGCATCGAGATGAGCGAGGACCTGTTTGAGGAAATCCGCCGAGCCAAGCGCGAGAACTACGAGAAGATCTATAGCAAGGGCGGCATTGAAGGCGACTCCGAAGCGGAGCTGCGCGAGGCGTTCGAAAAGCTCTACGACCGTTGCCTGCAGGATATAAACGAAGGCGACGAGTCTTCGTACATCTTTAAGCATCATATTTCGCGCATTGAGCAACAGCTTTCCTATTACGATCGCACCTATACCTGGCAGGACGACAAAGATCAAGCGGTGGTGGATTACATCGCGAGCATGACGGACGGCTATTTCTGCGAGCTGACGAGTAAGTTATTCCCTGGTCTGGAGTTTCCGCACCGTACCTATATTAACGAACGGTAGTTCGTATATATTCGGTATACTGTTAGTGGAAAACGTTTTTGATTGATGCACGGGATGGCTATGGACGACCTTTTTTCTGCCTCGACGCGCGAGCGTTCCTTTAAAAATGCGCCGCTCGCGGTGCGCATGCGCCCCAATTCGCTCGACGAGTACGTGGGCCAGCAAAAGGCCGTCGGTAAGGGCTCGTGGCTACGTGCCGCGATTGAGCATGACGTTCTGTCGAGTGTGATTCTGTATGGGCCGGCCGGTACGGGCAAGACGACGCTGGCCCACATTATCGCTAACCATACCAAGAGCGAGTTTGTCGAGGTCAGCGCCGTGACGGGTACCGTGAAGGATCTGCGTCGCGTGATTGACGAGGCCAAGACGCGCCTGAATACCTACGACCGCCGCACCATCTTGTTCATCGATGAGATTCATCGCTTCTCTAAGTCGCAGCAGGATGCCCTGCTACATGCAGTTGAGAACCGCACCGTCATTATGATTGGCGCCACGACGGAGAACCCGTATTTCGAGGTCAACTCGGCGTTGCTCTCGCGTGGTCGCGTGGTGGAGCTTGAGCACTTAAAGGACGAGGACATCGCGACGCTCATCGAGCGTGCGCTCGAGGCACCGCAGGGTCTGAACGGCAAGTTCTCGGCCGATGAGGATACGGTTAAGACCATCTGCGCGCTGGCCGCGGGTGACGCTCGTTCGGCGCTCACGACGCTCGAGCTTGCGAGCGAGATTGCCGTCACGCGTCCCGATACCGAGGGGACGCCAGCGCCGGCGGCGGGGGAGCGCTATCCCATCACCGTGGATGACGTTAAGATTGCCAACCCGCGTCGTGGCTTTTCGTATGACAAAAACGGCGACATGCACTACGACATTATCAGTGCGTTTATTAAGTCTATGCGCGGCAGTGACCCCGATGCCACGATCTATTGGCTTGCACGCATGATTGATGCGGGAGAGGATCCCAAGTTTATTGCGCGCCGTATTATGATTCATGCTTCCGAGGACGTCGGCAACGCCGATCCGCAGGCGCTCTTGGTGGCACATGCCGCGTTTAAGTCTGCCGAGGTCATTGGCTATCCCGAATGTCGCATTAACCTGGCTCAGGCTGCGCTCTATGTGTGCTTGGCGCCAAAATCCAACGCGTGCGAGGCTTCGATCGATGCGGCGCTGGCCGATATTCATAGCAGCGGCTTGCGCGAGGTACCGAGTTATCTTCGCGATCGTCATCGCCCGGGTAGCGATGAGTACGGTGTGTATAAGTATCCGCATGATTATCCCGAAGGCTGGGTCGATCAGCGCTATTTGCCCGAGGGACTGGAGCGCGGCGCGTTCTGGCAGCCTGCGGGCCGCGGTTGGGAAGAGTGGCGTGTGGAGCAAAGCGAGCGCGACCGTAGCGGCAACGCTCCCAAGTAGGTCATTGGCGCCTCGCGCATTCCCTTTGGGTAACTTTCCCCTTCTTTGGGGTACCATAAACAGCGTCTGTATTTCGATTCCTTTGGGAGGCTTGTATGGGTCCCATTCAAATTGTCCTGCTGCTACTCGCCATTGCCGGCGTGTGGGCTGTTATCGAGCTCGCGCTCACGCTGCGCAAGACCCGCACCGTCGTCGACTCGCTCGACAAGACGGTGAGCGACCTCAACAACACACTCGCCGAGGCACAGCCCGTGGTGGCAAAGCTCGATGGCGCCGTAGACGAGCTTACGCCGGCACTTGCCCAGGTGGAGCCGCTGCTCAGGTCGAGCAAGACCGCGGTTGACGCCCTTACCTCCAATCTTGTAGAGGTCGAAGCCGTGGTTCGCGACATCTCCGAGGTTACGGGCAGTGTGGCCGAGGCCAGCAATGCCGTATCGAGTGTGACCGACTCTGCCGCCGGCGCCGTGCAGAAGCTTTTCAATAAGGTGAAGGCTCCTGCAGCCGACGCCGATCGCAAGCTCGCCGCCGCCGAGGCCGAGCAGCCTACCGAGCGCGTTCTGATTGGTGAGGCTGAGGATGAGGCCGCCGATGGTGCGGATGCGGCTCAGAAGGCCGCAGCCAAGCCTGCTCAGTATTACACCTATACGCCCGCCGAGACCTCCGAGGAGTCCTGCGATGAGTAGCGAAGCAACCTGCCCCATTACGCTGAGCGTTGCCGGTGATCCGCGTCTCGCGCGCTTGGTGCGCATGACGGCCGCCAACGTCGGCGCCCTGTGCTCTATGTCCGTCGATCGCATCGAGGATATTCGTATGGCCGCCGAGGAAGCCTTTATCTTTGGTTGCACGGCTGTTGATTCCGACGATATCTCGATCAAATTCGATGTCGACGAATCTCACGTGGGCATGACCTTTACCTTTGGCGATCAGGCGACTGTCGATGAGGATGACCAGGCTGCCGTGTATGCCGAGCTCATTCTTACAAGCGTGTGCGATTCCTACGAAAAGACTACGGCGCCCCTAACGCTTTCCCTCGACCTCAAGGCGGATATCTAATATGACCGAACGTTCCCGGAGCGGCAAGACCGCTTGGGACAAGGAGAAAACCCGCGAGTTGTTTCGTCGTTATAAGGAGACCGGTGATCCGGATGCCCGCGAGCAGCTCGTCATGTCCCATATGAACCTGGTAAGGTTTCTTGCCAACAAATTTAAGAACCGCGGCGAGCCGCTCGATGACCTTTTGCAGGTCGGCTATCTGGGCTTGCTCAAGGCTATCGACCGCTTTGACCCCGAACGCGGACTCGAGTTCACCACGTTTGCCACGCCCACCATCCTGGGCGAGATTAAGCGCCACTTCCGCGATAAGGGCTGGAGTGTGCGCGTGCCGCGTCGTCTGCAGGAGCTCTCTGCCAAGGTTAACCAGGCCACCGACAAGCTCACCAACGAGCTTCAACGTTCGCCCAAGGTTGAGGAAATCGCCGATTACCTGGGCGTGACCGTCGACGAGGTGCTCGAAGCCATGGAATCGTCCTCGGCCTATACCTCGGTGCCCATCGAGGCCCCCGGTGCATCCGACTCCGACGATGCGCCTTCGATTCTCGACCGCTATGCCGACGACGACAACGAGCTCGACTTTACCGATGACCGCCTGGTGATTGAGGAGGCCATTCGCGATTTCTCGCCGCGCGAGCGCGAGGTAATCGAGCTGCGCTTTGTGAAGGGCATGACCCAGATCGAGATCGCCAAGAAGCTGGGCATCTCGCAGGTACAGGTCTCGCGCCTGCTGCGCCGTACCCTTAAGAAGATTCAAGACAAGATTGACCCCGACGGAGTGATGGTTCGTTCATGAGTGAGCACCCCCAACAAACCGACCGCACGCTTCGCGATACCCGTATTCTGACGCTGCGCATTTGGGGCGTCGTCGGCTGCATTGTCATCGCTGCCGTCATCTTTAACCTTATGGGCATCCTGGCGCCGGTTATCGAGTTTTTGGCAGTCGGCTCCATCATCGCCTTTGTGATGTCGCCGATCACCAACTGGCTCGAGCACCATGGTGTGAATCGCGGCATCGGTTCGCTCATCGCGCTTATTGTGGTCGTTGCCGTGCTCTTCGGCGTCGTTTGCATCTTGTCGCCGATTCTCTTTGGTCAGATCATGGAAGTCCTGAGCCGCCTGCCCGAGCAGCTTCGTGTTGCCGGTGGCGACCTCAATGAGATGATCTCGCATGCCAAGACGCTCAACAACACGCCGCTCAAGGAGTATCTGGACGATAACCTTTCTTCGCTCGTTACGGTGGCGTCCAAGTATGTCTCACAGATTGCCGCCGAGCTTGGCCGTGGTGTATTCCCCCTCATCACCAATACCGCGTCGCAGCTGTTTGTTATCTTTCTTGGCTTAGTGCTTGCCTATTGGTTGGCCTGCGACTATCCCCGTATGCACCACGAGGTCTGCACCATCATTGGTCAGGAAAAGGAGACCTCGTACCGTTTTATGGTCGCGATTCTTTCGCGCTCGGTCGGCGGCTACATGCGTGGCATGGTCGTAACGTCGATCTGCGGTGGCATCCTCGCCTTTATCGGCTTTACGATCATCGGGCATCCGTATGCCGCACTCATGGCCATCTTTACCGGCATCATGCACTTGGTTCCGGTTGTCGGTCCCTGGGTGAGCGCGGCGATCGCCACGGTGCTCGGCTTTATGTTTAGCCCGATGCTGGCGTTATGGACCTTGATCGTGACCATGGTGGCTCAAAACGTCACCGATAATGTCATTTCGCCTAAGGTCATGCAGAGCTCGGTCCAGGTGCATCCCATCATGAGCCTGACGGCCCTCGTTATTGGTTCGGCACTCATGGGCCCCATTGGCATGGTCATCGCCATCCCCTTGTGCGCGGCCCTCAAGGGCATTTTCGTCTACTACTTCGAGAACGAGACCGGCCGCCAGCTCGTGGCATATGATGGCGCCGTGTTTAAGGGCACGCCGTATCGCGATGCCGAGGGCAACCCGGTCGCCGCCTATGACGCGCTTGGTGACGACACGTTTATCTACGAGTCCGAGCTCATTAGCAACGAGACCGCGCCCGAAGCCAAAGCTATGCCCAAGCCTGAGCTCGATAATCCCTGGATCAAGCTCTCGGGTCTTCAGCCCGACGCGACAGGCTTTTTCAAGAACCCCTTCGCCAAGGATGACGATTCCAATACGGACGACGACACCAAAACCGGCATCGACGGCTCCATGGACGATTCGGATTCCAAATAGGCTCTCTTAGCGTTTCTTGATGTTGTAAAAGACAAGAAACACGAGTAAAGCGATTGATAAGGGGCCGGCTACATAGAAATAGAGAACGTCAATTGCGCGTAGAGGGCAATAAGCGTTGTCGCCGGACGTCACTGCATACAGTACGTAGCCAAATGCTGGTTGGTTTGCGTACCATTGGGAGAAGGCCAAGAGCGCTAAAAGTACTACTACCAGAAGTGCATTCAGGACAAATCGTTTGCTTTTCATCGATCGCTCCTTCCGGGTGAACTTTATTATGTAATTCTACAGCAGTCATTTGTTATTCAAAGAATTTGACTGTCCTAAATAACATGCACTTTCGCTGGAGGGTCGCTGTTTGGCGGCCCTCTTTTTTGCGCTGGGGCGGTGGGATGGTAATATCGTTACGTTTGAACTGTTTCGATGTGAAACCGAGGAGATTCCCTCTATGAGTGCTGACTACCCGTCAATGACTACGGCCGAGATTCGCTCTAAGTTTCTCAACTTCTTTGAGGAGCGCGGTCTTAAGCTCTATCCTTCTTCGTCCCTCGTCCCCGACGATCCTTCGCTGCTGCTTGCCAACGCCGGCATGAACCAGTTTAAGGAGTACTACCAGGGCAAGAAGACCATGAAGGAGGTCGGCGCGATCTCCTGCCAGAAGTGCGTCCGCACCAACGATATCGACTGCATCGGCGAGGATGGCCGCCACCTGTCCTTCTTTGAGATGCTCGGTGACTTCTCCTTTGGCGGCGTCTCCAAGCAGCAGGCCTGCGCTTGGGCCTTTGAGCTCATCACCAAGGAGTTCAAGCTGCCGCTCGATCGCCTGTACTTCACCGTCTTTACCGAGGACGACGAGACCCACGACGTGTGGCGCTCTCTGGGCGTTGCCGAGGATCACATCTCCCGCCTGGGCGAGGACGACAACTTCTGGGCCGCTGGCCCCACCGGCCCCTGCGGTCCGTGCTCCGAGATCTACTTTGACATGGGCGAGGAGGTCGGTTGCGGCAGCCCCGACTGCAAGCCCGGCTGCGACTGCGACCGCTTCCTTGAGTTCTGGAACCTCGTGTTTACCCAGTACGACCGCCAGGAGGACGGCTCCATGCCGGAGCTGCCGCACCGCAACCTCGATACGGGCATGGGTCTGGAGCGCATGGCCGCTATCATGCAGCACAAGACCGCCAACTACGACGGCGATCTGATGCAGCATCTCATCAAGCTCGGTGAGGAGATCAGCGGCAAGACCTATGACGCCGACGATTACTCCGGCGCCAGCCGCTCCCTGCGCATCATTGCGGATCACTCCCGTGCTGTCGACTTCATGATTTCTGACGGCATTCTGCCTGGTAACGAGGGTCGCGAGTACGTCCTTCGCCGCCTGCTCCGTCGTGCCGTGTTCCACGGTCGCCTGCTGGGCATCGAGGGCGCCTTCCTGACCAAGTTTATCGACGAGGTCAACGCTCAGATGGGCGAGGCCTATCCCGAGCTGCTCAAGAACGTCGCGCTCGTTAAGGGCATCGTCGCATCCGAGGAGGAGCGTTTCTCCACGACGCTCGACAACGGCCGCGTTTATCTGGACGAGGCCCTGGCCGCACTCGCTGACGGCGCCGTCCTTCCGGGCGATGTCGCCTTTAAGCTGCACGACACCTTTGGTTTCCCCATTGACCTGACTGTCGAGATCGCCGGCACCGCCGGTCATGACGTCGACATGGACGGCTTCACCGCCTGCATGGAGGACCAGAAGGCACGCGCTCGCGCCAACGCCAAGGGCGATGCCTGGGGCAGCTTCAACGACGTGTGGGTCGAGCTTTCCGACAAGGTTGCCGCGACCGAATTCGACGGCTATGACAACGACGTCATCGAGGGCGCAAAGGTTGTCGCCATTGTTCGCAACGGCGAGTCCGTCGAGTCCGCTGCCGCTGGCGAGGATGTCGAGGTTGTGCTCGACCGCACCCCGTTCTATGCCGAGATGGGCGGCCAGCAGGGTGATGCCGGCGAGCTTTGTTCCGATGGCGTTTCGCTGACCGTTTCCGATACTAAGAACCACAACGGCCTGTATGCCCATGTCGCGCATGTTGCCGAGGGCACGCTGACCGTCGGTGCTACTGTGACCGCCGCGCTCGACGCCGAGCGCCGTGGTTTCCTGCGCCGCAACCATACCGCCACCCACCTGCTCGACGCTGCGCTTAAGCAGGTCCTGGGCGAGCACGTCTCCCAGGCCGGCTCGCTGGTGACGCCCGAGCACCTGCGCTTTGACTTCACGCACTTCGAGGCTCTGTCCTCCGACCAGCTCAAGGCTGTCGAGGACCTGGTCAACCAGCAGATCTTCGCTCCAAAGCCGGTCGTGACCCGCGTCATGGGCATCGACGAGGCCAAGGCCGCTGGTGCTGTCGCCCTCTTTGGCGAGAAGTACGGCGATGTCGTCCGCGTCGTCTCCGTGGGCGCCGAGGACCAGCCGTTCTCCCGCGAGCTCTGCGGTGGCACCCATGCCGCCAATACCGCCGAGATCGGCCTGTTCAAGATCATTTCCGAGTCCTCCACGGGCTCGAATGTCCGCCGTATCGAGGCCGTGACCTCCAAGGGCGCTCTCGATTACATGGCCGACCGCCTGGCGCTCGTTGACGCCGCCGCCGCTGCGCTCAAGTGCCGCGTCGACGAGGTTCCCGCCCGCGTGGAGAACCTGCAGGCCGAGCTGCGCGAGACTTCCAGCAAGCTCAAGAAGGCTCTCACCGGTGGCTCCTCCGATGCGATCTCCAGCGCCATCGACGGCGCTGTCGAGCTGAATGGCTACAAGCTCGTTGTCGCTGAGCTTCAGGGTCTCGAGGCTGCCGACCTGCGCAACGTTTGGGATACCGTGCACCAGAAGGTCGCCGGCTCCGTCGCCTGCGTTGTTGCCAGCGTGACCGAGAAGGGCACCCCGGCCCTGCTCGCCGCCGGCTCCGATGACGCCGTGAAGGCCGGTTTCCACGCCGGCAACGTGATCAAGCAGATCGCGGGCCTGGTCGATGGCCGCGGTGGCGGCCGTCCCAACATGGCCCAGGCCGGTGGCAAGAACGCCGCCGGTATCGCTGATGCCCTCGCGGCCGCCAAGACCGCGCTCGGCGCCTAAGAACCTAGGCTGTCACTGTGGTCGCGCTCGCACTGGACATAGGGGAGACCAGGATTGGCATTGCCGTCTCGAGCCGTGATGGCAAGATGGCGATGCCTGTCAAGGTGCTCCCGGCTGCCGAGGTCACCGGTATGGCAAAGACGTTCCGTTACCTAGTCGAGGACTATGAGCCCGATATCCTGGTAAGCGGACGTCCCTTGACCATGGCCGGTGAGCCCGGCCCCCAGGCCGAGCGCTTCGCCGCCGTGGCCCAAAAGATTGCCGACGAGCTCGACCTTCCGCTGGAGTTTGAGGACGAGCGTCTGTCCTCGCAGGAGGCCAAGCGAATCCTGCGAGAGCAGGGGCTTAACGAAAAGCAGATGAGGGGCAAGATTGACATGATCGCCGCCAGCCTGTTCTTGCAGACATGGCTCGATCGTAAAAACGAGGAGGTTCAGCATGTCTAGCGCTTCCGATCCGCGCCAGCAGAATCGTACACGGCAGCCCGCGCCGCGTCCTGCTCAGCCTGGTCAGCGCCCGGCGCAGCCGACGCAGCGTTCGGCTCAGCCTACTCAGCGTACTGCTCAACAGCCCGCCGCTCGTCCC
>CAJMRJ010000017.1:0-19377 GCA_905215865.1 uncultured bacterium | reverse complement strand
CGCATAGACCGCATCGCGCCAGCCAAACCCGGCGCGCGCGGGCGCCGGATACGCACCCGCAAAACCGCGGCACAGCATGGCCTCGTCCATCGCGCGGCTGCATTCCATCGCCTTGATAAACGTCATGCCCATGATACCCGCCAGCGAATCGGTGCGCGAAAAACCCGCAGGCGCGGAACCGACGCTGCGCAGCATGACCGATTCGCACAGATTGTGCGCCGTGCGACCCAGCACCTCGATGTGCTTGAGCGCCATATCAAACGTAAAGATGACCTCGTCGGGTAGATGCAGCATCTTGAGCGCCGCCGACATGCGGCTCCAGGTGAGCGTCCACGAAACGCCCAGCACGAGCGACACGTTAATGAACGTCTTAAGCGCAATTTTGAGCATGGCGCCCGTAGCGGAAGCGCCCAGCAGCAGGGCAGGCAGTGCCAGAACCACTGCGAACCCCGCGGCGCCAAGCGCCGGCACAAAGGTCGCACGCAGCCCGCGTACGGGGCGCACGGCAACGAGCACCAGCGCAATGGCCGCCATCAACATGAGGTACAGCGGGCTCTGTGTCAGACACACGCACAGGACGCAGACGAACATCCCCACCAGGCGCACCGGAGCCGAAACGCAAGAAAGGGCGCGGTCGACCATCGACCCGCCCTCGTGCGCGCCCCCACCCAGGCGAACCCGCTCAAGCAGGCTCGCCAGGTGCAGGACATTCTTTTGCATCACGCGATGCCGAGCCCCCACGGGCTCGTAACGCTGCTCGACCGCAAGCCAGCTAGGCAGCTCGGCTATTGCCATGAGCACCGCTTTCCTTAACCGTCAGCGAGATCAGACGGAATGCGGTGGTAAGCACCGCCACGCCAATCACGCCGGACAGGATATACATGGCAGCCTGACCGGCAAAGCCAAGACCCTGCTCCTCGGAATAGGCCTGCAGGTAATCACCCGTAGGCAGAGCGTCGGCAAAGGTCGGGGTATCGAGGCCGACCGAAGCCTGCAGACTGTCGTCACCAGCCTCCTGAACGGCGGTCGCGGCGCCCTCGGCGTCCCACTCGCCCCATGCGTCACCTGTGGCAAGCAAGCCGAACGGCGTAGCCACGACAAGCACGGCGACCAGAATGAGCGTGGGGACCAGCGAGGTCTTCTTGGCAGTACCATCGCCGGCAAGCTGTCCATCGACGGCCTCGGGCCCGACGATAACACTCGGCGCCGTCTTCTTAATGAAACCGTAGATGGCGGCCGTCGCCACGCCCTCGATCACGCCGGCAACCAGCATATGCGGGATCAACATGGCCGGAATAGCCACGGACAGCGGGAAGGGGCAGTACAGCGGCGCGCCCGAAGCGTTGGTAAAGAGCATCGGCTGAATACCAAACTCGATTGCCGCGCACAGGGCCGCCAGGCACAGGCCGACCCAGCCGCTTACGACGGCCGAAACCGAGGTGCCCCAGCCCTTGCCATGCAAACGGCTGTTGAGCGCACGAAACACGATAGCAGCGGCAAACGGCAGCACGAAGGCCATGTTAAAGCAGTTGGCGCCAAAGGACAGGATGCCGCCGTCGCCAAACAGCAGCGCCTGCAGCGCCAGCGCGACCGAGACAGCGATAGCCGCGGCCTCGGGGCCTAGCAGCAGCGCAATGAGGGCGCCGCCGACGGCGTGGCCTGTGGTGCCGCCAGGCAGCGGCACGTTGAACATCATGAGCAGGAAGGAGAACGCGGCGCAGATGCCCAGGAAAGCCATATGCTCGCGATCGAGCGTGGCGCGCACCTTCTTGATGCAGTGGACCCAAACGGGCACCATCGCCACCGCCATGACGGCATCGGTCTGCGGGGACAGATAATTATCTGGAATGTGCATGTACGCCTCCCGGTTATCGGCGCACAGAATTGCAACGCCGCTTGAATCACCTTGCCAGTGTTACGTATTGTCAGATTCGTAACACGCCGCGGGCTATCATAGCAAAACGGCGCACTGCCGACAAAGCAGCACGCCGTTATGTAATGCGCGTGTCATATATGCAGGCTCAGCAGTGCCTTATACCGAGCATAACGGTCTTGTAGGATTCGGCAGCAGTCGCCACCAACCCATACCCCAGCGCAGGACCTAGCCGCGGACCTCGCCGTTTACGCCCTTGCACACCTTGGTGACGATCTTCTGGTGCGCCTTTTCGACCTCTTCGCTGGTGAGCGTGTGGTCGTCGGAGCGATACGTAAGCGCAAAGGCCATGGACTTCTTGCCTGCTCCGATGCGGATGGGATCGCGGTAGACGTCGAACAGGCGCACGCCCTCGAGCAGCTTGCCGCCGGCGCTGGTAATGCGGCGCTCAAGATCCTCGCAGGTCACGGTGTTGTCGACCACGATAGCCAGATCGTGCTCAACGGCCGGGTACTGCGAGAACTCGCGGTAGTTCTCCTGGTTGCGGGCGCCCTTGATCAGCTTGTCCAGATCGAGCTCAAAGGCAACGACGACCTCGTCAATGCCCATAGCCTCGCGCGCCTCGGGGTGGATCTCGCCAACCCAGCCGAGTACGGTACCGCCCGAGAGCACCTCGGCAGCACGACCCGGCTGCAGGAAGGCATAACTCTCGCCCTCGACGGGACGGAAGCGAACCTTCTCGATGCGCAGCTGGGCAAGCAGCTCCTCAACGATGCCCTTGCCAAAGAAGAAACGCAGCTTGCGGTACTTCATGCTCCAAGACTGCTCGCTCCACTGGCCCGAGAGCACGCCCGCCACGGACTTGGTCTCCTTGGGCAGGCTGGCGTTCTCGCGACCGTGGAACAGACTGCCGACCTCGTACAGATGCACGTTGGGCGTGCCGTGGGCCTCGTTGTAGGCCACAGACTGCAGCAGACCCGGCAGCAGCGAGCGGCGCATCTCGGTCTGCTCGGCCACCAGCGGGTTCATGAGGACCACGGGGCAGCCGCGGCCCTCGGTGGACATGCCAATCTTCTCCAGGTCGCCCGGGGCAGCAAAGCCAAAGGTCGTGGTCTCGTTGAGGCCACAGGCGCGCAGGATCTCGCCGACCTTGCGGGTAAGCTTCTGCTCGCGCGTCAGACCGCCGATGTGGTTCTTGGCAGCCGGAATGGTTGCCGTGACGCGACCCATGCCCCATAGGCGCAGGACCTCCTCGATCAGGTCGATCTCACGCGGCAGGTCGGGACGGAAGCTCGGCGGCGTGACCATAAAGTCCTCGCCGTCGCGCTCGACGGTGCAGCCCAGGCGGGTGAGCGAGCGCTCGATAAAGTCGGGCTCGATGTCGGCACCGCAGATGGCGTGCACGCGGGCCAGGCGCAGCTTGATGCTGTCGATGGTCTTGGGCGCGGGGAACACGTCCACATAGCCGGGGGCGACCTCGCCGCCGGCAATCTCCTCGATAAGCGCGCACGTCACATTGGCGACGTCCACGCAGCCGGTCTCGTCGACCTGGCGCTCAAAGCGGATGGAGGCGTCGGAGATCAGCGACAGGTCACGGCTGGTGTGCGAGGTGCGGCCGGCATTGAAGCAGGCGCTCTCGACCATCACATCGACGGTATCGTCCTCGATCTCGGAATCCATGCCGCCCATGACACCGGCCAGCGCCACGGGACGCTCGCCGTCGGTGATGAGGCCCATGCCGGCGTCGAGCACACGCTCCTCGCCATCGAGCGTCGTGAACTTCTCGTCCTGCTGGGCGGCGCGAACCACCACGCGGCGCCTGTCATCGCGCTCGGCAAAGGTGTCGAGGTCAAAGGCGTGCAGCGGCTGGCCGGTGAGCATCATCACGTAGTTGGTGATATCGACGATGTTGTTGTGCGGGCGCACGCCCAGGGCGTTGAGGCGCTTGACCATCCAGTCGGGCGAGGGGCCGACCTTCACGTTGCGCACGATGCGAGCGACGTAGCGGTCGCACAGGCCCTCGTCGGCAATCTCGACGGAAAGCTCGTCGTCGGTCGCGCGGCCGGTCTCCGCCTTGATGGCGGGCAGCTCAACGTGGAAATCGCGGTCGAAGATGGCACCGGTTTCGCGGGCCATGCCGATCACGGACAGGCAGTCGGGGCGGTTGGGCGTGATCTCGCAGTCGAGCACGGTGTCGCTCGAGCCCACGTACTCGGCAAACGGCATGCCGCAGGGCGTATCCTCGGGCAGGATCATGATGCCGGAGTGGTCGCCGCCCAGGCCGAGCTCGCGCGCAGAGCAGTTCATGCCCATGGACACGACGCCGCGAAGCTTGCTCTTCTTGATCTTGACGTCACCGGGAAGCACAGCGCCGATCATTGCCGTGACGATGTGGTCGCCGGCCTCAAAGTTCTGCGCGCCGCAAACGATCTGCAGCGGGGCGGGGTTGCCGTCGGCGTCGAGATTCTTGTCGCCCACGTCGACCGAGCACACATACATGTGGTCGCTATCGGGGTGCGGGGTCTTGGTGAGCACCTTGGCAGTCACCACGTGGTCGAAGGACTCGCCCACGGTGTCGATCGCCTCGACCTCGGTGCCGGTACGGATATATTCGTCCGAAAGGGTCTTGGGATCCTCCGGAATATCGATCATGGTCTTGAGCCAGTCGTAAGAAACGCGCATCTAACTGGTCTCCTTTCATAAATGCGGCTTTGAGCCGGAAACTGCAACTAAGAAGAAAGCGTTCTAGAACTGGTTCAAGAACCTCATGTCACCAGTCATCAACGTGCGCAGGTCGGGCAGGTCGTAGCGCAGTGCCGCGACGCGCTCGGCGCCAATACCAAAGGCGAAGCCGGTGTACTTCTCGGGGTCGATGCCGCAGTTGATCAGGACGTTGGGGTCGACCATGCCGCAGCCCAGGATCTCGATCCAGCCGCTGTGCTTGCAGAAGTTGCAGCCCTTGCCGCCGCACACGTGGCAGCTCACGTCCACCTCGCAGGAAGGCTCGGTGAAGGGGAAGAAGTGCGGGCGATAGCGCGTCTTGCGATCCTCGCCAAACATGCACTTAACAAAGTAGTCGAGCGTGCCCTTAAGATCGCCAAAGGTGATACCCTCGTCGACGACCAGGCCCTCGATCTGGTTGAACTGCGGCAGGTGGCAGGCGTCGGCCGTGTCGGGACGGTAGACGGTGCCCGGGCAGATCATGTAGATGGGCGGCTTCTGCGACTCCATGGTGTGGATCTGCACGCCCGAGGTCTGGGTGCGCAGCAGCACGTCGGACTCGCCGTGAGCGTGAGCCTCGGGATGCGCGACGCTGCCGGGGTTGTTGTCGACCACATAGAACGTGTCGCGAGCCGAGCGGCTCGGGTGATCCATGGGCGCGTTGAGCGCGGTGAAGTTGTAGTAGGAGGTATCGACCATGGGGCCGGACTCGACGGTGTAGCCGATGCCGCAGAAGATGTCCTCGGCCTCCTCGATGATCTGCTTGATCAGGTGCTGGTGACCGATCTGCGGACGGATGCCCGGCAGCGTGATGTCGACGGCCTCGTGCTCGAGTGCGTGCTTGAGGGCGGCGGCCTTCATCTCGGTGGTGCGCTCGTCGAGCATGCCCTCGATCAGCTGGCGCATCTCGTTGGCGCGTTTGCCCATCATGGGACGATCCTCGGGAGCGAGCTTGCCCATCATGCGCATCAGGCCGGTGATACGGCCCTTGCGGCCGAGCAGCTCAACGCGCGCGGCCTCGAGCTTGGCGGCGTCGTCAGCGCTAGTGACGAGCTCCTTGGCCTCTTCCTCGAGTTTGACCAGATCATCAATCAGACTCATGTCTTCCCTTTCGTCTCTCGCACATCCGCGCTCCGGGACGGCTGACGCCGCCCGATGTTGCGGATGCGCGGCCCGGTTCGGTAACAAAAAAACCGCCCTCGGGCATGTACATTGCCCAAGGACGGTTGAATTCCGCGGTACCACCTTGTTTGACCCGGCGGATGTCTGGCCCGCCGCGCCCACTCTGTGCCTCTTGTCGCGAGGCTCACGGCTTCCCTACTGGGACTTTGCTGCCACTGGCCGCGTGCCCGTTGAGGTCGCTGCTCGGGAGTGAACGCTTGGCCCTTGCCACCGCAGGAAGGCTTGCAGCCCATGACCTTCCCTCTCTTGCCGGCGACGCGGCGGGCAAAACCCTCTCCGTCAACGCATTGGGCTATAGGATAACACATTTCGCGAGCGCATCGCCGCGTTCCGTTTTGTTCGCGCTGGGTACAAGGCAGGTAGCTATGCAAACTGGCCGCGCACCCGCCTGCGGCGCTCGGCCTGCGAGATTAAGGATACGGTATGGGAAAGAAACTCGATAAGAAGGCCAAGGCCGCCGTGGCAAAGGCCGCCAAGGGCGTCAAGGCCGCTAAAGTCGACAAGGCCGTCAAAAAATTCCGCAAGCTCGAGGGCAAGCTGTGGACTCGCGAGTACCTGCTCAAGATTGCCGAGTTTGACGGCGCGACTATTGCTCCCGCCAACGGTGCCGCCGCCCGTACCGACGCCATGGGCACCCTTGCCGGCGAGCACCATAAGCTCCTGACCAGCGAAAAGTCTGTCGAACTCGTGCACTCGCTGGCACGCGAGACCGTCGCCGGCGGCAAGATCGACGACCCGCAGCTGCTTGACGAGATCCGCGTGCTCGGCCGCGACCAGCGCGAGGCAAGCGTTATTCCTACCGAGGAGGCCGAAGCCTGGACCAGGCTCACCTGCGAGGCCGACGCCGTGTGGCACAAGGCCAAGACGGCCAACGACTGGGCGAGCTTTGAGCCCTATGTGGATAGAATCGTCGCCCAACTTAAGCATCAGGCCGAACTCATGGACCCCAAGCGCGACCCATACGACGTTTGGCTCGACCAGTACGAGCGCGGCCTTTCTGCCGAGAGCTTCGACGCGTTTTGCGAGGAGGTCAAGGCCACGGTCGTGCCGCTCGTGCACGCCATCGGCGAGCGCGGCCAGCAGCCCGATGCCGACTTTTTGCACGCCCGCGTGCCCGAGGCCGCCCAGCGCGCCATGAGCTTCGACCTGATGAAGCTCGTCGGCCTGAACCTGGACGACACCACGCTTGCCTTTACCGAGCACCCGTTTAGCGAGGGCTTTGCCGTGGGTGACGCGCGCATCGCGACACACATCTACGAGGACGATTGCATCTCCAACGTCTACAGCATCATCCACGAGGCGGGGCACACCATGTACGAGCTGGGCGTCAATCCCGCCTATGCGCGCACCTGTCTGGAGGGCGGCACCTCCATGGGCATCCACGAGAGCCAGAGCCGCTTCTTTGAGAACACCGTGGGCCGCAGCCGTGCCTTTATGGGACCGCTGCTCGAGGTGCTGCGCCGCCACGCACCCGAGGTCTACGGCAACGTAGACGAGGACACGCTCTACCACGCCGTGAACATCGCGCAGCCTTCGCTGATCCGCACCGAGGCCGACGAGCTCACCTATCCGCTGCATATTATGGTGCGCTACGAGATCGAGCGTATGCTGTTTGCCGGCGAGGCCACGGCCAAGGACATCCCCGCGCTTTGGAACCGCTTCATGGATGAGTACCTGGGCATTCCCGTTCCCGACGACACGCACGGCTGTCTACAGGATACGCACTGGAGCGGCGGCTCGTTTGGCTACTTCCCCACGTATGCGCTGGGCAGTGCCTACGATGCCATGTTTGTGCCGGCCATGTGCCGCGACGGTGTCGACCTCAACGGCGCCTGTGCGAGCGGCGACCTGACACCCGTCCGCGCCTGGCTGGGCGAGCACATTTGGCAGTGGGGCCGCGCCAAGGACGCGCCGGAGCTCATCAAGGGCGCGTGCGGCATGGCGTTCGATGCCCGCTACTACTGCAGCTACCTGCAGGACAAGTTCACCACGCTCTACGAGCTGTAAGGCATAACCGACACGCCAACGCAAAGGGGACGCCGCGAAACCAATCCGCAGCGTCCCCTTTTTTCACCCAATAACTAGGTACCCAATGACTAGTTCGTTGACGCTAATGTCTTGGCAACGTCAGCGAAAACGGCCCCAAGCGAGCAAGGTGACGTGAAATGAAAGGGCGCTCACCTTCTGGTCGCGCCCTTGAAATTGAACGTCAGATTGCCGCTTGGGGCCGTTTGCAGCGTCGAGCAGTTACGCGGTTTGGTAAAACCGCGTAACAAATTAGTCACGCGTCAGCTTGCGGTGGATACGATGCGGCTGGGCTGCGTCCTCGCCCAGGCGCTCGATACGGTTGGCCTGATAGGCCTCGAAGTTGCCCTCGAACCAATACCAGTTGCCCGGGTTCTCGTCGGTGCCTTCCCACGCCAGGATGTGCGTAGCAACGCGGTCCAGGAACATACGGTCGTGGCTAATGACCACCGAACAGCCCGGGAACTCGAGCAGCGCCGCCTCGAGCGAGGACAGCGTCTCGACGTCGAGGTCGTTCGTGGGCTCGTCGAGGAGCAGCAGGTTGCCGCCCTGCTTGAGCGTAAGCGCCAAGTTCAGACGGTTGCGCTCGCCACCGGAGAGTACGCCGGCGCGCTTCTGCTGGTCCTGGCCCTTAAAGCCAAAGCTCGCCACGTAAGCGCGGCTCGGAACCTCGGTCTCGCCGACCATCATGTGTTCCAGGCCGTCCGAGACGACCTCCCATAGGTTCTTATCGGGGTCGATGTCGGAACGGTTCTGATCGACATAGGAGATCTTGACGGTCTCGCCCACCTCGAGCTCGCCCGAAGTCAGCGGCTCCAGACCCACAATCGTCTTGAACAGTGTGGTCTTACCGACACCGTTGGGGCCGATGACGCCCACGATGCCGTTGCGCGGCAGGGTGAACGAAAGGTCGTCGATGAGCACACGGCCATCGAATTCCTTGTGCAGATGATGAGCCTCAAGCACCTTGTTGCCCAGACGCGGTCCAACGGGGATGCGGATGTCGGTCCAGTCGAGCTTCTGGCTTGCGCGGGCCTCGGCCTCCATCTCCTCGTAGCGAGCCAAACGGGCCTTGTTCTTGGACTGACGAGCCTTGGGCGAGCTGCGCACCCACTCGAGCTCGGCCTCCATGCGCTTGGCGAGCTTGGCGTCACGGTTGCCCTGCGCCTCGATACGGGCGGCCTTGGTCTCCAGATACGTGGAGTAGTTGCCCTTGTAGGGATAAAGGTGACCGCGGTCGACCTCGCAGATCCACTCGGCAACATTATCCAGGAAGTAGCGATCGTGCGTGACGGCAAGCACGGCACCCTGGTAGTTGTGCAGGAAATGCTCGAGCCACAGGATCGACTCGGCGTCCAGGTGGTTTGTGGGCTCGTCGAGCAGCAGCAGGTCGGGAGCCTCGAGCAACAGCTTGCACAGGGCCACGCGACGGCGCTCGCCGCCGGAAAGCACGTTAACCGGCATGTCGGAATCGGGCAGCTGCAGGGCGTCCATGGCCTGACCGAGCTTGGAATCGATATCCCAGCCGTCGGCGGCGTCGATCTCGTCCTGGAGCTTGCCCATCTCGGCCATGAGGGCATCCATGTCGCAGTCCGGGTCGCACATCTCCTCGCCGATTTTGTTGAAGCGATCGACCTTGGCGATCATGTCGCCAAATGCCATGCGCACGTTCTCGATGACGGTCTTGTCGTCGTCGAGCGGCGGCTCCTGCTGCAGGATGCCCACGGTGTAGCCGGGGGTGAGCTTGGCATCACCGTTGGAGACCTCCTCGATGCCGGCCATAATCTTGAGCAGGGTCGACTTGCCCATGCCGTTGGGACCCACAACGCCGATCTTGGCACCGGGGTAGAAGCTCAGGGTCACGTCGTCAAGGATTACCTTGTCGCCATGGGCCTTACGAGCCTGATACATCTGGTAGATAAACTCCGCCATTTGCCTGTTTTATCCTTTCTACCTGCTGTTTCCCTATTCTTGATTCGCTTTAGTGGAAACGAAATAAGGAAATCAGCTCTGAAACGTAACGAAAAAGGGGCATGGTTGCCCACACCCCCTAATACTACCTGGGAAAAGTCCCCCGGAACATACTATGAACTGCGTACGCTAGTTTTCCGCAACCTTAGCGAACGGCCCGCTGCGATTTGCGCCACAGCAGATACGAGTAGACGTAGACGGCTCCGACCGAACCAAACGCCAGAACCGCAATCACCGCGGCGACGACTTCACTCGAAAGCACGCTGCCTGCCACGCCCATCACAATCAGGCCAATACCCAGCACCATAAAGCAGGCGCCGCCAAAACGCTGCGTACGGCGCCAGTTCTCGGGATCGGCAAGCGCCCAAGGTGTCTTGATACCGAGCGTATAGTTCTGCTTCACACGCGGCAAGTAGTTGCCTACGCCGATGAACAGCAAACCGACAACACCGGAAATCAGCACGTTAACCGAACCGACCGCCGGCACCACGCCCCAGACCGTAAGCTCTCCCAGCCAGCTTATGGCGCACATGAACAAGGTGAAGGCGATTACGAAGCCCTGGTAGAACTTGCCCGAGGTTCGATATGCCTCACCTTTGGGGTCGATGCGCGGCACCACGCAGAACATTGCGAGAAGCGCCAGAGGCAGCACGCCGAGCGCGGAGGCCATCCAGCTAGGACCCCAACCGTCGACGGCGCCGTTCGCGCCCCAGTGCGTGGGAATCTGCGCAGGCAAGCTCGGCATCACCATGAGGTGCGCTACGACATTGGCGACGCACAGAGCGACCAGCGCAATCCACACGCGCGACGATACCCCCGTGGGGTGAATGCCCTTGTTTTCGTTATTCATCCTTATCACCTTCAGTGTTTGTAAAGCCCATAAACCAGCCAATTAAATCCTGCATGACGGTGGTGTTTAAGCTGTATACGATGTTTTGGCCATGGCGCTCGTCGGTCACCAACCCGGCGTTTTTGAGCGTCGCCAAGTGATGGCTCAGCGACGGCTTACTGATATCGAAATGCTCGGCAAGCTCCCCCGCCGTGCAATTGTCCTCGCGCAGCAACTCCAAAATGCGCCGTCGCGTTGGATCGGCAAGCGCCTTAAAACCCTCTCCCGGCATAAGACCTCCTCTCATCATCTCTCATGACGTGCACACTATACTCGATATTTAGATGTTTGTCTAACTGTCTAATACAGTAACATCTATAGAACATTCGTTCGTGTTTAGTTACAATAGAAGTTGAAGCAGATGGGCCAGCTCCCTCTACCCAAGAAGGAGATGGACTATGAGTATTGACGATGTCCTGACGTTGTTATTGCTTGTAATCGCGGCTGTGGAGCTCGGCATCCACATTGGAGGTCGAATGAAATAGCCGCCCCCGCGTAATGCGAAGACGGCCACTTCTCACGCCATCAACGTGTTTCGGAGTTGGCCAACCCGCTGCAACGGGTGCCATCTGCTTCAATCTTATGCGAATCCCAATCCCATTTCAATAAGCTCCAAGGGCTCAAATGGAATCGCGATAACACCTATAATGGCAATAGCTAAAACACGATCCGCTTCCCCATCGGAGGATGTCTATGACCGAAACCGCTGCCGCTCTCGTCGAGACACGCAACACCAAGCTCGAGATCATCATGGGCCGCGAGGCACTCGATAAGCTCGCCGATGCTACGGTGCTGGTGCTCGGCTGCGGAGGCGTGGGCTCCAGCTGCTGCGAGGCACTTGCCCGCGGCGGCATTGGTCATTTCGTCATTCTGGACAAGGACGTCATCGCGCCCAGCAATATCAATCGCCAGGCCATCGCCTTTTACAGCACCATCGGCAAGCACAAAGTGGACGTGATGGATGCCATGATTCGCGATATCAATCCCGCCGCCACCGTTATCAAGCGCACCGAATACCTGCTGAGCGACAACATCGACGAGTTCTTTGCGAGCGTTTTTGAGCAGACGGGCGGCAAGCTCGACTACGTCGTCGACGCCATCGACACCATCTCGGCCAAGCTCACCATTGCCAAATATGCTCAGGACCACGACATTCGTTTGGTTAGCTCCATGGGCGGGGCCAACAAACTCCATCCCGAGTGCCTCCGCTTTGCCGACATTTTCGATACGGTACGTGACCCCATGAGCCGCATTATGCGCAAAGAATGTAAGAAGCGCGGAATCAAAAGCCTGCACGTGCTGTTTAGCTGCGAGGAATCGGTTAAGACACAGCCCCGCGACCCGTCCAACATCCACGAGCGTACCGAGTTGGGTACCGCCAGCTTTATGCCGCCCATCATGGGTCAGATGATTGCCGGCGAGGTTATCCGCCAGATCAGTGGACGCGGCACCGAGCGCGTGCGTGCCGATGGCCAGCGCCTAGACTAGTGGAGCGCGCCGAGATGGGGCCCCAGTTAATTGATGCACATTGCCATCTTGATTTAATGGCTCACCCGGACGCCGTTGCCGATAAGGCGACGGCGCTGGGCTTGGGTCTATTTGATTGCGGCGTCGATCCACGCGACTTTTCGGCCGCAAACGAGCGCGCCCGTCGCCAACCAGGCATCATCGCCGGCATTGGGCTTCACCCCTGGTGGCTCGCCGACGGCCGCTGTGGTCCTACCGAAGTCGATCTACTTTGCGAAGTTGCTGCCCAAGAGCGCCACATCGGCGAAATCGGACTCGACTTTTCCGCGCGCTTTGCAGGAAGCGAGCCGCTACAAATACAGGCACTTGACCGGCTCTGCGATGCGCTCGTGCGGCATCCTCTTGTCGGGCGTGTGATATCAATTCACGCCGTTCGTTCGGCAGGAGCCGTACTGGACGTCCTCGAATCGAATGGACTACTCATCCCAAACCCCGACTCCCCCGTTATCATCTTCCACTGGTTTAGCGGCACCTCAGACGAGCTCGTCCGCGCGCGTAATGCGGGCTGCTATTTTTCTGTCAACGAACGCATGCTCGCGTCCAAACGAGGACGCGAATGCGCACGACAGATTCCACTCGACCGTTTACTGCTCGAGACCGATGCGCCGACCGAGCCAAACACAGAAACAAGCGCGCAGTCGCTCATCAGATCGCTTGCATGGACCTCAGAACGCATCGCCACGCTCAAAAACTGCGACGCAAAGCGCATCGAGTCGGCAGTTTTAGCAAATGCACGCTCTGTTTTTAGCCTTCGCTAAGCTCGGTGTGCAAAAAAACGCCAAATATGAGTACTGTTACCGGAATGGATACAGTACTCATATTTGGCGTTTTTTGCACACGAGGTCCCGGGGAGTCGACAATTCGACTCCCCGGCACTGCTCACCTATTCGGAAATCGGCGCTCCATGGCCCCAAGAACCTTCCATGCCGCACACGGTCGAGGCAAACCCGGCAGCAAAGTCGAGCGCGCGCTCGATGGCCTCGGCGCCATCCTCACCACGCTTGGCGGAATCGAGATAGCACATCAAAAACGAGGTGAGGAACGAGTCGCCCGCCCCCATGGTGTCCTTTATATCCGTTACCGGTTTAGCCAGCTGGCGGTAATAACGCTCGCCGTCGTAAGCAATGCAGCCCTCGGCGCCCGCCGTAGCCGACACAAAACGCGGACCCAGGCCCTTCACCCATGCCAGACGCTCGCGAATCTCGTCCTCACTCGCGGCATCCGCCGCACTAAAGAAAGCGAAATCGACGAAGGGCGCAATCTGCTCGTAGTACTCGTCGGTGGAGTCGTCCGAAAAGTCAAAAGAGACTGTGACGCCCGCAGCCTTCAGCTTGGGCAGCTCGCGCTCGGTAAAGCAATAGTTGCCCGAATGAACCACATCGAACTGCTTCATGTACGAAAGGTCAAAGCGATCGAGGACATAGCGCGCATCGCCACGGATACCGCCCTCGTTGGAACCAAGGAAGACACGGTCACCGTCAACGACGGTCACGCGAGCCGCTCCGTTCTCGCCAATCATCTGCTCGCACTTGTCAAGCTCGATACCCTCATCCTCGAGGCTTGCAATGACATGCTCGGCAGCGGCGTCATTGCCAAAAATGCCCATGTATGCAGAGCGTGCGGCACCGCATTTCTTGGCATAAACGGCGAAGTTCACCGCGTTGCCGCCGGGATACATGGTGTGGATATGCTCGTAGCGATCGACGACGTTGTCGCCAAATCCGAGCGCGTTAACGTTAAATGCCATGGCCTTTGCCCCTTCTAGTACTCGACAACACCCATATAGCGACGGAAATCGGGATCGTGATCAAACACCTTGCCGCGTGCAGCACGCAGCTCGCAGTTCATGGCGTAGAACAGCACCGGGTCCAGATAGGCACGGACGCTCGCCGGCACGGCTTCCATACCGTACTCCTTGGCATCGAGCACCATCAGCGTATCGGTATGCGTCTTAAGGAACGCCAGGGCGCGCTCGTCCATAGCACGGCACTCGCTGGAGCCCATCTGCAGGAAGTAAAAAACGCCATCCTGAGTAGCCTCGAAGGGGCCATGGAAGTACTCGGCAGAGTGGATGTAGCTGCAGTGCTGCCACTGCATCTCCATAAGAGAGCAGATAGCGAAACCGTAGGTCTGGCTAAAGTTGGGACCGCTGCCCAGAATATAGAAGAACTCGTGCTCCTGGCATAGCTTGGCAAAGCGATCGCCCAGCTCGGCATTTACTTTCTCGCGTGCCGGGGGAAGAATCTTATCCATCTCGGCGATACCGGCATACATATCGGCGAGATCGGCGTAGCCCTCCTGCTGATCGAGCAGCTCTGCCGCAAGCGACAGCGAAATGCCAGCCGGGACCTCGGCCTGCGGCACGCCCTCGCCCCATGGGTAGACCCACGTGGTCCACTTGCCGGAGTCGATCTTGGATCCAGCGTTATCGGTCTGGGCGATCACCGTAGCGCCGGCGGCAAGGGCAATCTCGCAGCCCTCGACGACCTCCGGGGTATTGCCACTGTGGCTGCAAGCGATGACCAGGGACTTCTCGCCCAGACGACGCGGACGCATAATGTCGAATTCACGTGCGGTATAGATATACGAAGTGAAGGTGGTTGCCTCGCGCTGCAGAAGCTCATGAGCCGGGATCAAATCGATCATGGAGCCACCGCAAGCAATCCAGTAGACGCTGTCGAACTTGCCCTTCTCGGCAATTGCCTCTTTGATCAGATCGTGTGCGTTCATATCCAGTTCCTTTCTTATTTGACCCGCAATCAATGACGTTGGTTGCGTAGCCGATAGTTGTTTTAGTCAATCAGATATTTCTCGAATGCGGCCATGTTCTTGGCATCTGCCGCGGCCGGGTCATCGTAGTAACGACCGTCCGTGATTTCCTGGCCCAGCATGCCGTCAAAACCATGGGCGTTGAGTGTGGCGGCGAAGGCGTCCATATCGTGCTTGCCATCGCCCCACACCAGATGGCCATACGGGTCACCGTCGATAAAGTGCATCTCGTGAATTGCCCCATCACCAAAGGCGGCAAACCAGTCCTCGAGCGTCTCGCCTGCAACGCCCATCGCGGTTGTATCAACCATGGGCTGTAAGTACGGGCTCGCGACCTCGTCAATCATGCGCTTCGCATCGGAAACCGTCGTCACAAGGTTGCTCTCCTCGGGACGCAGGCTTTCCATCGTAAGCACCAGACCGTGCTCGCCGGCATACTCCGCAAGAATGGACAAGTGCTCGCGGCTGCGCTTCCAGGCTTCCTCGCGGTCCTCGTCCCAGTCGCCCCAGCCCGAGTTGACGGACATACGGTCGCACCCAAGTACCTCGGCAAGCTCAATGCCGTGCTTAAAGTACGCCAGGCTGCGCTGTTCATGCAACGGTTTGCGTGCGCAGTACTGCCAAGGATAGACAACATTCTCGGGGCACAGAGTACGATACCTAAGCCCACGGTCTGCAGCTTTTTTCGCCAGGACCTCAGCCTCAAAGTAGCCCGTGTGGTCGAGCGTCACATGCGGCTCCGCGCACCACAGCTCAATGGACTCAAAGCCCAAACGCTGCTGCACATCAAGGAAGTAATCGAGCGACCACATGATGTAGTGGATATTCATGCCCGCAATCTGTTCGCGGCGCAGCGTCGGTTTGGATTCAGACATCTTATGCCTCCTTATTTCGATCGAACACGATTTGTCCGTCCGACATCGTCATGTCAACCGCAAGATCACGTGCGTCGCGATAATCGAGGTCGAACACATCCCGATCGAGCACGCAGATATCGGCAAGCTTGCCAACCTCGAGCGTACCCAGCTCGTCTTCGCGTATCAGGTCGTACGCGCCCCCGGCAGTCCAAGCGCACAAGAGCTCGACAAGCGTCAGCGTGTTGACCTCATTCACGGGCAGTCCGTCGGCGAAGAATCCGCCGCACGCGCTGTAGATTGACTCGCCCAGGCTCGGAATCAGCAGCGGCAAATCCGTGCCGCAGCACACTGTGCATCCGGAATCTTCCATGCCGCGGCGATTCCAGCTGTGCAAAAGTCGCGTCTCGCCAATTTGTCGACGCATCATCGACAGGCAATCCTCGCGCCGGTCCAGCGTCAGAATCTGCGGATAGACCTCGCAAATTCCATCCAACTTGCCAAACTCGACAAGATCGGTCGGGTCAGAGTTCTCGAGATCGGTAATCGCATGGCGGCGAAGCATCCGTCCATGCTCGTCTCGAGGCAGCGAGGCATAGAGCGCCACGGTGCGACGAACGGCGCCATCGCCCTGGCAATGCAAGGAATATCGGAAGCCGTCAGCATCAATTGCACGTAGCTCGTTCTCAATCAGATTCCACTCTGGCTCCTCGACGACCGTCTTGCCGGCAGCGCCCGCATCGGCCGTGTCCTCATAGGGGTCAATCATCTCGGCAAGCCCCGCCCATACGCCGCGATCGGTCATACGGTTGAAGCCAGAAAAACGAACGAACGGTCCCCGGAAGCGCTCTCGCGCCTCGCGGGCATATGCCAGATTTGCACCAGCACCCACCGGCTGCGACATCATGGAGACGCGAACCGTCAGCTCACCAGATTCCTCACGGCGAGCCATTTCGTCGGCAAAGCCGTAGTAGTCATCAAACGCCATCTCCTTGATGGCGGTAACACCGCGCTCGTTGAGCATGCTCATGTAGTCCGAATACCCCGCACGCACCTCGGGCAGCGCGAGAAAATCGCTCATCATGCGCCAGATCTTCTCGGCATAGCACGCCTGCGGCGTAAAGCCGTATCGCGCACTGGCAGCAGCATTGAGAACACAGGTCTCCGCTCCCGGTGTAAAGCAGACGACGGGGATGTCGCCAAAACAATCGTCAAGCACAGCTGCCGTATTTGCGTTCTCGGCATCCGATGCCAACGTTTCGGGTAGGTTGTGGCCAAAAGCCGCCGCGCAATCCGGATGATCTTCTTTCCATGCACGCAAGAGCGACACGGCCTCTTTGGCATCGGCGATGCCGGACAGATCAGACCCCAACGTCCGCAGCGCCCAACCTGTATAGAAGGTATGCACATCGATCAGGCCAGGCATGATGGTGCGGTCGCCCAGGTCAACTACCTCGTCCGCCTGGGTCAAATACGAAGCCGCCTCGCGCTTGGCGCCAACCGCCTCAATTCGATTGCCACGGACCGCTACGAAACCTTCAAACGGCAGGTCCCCCGTACCGGTAAAGACGCTCTTAGACGTCAGTACCGTCAAACGATCAGACATCACAACCACCTACGCCGGAAGCATGCCGGAAATGGCAGTAACGACCAAGCCAAACACGACCATGAAGATGAAGAACTTCCAAATGGTCTTCCACCATTGGCCAAACGAAATCTTAGCCACGGCAAGGCCGGCGACCGTCATGCCCGCCACGGGGCTGATGGTGTTGATGGTCTGGTTGGCAAACTGGAGCGCGGTGACGGCCGCCTCGGGATTGAGGCCCATGAGCTCGGTCAGGGAGCCCATAACAGGCATGGTGAGCGCCGCCAGGCCAGAACTCGAGGGAACCAGCAAAGAGAGCAGGCCAAGGACGATATACATAAACGTGGTGTAGACGGCGGCTGGTGCACCGGCGAGCGCAGTAGCGAGCGCCTGGAGGATGGTGTCGATGATCATGCCACCCTCGGCGATGACCAGAATACCGCGAGCGATACCGATAACGATGGCAGCGTACGCAAAGTCGGCGAGACCCTTAACGAACTCCTCAGCGATCGTCTGCTGGTCAAGACCGCCCAGGATACCGGCAAGCAAGCCCATGCCAAGGAACACGGCGGAAATCTCATTCATGTACCAGCCCTGGGTAACAAGACCCCAGACGATAATGCCCATACCGCAGGCAAAATCGATAAGCACGAGCTTCTGACGGATAGTGAACTCTTCCTCGATGAAGGCATCGGTCACGGAAAACTCAATACGCTTGAGCTTATCGTCCTCGTACGTAATGGACGACTCGGGGCTTTTCTTGACGCGCATGGCGTAGCGCATGGCCCATGCGATACCGACGGCAGTGAAGATGACCCAAGAAACGGCGCGCAGCCACAGTTGCGGATTGCCCTCGATGCCAATGATGCCTTGGGCGATCAAAACATTAAACGGGTCGATGGTCGAAGCACAATATCCCAGGTTGGGACCAAGGAAGCAGATGATGAATGCCGTCATCGAGTCATAGCCGATACCCATCATGATGGGAATGAAGATGGCATAGAACGGCAGGGCTTCCTCAGACATACCAAACGTAGTGCCGCAAATGGATAGCAGCGTCATCGTGATGGGAATGATGAGGATGTCCTTGTTCTTGAGCTTTTTAACCACACGGCTCATGCCGGCATTCAAAGCGTTGGTCTTGGTGATGATTGCGAACGATCCGCCAATCAATAAAACGAACGCAACGACGTCGGCAGCCTCCTGGATACCCTTGGTGGGCGCTTGCAGAACCGCGAAGATATCCTGGCCCAGATTGATGGTCTCGCCGGTCTCGGAATCGGTGTAGTTCTTATCGACCTGTTCATAGGTTCCAGCAACGGCGACTTCACGCTCGCCCGCCGCTGTCGAAATCGTCTTGCGCTGATACTGGCCAGAGGGAACGATCCAAGTCAGGACCGCAAAGACAACGATCAGCAAGAACATGATCGTATAGACATGCGGTAATTTGAACTTAAAACGTCTGTTTGTCTTCTTCGCCTTCGTATCTGACATAGATACCCCCAAAGAACTCGAGACTGCATCGCATCTCGCTTCAACGTTTGCACAATGCAAACGTTCTATGACGTCCCATAGATTACCAGCAGCTTTTTCCTTCATCAAGATAATTTCAAACTGATTGCCGCAACGTGGTTGAACCCTTGATTATCAACCTTATCCGAACACCTCCCACATTCATCCGTACATGTACGGATGAATGTGGGAACCCGATACCCTGAGGGCCGGGCCGGCCGGCCCCGGGAGATCGGAGGACGGCATGTCCGGAAAGAAGAAAAGCGGCTCCGCAAAGGCGGTCCCGAGGGCCTACGGAAGGCTCACGAGGCACGAGCGGGACACGGTCCAGAGGATGCTGGAGCGCAGAGCGTCGTGCAGGGAGATTGCGAGGGAGCTGGGCAGGTCGCCCTCGACGGTGAGCGCCGAGGTGGCGTCGCACAGGTTCGTGACGGCGCCGAAGGCCAGGCGCGGCGAGCGCGTGGACGCC
>CAJMRJ010000016.1:0-20033 GCA_905215865.1 uncultured bacterium | reverse complement strand
CTACGACGTCCTTTGAGGCGCAGCAGCCGGTCGATGGCACCATGTCATTCGATGCCACGATGACGTTTGAGAAGCAGGGCACCGCAATTGCCGAGCCCCTTCCCATCTCCGATGATGCCCAGGACGTCGTCGATGATTCGGTTGTTGACGAGGCCGATTCCGTTGAGGCCAGCGCACCCGAGCAGGTCGAGGCTCCTGCTATGAAGCAGGAGTCCCCTGCGATTGACGAGGCTCCCAAGACGGATGAGTCCAGGCCTTATTCTACGCAGATCTTTACCATGCCCGCGCCGAGCGACCCCGGTGCCACGGCGGCCAATGTCGCTCCCACGCAGGACGAGACAGTTGACTCCCTCATGGCGCAGATTTCGTCTCAGGTGCCTGCGCGCCAGCATATGAATATCCCCGACCCCGCCGCCGCGCCTGCGCCCTCTTCGTCGCCGCTGGCCTCGGTCCCCGATCCGTCGCTGCCTTCGATGCAACAGGCCAACGTCGCGTCCCGCACGTCGCTGTTCGATCTTCCCGATCCTTCGGCACAGACAAATGATCCCTTTGCGACGGCGCAGGGGCCCGAGCCCACATCGGCACCGGTCGCGACCCCCATGCCCATCTCCTCGGGCGCACAGCCGCTCGAGACCATCTCGGCTCCTGCTTCGACGGGCGCCAAGCCGCAGAAGCGTGGCCTGGGTGGCTTGTTCGGTCGCAAAAAGAAGAACGAGCAGGACAGTATGAGCGACTGGCTGGGCGTCGAGGACGATTACGATGCCAAGAAGTTTGGCCGTGGCATTGGCTCGTGGGATAACTTCGAGGATGACGACGACGGTTGGAAGGGCGGCGCCACCTCTTCCGATGGTGCTTCTGCCGAGGATATGCTCTCGGCCGTTGCCTCCATGGGTGACGATGAGCTGCTCGGCCACGATATCTGGTTCGTCGCAACGGGCGCGTCCGATTGCGACGGCGCCGGCATGAGGGCGTTTTTGGCCTCGCATCGTGACAAGCTCCGCGGTGTGTTCTTCATCAACCTCGAGTCTATCGGTGCCGGCAGGCTTTCGGTGGTGACGGTCGAGGGCGAGCAGCAGCTGTTTAAGGGCGATCGCCGCATCATGAATCTTGTCAGCAAGGTGTGCAAGTCGTTCCACGTCGATTGTGGTGCGTTCGAGATGCCCTATGCAAAAACCGATGCATCCGCAGCGCTCGAGGCGAGCCGTCGCGCCCTTACGATCGCCGGTGTGGACGGTCCGCGTCTTGCCTGCGCTCGCACCGAGGATGACCTGCCGTACAACGTCAATCCGACCAATATCGCTACGGTGTCCGAGGTCGTGACCGAGGTCATTCGTCGTTCGTAGACAGACCCGCTAAGGAGTCAGCGTGTTTTCGTACATCAAGCGCCATTGGCCCATCTATCTGATTTTGACCCTGATCGCTGTCGCATTGGGTTTTGGGGCCGCGTACGTCGTTGGCGTTAAGGGCTCGACACCCGAGACAACAATGAGCGAAGAGGTGGAGCAAGAGCAAAGCTTGGGTGCCGACGGTATTTCCGAGTCCGATCAGGCAGCCATCGATGGCGGTTCGTCATTTGCTGAATAGCCGATTCATCGTTTATGCCCAAGGCGGGCGAGCCGGGAGACTGGCTCGCCCGCTTTTTCATCGCGCTAGCGCTTCTTTGTGGCTGACCTAAGGTGAGCGAACCATATGGCTGCAGCGCCCGAGGTCAGGAGTGCGGTGATACATGCGGCGACGGGAACAGATCCCGTTGCCGGCAGGTTCTGAGGCAGGGCGCATCGTTGGATGACGCGGTCCTCATCATGCGCCTCGAGTTTATCGCCACCGCCGTTGCGGCAAAGATCGACGCGCGCGCTGTTGGCAAGTGCGGTTTGGGGCGTATAGGACGACGTTGCCTGCATATGCACGACTGCGCCTCGGGCATCCGAGCTACGGGCCGCCTTTACATCGTCAAGGTCGTCGTGCTCGTCTTTAAGGTCATCCCGGGTCCAAGAGCCCGCCTCGCTTCTGGTTGTAAAGTCGGCGGCTACCGCACCGTATTCAAAACGGATGCCTGTGATGACGACGTCGTCTGTAAGATCGATCTCTTTCGTATCGAGCGTGACGGACTTGTCCGTCGGGATATCCGCTTTCCATAGGTGCCACCCGTCGTAATCGACGAGACGCACATCGTCGCCCAGTAGCTTTGCAACCTCTTCCGTTTCGAGCCAAGGATTGCGATGCCCGTCGTCAAGCGTTGCATTGACCTGCTTGCCCGTATCGTCTGTTCCTGCCGGAGACGTTCGATACCACACGTTGCACAGCCCGTTTAGATCACCGACTGCAATAGGGGTTTCAACGGCAACAAGTTTCGCTGCGCCATCTTTGGCGCACTCAAGGTCGTCGGTGATGGTCAACTCGTCGACCCAGGTGCTCGACTCATTTTTGGCGTCGATGGTATAGGAGAAGGCGCCTTGCGTGTTGGCCCGTGCTTTGGCTCGGTTTTTTCCGTCGCCGTTGGCAACGAGTTTGCTTACGACTGGCTGTGCAATCTCTTGGCGCTTATCGATGCTTCCCCTGATCTCGATGGGGGTATCCTTCATGGCTACGGTTTGAACTTCTCCCGTGGCCTTTACTTCAAACGTTATCTCTTCGGCGAGGTCGTAGGTACGCGGAGACATCGTTTCGCGCAGGGTGTAGGTGCCGGGTGAAAGGTGCTCAATGTGGTGCGGTTTGCCGGATGAAGTCCAAGAATCGATTTCGTTGCCATTGGAGTCGCAGAGGACAAGCTCGGCGCCTGTCACTTCCTGACCTCCGCACGCGTCGACTTTGGAGACATCGATCTTGGTGTAGTCGTTGGAAACGTCAAGGTGCGCTTCGATCACGGGCGTTTGCTGGTCGGCGTACGACAACTTCACAGTATGTGGGGTCGGGTTGAGCAGATAACCTTCGGGCGCTTGTGTCTCGACGACCTCGTAGGTGGCGGTACCGCATCCCAACGAAAGATGGTTGACTCGCGCTTGCCCCCGTTCGTCGGCTGTAACGGTGGCGACGGTTTCGCCATCCAGGGCGACAATGCTGTCGTCGGTTCGCACGATGTCGCCGACAGCGCGGATGTCAAACGTGGCTCCAGCGAGGGTGCGCCCATCTACAGCATCCGTCTTAATGATATCGATGCTTCCGGTTGCGGCGCCGTCATAGAACGAGGCGACGGCGACCGGTGTCAGATTTCTGTCGGCGGGAATCGTTATCTCCAGGTCTTCTCCGCGCAGATACGGTTCCTTGGCCGACGCCTCGTGCACGTAGTATGTTCCGGGATTAAGTGATTCAGGCAGCGTGATGGCGCCGGTTGCATCGGTTGTGAAGGTATTCATTACATTGTGGGCCGGATACCAACATGTTTGCGAGACGGGCTCGTGGTGGCTATCGAGCAGCTGGAACGTAAAGCCGGCAAGTGGTACGGTGCCGCCGGTCTGAGCATCGCGCTTTACGATTTGAAGGTGTGTCGATAGGGCATGGTTGTCAACGATGTACTGAAGCTCGGCGCCGTCTGCGGTCTGCTCTGCTGTGATGGTCCATTCCCCTGCTTGCTTAAATCCTTCTGGTACCGTTTCTGCAACCTCGCGAACGGTGTAGCCCGCGCGGTCGTAGGGAATGGAACCGTGAGCGCCGGCAGGTCGCTTGCCTGCGCCAAACCATGCTTCGGGCTGGTCTTTGGTGGAGGCAAAGCCATAAACGTTTGTGGTCAACGTGCCGACGACTTGTTGGGAGCTATTGCTGACAACTTCAAAGACGACGCCTTTCGCCGGCTGCTCTAGGCCGGACTCATTGTTATCGCCATGATCCTTAAACTTTGAGATTTCAAGGTCAAAGGCGATGGGGATGTTGGGAATACGGCTTTCGAGCTCAACGATACCCGTATCTCCGAGTTGCTCGGCACCGACGGTGTAGCTCCAGCTGTCGTTTGAAATCAGGTAGCCCTCGGGCGCTTTCGATTCGTAGATGGTAAAGGTGCCCAGAGGAACGTCATTGAGGATCGCCCGTCCGTTTTCGTCGGTCGTAAGGGTGCGAGTCCAGCCGGGAGTTGATTGCGAGACGCAGGTGAATTCAGCGCCCGCAAGCGACGCTCCAACCTGGGCGCCGGCATCCGTGGCGGCATCGATTTTTGCAATACGCAAGGTGATGGTGCCGGGCTGCTCGTTGATAGTGACATGTTCGCCGCTGTTTTGTGTGGTGAAGGTTATTCGGTCGCTTCGAGGGATATAGCCTGCCGGGGCTTTGGTTTCGACCAGGTAATATGCCGTATTGGGCAAAAGTGTTGCTTGCGCACGCCCGTTTTCATCCATCTGGATAGTGCCGACGCGTGTATCGCCTGCACTTTCAAAGATATCGAAGGTTGCGCCACCGAGTCTGTAGGTGTCGTTACCGGCGGTGATGTCAGCCTGGGACGATTGTTTTTGGAACGATACGGAGACGGCGGGCAGAACATAGAGCATGTCCTGGTGTCGACCCTCACCCGAGACCGGGCCGTGATAACGCCTGGCTCGATGTGGAGCTGCCTTAATGGATCCGGACTTAGCGCTGTCGTAGAGCCAACGTGCAGCCGCTACAGCCTCGGCGTTTTCGTAAAACCTACCGCTCCTGGCAACTCCCTTGCTATTTGTATACGAATAGGTGCCGTCGGGGCGCGTGGTTCCCTTGAGCATCCACACGGCAATCTGGGTGGCGGCACGGGCGAGATCGGGCGACAGGTTGTGGCCGCCAAAGGATGTACTGGAGGGGTATCCGTGACAGACGATGGCGGCAAATTCGTCATCGAGCCATGTCCAGCCCTGGTTATATGTACGCCATGGCCCTCCCGGCTTGCTGGGGCCGGGGCAGTCTTGGTTCATACAGTACGAAATCGAAGTGTCCTGTGCCTCATATTTACCGACACCGAAGGGGCCGCAACCGTCGCTTATGGTGCGGAAATTAAGGGCATCACTCCCGTCGACAGCGAGTGCGGCCCTTGGGGCCAGACAGCCGACCAGAAAAAAGAGGAGCAGGAGCAGCGGACCTGTTGCGATTGCGCTGTGGACAGAGTGCGTGGGTGCGTTGGACATGGCTGCTCCTTATCCCTCGTGCGCCGCACGGGGAGGCCGCGGCGCTTGGGATGAGGCTACCGCCATGGTTCATGCGGGTAAGTACCAGAAGCTGACCAAAAGCTTGCCCGATTTCTGACAAATCGAGCTCAAATACAACAATCAGATAAAAGCGCAGGTAGAAGACAGTAAGAAAAGAAAGATAAAGGTCCTCATCTCCACAATTGGTGCGGTTTTCAAACGATTCTCCACAGCTAAAACAAGCATCGACACTCTTGTATCGAACAAGACAACCGCGTTATACTATCCCCCACATATGCGGGCATCGCCAAGTGGTAAGGCATCAGCTTCCCAAGCTGACACTCGCGGGTTCGAGTCCCGTTGCCCGCTCCAGTTAAAAGCACAAGCACGGCAGCGTTACGTTGCCGTGCTTTTTACTACCAAGTGCCGGGATTCGAACCCGCCAGGGTGCGAGCGTAAAGCAAACGCGAAGCGTTTGTAGCGAGCAGGCGAAGGCGCCGGCAGGCGCCTGAAGCCGGTGCGAATTTGCAACGCAAATACGCGGACGTCCCGTTGCCCGCTCCATCGAGCATGGGAGGCCTCGGGAACATCGGATTCAACCCGCTTTGCCCGTGCATGCGCGCCGACCGTGGCATGCCGCCTGAAGCCGGTGCGAATTTGCTTCGCAAATACGCGGACGTCCCCATGGCCGCTCCTGTTTCAAAATGTTAGGTTAATGCCTACTGCCCATACTCGCGCCCACGCACGGTACAATGGTTGGGTTACGACCAACGTGCCAATAACCAAAAAGGAGCCGCTATGATCGATCGCTATACCCGCCCGGAGATGGGACACATCTTCTCCCTCGAGAACAAGTACGCCATTTGGCAGGAGATTGAGGTCCTGGCCTGCGAGGCTCAGGCGGAGCTCGGCAAGATCGGTATTTCCAAAGAAGAGGCCCAGTGGATTCGCGACCACGCCAACTTTGAGAAGGCGAAGGTTGACGAGATCGAGGAGGTCACGCGCCACGATGTCATCGCCTTCCTGACCAACATGAAGGAATATATCGATGCCGATGTTCCCGAGGGCGAGCCCAAGCCTAGCCGCTGGGTTCACTACGGTATGACCAGCTCCGACCTGGGTGATACGGCTCTGTGCTATCAGCTTACTCAGGCGTGTGACCTGATTATCGAGGACGTCAAGAAGCTCGGCGTGATCTGCAAGCGCCGTGCCTTCGAGGAGCGCAATACGCTCTGCGCCGGCCGCACCCACGGCATCCATGCCGAGCCGATGACCTTCGGTATGAAGTTTGGCTCTTGGGCATGGGAGCTCAAGCGCGATCTCGATCGTCTTGAGGACGCTCGCAAGAACGTTGCCTTCGGTGCCATCTCCGGTGCCGTCGGCACCTACAGCTCCATCGAGCCGTTCGTCGAGGAGTACGTTTGCGAGCACCTGGGCCTGGTCCACGATCCGCTGTCCACACAGGTCATCAGCCGCGATCACCACGCCTACCTTGCCGGCGTGCTTGCCACCACAGCGGCCACCTGCGAGCGCATCGCGACCGAGGTCCGCAACCTACAGAAGACCGATACGCTCGAGGCCGAGGAGCCCTTCCGCAAGGGCCAAAAGGGCAGCTCCGCCATGCCGCACAAGCGCAACCCGATCACCATGGAGAAGGTCTGCGGCCTGTCGCGCGTCGTGAAGTCCAACGCTCAGGTCGCCTTTGACAACGTTGCCCTGTGGCACGAGCGCGACATTTCGCACTCTTCCGCCGAGCGTGTCGCCCAGGCCGATAGCTTCATCGCGCTCGACCACATGTTCCAGTGCCTCATTCGCGTTATCGACGGCCTGCAGCTGTATCCGGCCCGCATGATGGCCAACCTCAACAAGACCCGCGGCCTCATCTTCTCCTCTAAGGTGCTGCTTGCCCTCGTCGATACGGGTATCACCCGCGAGGACGCCTACGCTATCGTGCAGGAAAACGCCATGGCTACCTGGCACGAGGTGCAGGATTGTGTCTCCGGCCCCACCTTTAAGGAGCGTCTCGAGGCCGATCCGCGCTGCACCGTCAGCCAGGAAAAACTCGACGAGATCTTTGATCCGTGGGACTTCCTCACCCGCATCGACACGGTCTTCGACCGCCTGGAGCAGCTGAGCTTCGAGTAGGGTTAACCTAATTCGACCGCTTGCGGATGCATTTCAACCTTTGGCGCCTTGCCCATCTTGGGTGAGGCGCTTTTTTATCGCCGCATCAGCCCCGGGTATAAAATGAAATCCGACTGCTGTTTCGATGAAGGGAGGCGTGTGCCCGGACGTATCAAGCGAGCCGCCATCGTCTCGTTTACGCTCATACTTCTTGTTGCCGTCTGTGTGGGCGCCCTGACGTATACCGTTCGAAGCAGTTCTTCCTCTCCGGATGAAGCCGGCAAAGACCTCCCGGTACTCAAAATCGGCGTTACGGATAACGACCCCTATGTGTATGTCGATACCACGGGCGATTACGCCGGTATCGATATCGACATCGCCCGCGAGGCCTGCAAGCGCGCGGGGATCAAGCCGCAATTTATCGACATGTCTTGGAATGACCGTGATCGCCTACTCAAAAACGGCGATATCGATTGCCTGTGGTGCGACTATTCTCCCTGTTATCGCGAGGATAAGTATTACTGGACTGAGCCGTATTTGACCCTGACGGTTTCGGTCGCCGCCAAGAAAACGAGTGGCATCACGTCCTTGGCGCATCTCGATGGAAGCAAGACCATTGCGGTGATTGCGGGCTCGGTGAGCGAACGCCGATTGCTCGCAGGGAATCTGGATATCTCGCCGGACGTGCAAATCAAATCGTATGGTTCTGCCGAACTCTGCAAAGCCGCCCTCGCCAAAGGGTATGTCGACTGTTGGATGGCGGACGTTCAGTCGCTTGATCGACTCGTTGCCCAGTATCCTGGCGTTTATCGTGTGTTCGCCGACAACGTTATGACGGTTGACCTGGGCGTCGCGTTTGATGATAGCTATGAGGGGGAGTACGTCAAAAACCTCGATACCGCACTGTCCGACATGGATCGAGACGGCACGATAGAGCACATTGTGGACAATTACAAGGCAGGAGCGACGACAGGCGGGCAAGGAGCGGAATCATGACAAATGACGAGCGCCGCTTTCGCCGAAAGAGTTTAGCCGCAGTGGGCATCGGCATCGTGGCCAGCGTTGCCCTACTGAGTCTGCTCTATATGGTTGGCACGCATCGCTGCCTTGATAAAACGCTTGGGTTCGGCCAGGAAACCATGGTGTTTTTATAAAATGCCTGCGAAAAATATGACCGATATGAACAGGGAAGAAAAACCGAGGCGACGCACAATTTGGATGCGGCGCTCGAGTCGTTTGCGACGTTCTTGCCGCCTGATCGATTTGAAGTCAACGACGATCTGGTCGAGGAATATGTCCATACCGAGAGCCTTTCGGGATTGTTGGTCATGGACGCCGATGGTCATATGGTCGCCCATTACGATATCGACGGCCGCGATCCACTCATGCTGTGGCGAGAGGAGCTGGCCTGTTCGTCGATCGCATCGATGTATCGAGGGTCCAAAGTTTCCTACTCGACCGCTGTCGAGCGCCGCGGTGTCGACTTTGCCGTGAGTGCCGTTCCATACGGTGATGGGGTGGCGTTGGGGTATCGATCCCTTGCGGCTGAACCTGCCGATGACTATTCATACACGATCGCCGACGTCCTTGTGAACAACACGTTCCATCAGAGTCCAACAGTGCTTGTGATGCGCGATGCGCAAATCGTTTCTTCAAACGATTCGACCGTCGATATAACCCTTGCCCGGCTTCTCGCCGATAGCGGAATTGACTGGAAAGACGAGGGCGTAACACGTATCGAATATCGGGGGACCACCTTATATGCCGTGCGTGCGGCATATAAGGACTACCGCCTGTTTGCGCTATATCCCAAATCTGAGGTCATGTCTGACAGGATTTCATTTGTCGCCGTCGGCGTCTTGGCATGCCTTGCGTTTTGGGTCGTGGTACTGTTGGCTCGAAATATCGCTGACCACCGCAATTTGGTCGAAAAGGATAAACAGCTTGGCATTATCAATGCCATAAGCGCCGTCTACGATTCGACCTTCCTTTTGCATCTCGACACCCTCGAGATCGAGGGAATCAATATGTCGCCAGCGATAGCGAAGATATTTGCCGAGCACAACGAGGCATATGACTTTATGGACACGGTCTGCCGGGATATCGTGAGCCCCGAAAGCCGCGAAGCGGTTGTGGGACTCGTAGATATAAGTACGCTTCGAGAACGTATGGAGGGCGTGCCGTACTTGACTGCGGAGGTGCGAGATTGCCGGGGTGCTTGGTACTCGCTGCAGGTTGTTTCCCAACACCGTGATGAGCAAGGGCGGCTGGAATCGGTTGTCGTGGCGACGCTCAACATCTCGATGGCCAAGCATGCCGAGGAGCTGTCATACCAAGATAAACTGACGGGGCTTCGCAACCGCAACTATCTGGAATCGCGTGGAGATAGCCTGGTAAACGAGGACTTGCCAGTGAGCGTGATTATGGTGGACTGTAATTATCTCAAGCGGACCAACGACATTTATGGTCACGAGATGGGGGATGAACTGCTGCGACGGACGGCGTCCGTGCTGCGGCGGGTGGCTGGTGCGGATTCCCTGCCGATGCGCGTTGGCGGCGACGAGTTTTTGCTGGTTTGCCCCCACACTGACAACGAGTCTGCGCTCGGGCTGGAACAGGATCTTCGTCTCGGTCTTGCCGCGGTAAGCGATGAGACCCTGACGGTCAGCGCATCGATTGGCGTGGCGACCGTCGAGACGGCTGGAAATACGCTGGCCGATGTATATCGTGTCGCCGACCACAATATGTATCGGGATAAGCGCATGGTCCACGCACAGGGCGCGGACTGCTAATCTTGCCCCCGCCAGTCCACGCATCGTAGGATGTTGAATCGGTGCTTGCGATAATAAGTCGGCTCAGGCGGGGATAATAGACGTCTGAAATTTCTTTCTGAGAGGGGATCTCAATGATTAGTTTTGACTACAAGCCGCAGGGCGTATGCGCTCGCAATATCCACCTCAATCTTTCCGATGACGGCAGCAAGGTGCTGGGCGTCGAGTTTACCGGCGGCTGCGATGGCAACCTCAAGGCCATCTCCAGGCTGGTCGAAGGCGCTCCTGCCGACCGCGTAATCGAGGTTCTCGCCGGTAATACCTGCGGTATGAAAAAGACCTCATGCGCCGATCAGCTCACGCGTGCCATCGAGGCCGCTCGCGCAGAGATCGCCTAATGGGCATCGCTGATCGCTTTAAGAATGGAATAACGCGTCGAGGTTTTGTGCTGGGTGGCGCCGCTACCGGTGCTGCTGCCGTACTGGCCGGTTGCTCGAAAAAAACGGGCACGAGTGATGACACCGCTGGCGAGCCGCAGGTTATCAAGGACGATTCGAAGATTGTCTCGATCACTGATGAGTACGAAGCTGTTGATATCGATCTTGAGCCCGCGGCCTCGTGGACGCTGCCGCTGGGCACGCTGCTGTACTACTGCGATGGCGACTACGCTGCCGCGATGATGGCGCCTGCTTCTGCCCTGCATGCCAATACGCTTGGTGTGCTCAACCTGGGCGATGGCTCGCTTACCACACTTATCGAGGATCCCATCGAGGGAACCGGTTATGCGTTTTACGACGTTCGCGCGGGTGATGGCGTGTTCGCGTGGGTCGAGATGAACTTTGCCAATGCGTCTTGGAAACTCTATGCGCAAAACCTTACAGGCTCCTCCCTTACCGGCAACGCTGTCGAGCTCGACCGCGGTGGCGAGAACTACGATCCGCCGCTCTTCACAGCGTATGGGTCGTCGGTCATCTGGTATAAGATGCCTTCGTCCGGCGGCAGCAAGACGAGTAACGATTCGTACTGCTACCGTCAGTCGCCCAGCGAGTCCAAGCCTGAGACTATTTGGAAGTCGACGGGCCGTTTCGCATCCGCCCCGCGTGTGAGCGACGGCGTCCTGACCATCTCGCCCCGCGTGCACAATGATGAGGGTGTCTATTACGGTATGACGGCGATCGACCTGACTGACGGCAACAACACGAAGCGAGCTCAGCTGGTGCTTCCTTCGTCGGTTTCGCCTTTCGAGGCCGTGTATATGGGCGACACCTTCGTGTTCTCCATCGAGGCGACGTATAGCGGTGTGGGTAGCCTGGGCAATATGGGCACCTATATCGGTAGCGAGGGCGGGCCGTACCTCTTCCTTTCGCGTGAGCCGCTCGCGTGCGCCGCGGGAAGGAAAAATAAATACCTGGTTAAAGTTCAGGCGTCGCATTTTTTGATTGACACTTCGGCTAAGACCTACGGCTCGCTTCTGTCGCCCGACCGAGCCTTGGAGTATGGCGATTATCCTGCTACGGCGGGTAAATCGAACTCGTTCTTAACGTACGCAACGGTGCGTAACAGTCAGGGGATTCCCGAGACGGTTACCGCTCGCTTGTTCTCTCTTTAGTCTCCGAGGGGTTAAAAAGGCGTCGACAGGGGAATAAGCGCGTTGTGACTATGAGTACCGCCCGCCGAGCTATCGCACCCATGCGATACCCGGTGGGCTCAGGTGCGTTAAAATGAGCTTGTTCTTAGCTAATTGAGACAGGGGGGCCGTGTTATGGCTTCAGATGCAAAAAAGATTCTGCTGGTCGAGGACGAGAAGGCAATCCGTGACGCTGTCGCTGCCTATCTCGAGCGCGAGGGCTATTGGGTTGTGGGCGTGGGCGACGGCCAGTCCGCTATCGAGGAGTTCGAGAAGCATCAGTTCGACCTGGTCGTGCTCGACCTCATGCTCCCTAAGATTCCCGGCGAGCGCGTTTGCCGCACCATTCGCGACACCTCGGATGTCCCCATCATTATGCTGACGGCCAAGGGCGAGATCGAGGATCGTATTATCGGCCTCGAGCTCGGTGCCGACGACTATCTGATCAAGCCGTTCTCGCCGCGCGAGCTTGTCGCGCGCGTGCGCGCCTTGTTCCGCCGTGCCCACCAGGCCGATGAGCCGGCCGTCGAGGTGCTCGACTTTGGCGATTTGGTCATTGACATCTCGGGCCACAAGATTTTGGTCGAGGGCAAGGAGGTTGACCTGACGGCTTCCGAGTTCAAGCTGCTCACCACGCTTGCTCGTCACCCCGGCCGCGTCTACAACCGCATGGAGCTGGTCGAGAAGGTGCTCGGCTACGACTTTGAGGGTTACGAGCGCACCATCGACAGCCACGTGAAGAACCTTCGCGCCAAGCTGGGCGACGACCCCAAGAAGCCCAAGTGGCTCTACACCGTCCACGGTGTCGGCTACCGCTTCGAGGCTCCGACCAAGACCGATAAGTCGGACGAGAAATAAGGGAAATCACATATGACACCTGCGCGCTTTGAAATCGGGCAAAAGCATAAGCAGGAGAACGAGGCGGGTTCCAAGGCTAGTTGGAACACGCCTCGTTCCGATTCACGGCCAACGATGAGCTATCCCTCGCGCATGGCCCTGGCTTTTGCCCTGACATCGCTCATGACGGTATTGGTGCTGGTGGGCGTAGTCTCCGTTGTATGGGGCACGGTTTTTACGGATTACACACGCTCCAATATTGTCGAAATCGCCAATTCCGCTGCCGAAAAGTTGGCAACGTCATATGAGGAAAACGGTTCTTGGACTGCGGGGGAGCTGCGTACGGTCGCGACATCGAGCTTGGTGTCCGACGATCTTGGTATGCAGGTCGTCAATAAAAAGGGCGTCATCGTCTACGACGACTCGTGGCCCTCGGCAAGCGCTACTGCCGATGTACGCGAAAATCAGGCGACGACCGACGATACGAGCGGAAAGAGGGCGTCGCACAGCCCAGTCTCGTCTGCTCCCACCGATTCCAATAGTGTTGCCAACGTTGAGATCGTGACGTCCTCCGGCGAGCACGTGGGTCAGGTCAAATTGTGGGCGGTTGGCTCCGATGCCCTGCTCACCAGGGCAGACTCAGCATTCAGAGAGAAGACCTTTAACGCCATGGCCCTTGCCGCGGTTGTGGCCGTCTGCATCTCGGTCGTTATCGGAGCGCTCATGTCGCGCATGCTCACCAAGCCGATTCATCGTATTACCAGCACGGCCAAGCAGATTCGCGATGGAGACCTGTCCGCTCGTACGGGCTTGCGCGGCGATGATGAGATCGATCAGCTGGGAGAGACCTTCGACGAGATGGCCACCTCACTCGAAAAGGATATGAAGCACGAGAAGCGCCTGACCTCTGATGTTGCCCACGAGCTGCGCACGCCGCTCATGGCCATGCTTGCGACGGTCGAGGCCATGCAAGACGGTGTGTATCCCACCGACGACGAACACCTGGAGACAGTCGCATCCGAGACGCGTCGTCTGGCCCGTCTGGTGCAGCAGATGCTCGACCTGTCGCGCATGGAAAACAGTACCGCGCCGCTCAACCTGGAGCCGGTGGATATGGTGCCGTTTGTGCGTTCGATTGTGAATGGCCAGGAGCGCCTGTTTGCCGACCGCGACCTGCGCTTGCGCTTTGCAGATGAGACGCAGGGCCACGATGACGTTGTCGAGGCAGATCCCGACATGATCACGCAATGCGTCATCAACCTCTTGAGTAACGCCATGCGCTATACCCCCGAGGGGGGTTGGGTCGTGGTGTCGGTACTCAGCGACCGCAAACGCGTCGATATCGCGGTTTCGGATACGGGCATCGGTATCGCCAAGGATGATTTGTCGCGCATCTTCGGTCGTTTTTGGCGTGCCGACGCCAGTCGCGCCCGCGAGGCGGGTGGCCTGGGCGTGGGCCTCGCCGTGACCAAGCAGATTGTCGAGCGTCATCATGGCTACATATCCGTGGAGTCGGAGCTTGGAAAGGGTACGACTTTTACGATTCATCTGCCTCGCGAGCACACGGCGGACGCGGCATCTACTACAATGGAGCACTAGCTTTTCGCTATTCGGTGAAGGAGGGGTTTCGTCCCTGCCGCTCCGAGTTTGCGAAAACGTGCGGGGAAGAACCCGCATTACTGTCGTATTTAGGTAAGGAGTGACTCACGTGACAACGATGGAGCGTCGTCCGGATTCCCGTGGCAAGGTTCGTGATATCTATGATGCCGGTGAAAACCTGCTGATGGTCGCCACCGACCGCATTTCTGCGTTCGACTTTATTCTCCCCGACGAGATTCCGTTTAAGGGAGAGGTGCTCAACCGCATCTCGGCATTCTGGTTCGATAAGTTTGCCGACATCGTCCCCAACCACCTCGTCTCCATCGACCCGGCGGATTTCCCCGAGGAGTTTGCCGAGTATCGTGACTATCTCGCAGGCCGCGCCATGCTGGTCAAGAAGGCCCAGACGATTCCTATCGAGTGCATCGTCCGCGGCTATCTGACCGGTTCGGGCAAGAAGACCTATGACGAGAACGGCACCGTCTGCGGCATTCAGCTGCCCGAGGGTCTGACCGAGGCCTCCAAGCTCCCCGAGCCGCTGTTCACGCCGTCCACGAAGGCCGAGATCGGCGATCACGACGAGAACATTTCGTTCGAGCGTTGCTGCGAGATCGTGGGTGAGGACATCGCCACGCAGATTCGCGACCTATCCCTCAAGATCTACAAGGCCGCTGCCGAGTACGCCGCGACCCGCGGCATCATCATCGCCGACACCAAGTTCGAGTTCGGTGTCATCGATGGCAAGGTTACGCTGATCGACGAGTGCCTCACGCCCGACTCCAGCCGTTTCTGGCCCGCCGCCAGCTACGAGGAGGGCAAGATTCAGCCTAGCTACGACAAACAATTCGTCCGCAATTGGCTCAAGGCCAACTGGGATATGACGGGGGAGACCCCGCACCTGCCCGCCGAGGTCATCGATGGCACGTCCGAGCGCTATCGCGAGGCCTTCCAGATCATCACGGGCTCCCAGTTCACAAGCATGAAGGAGAACGCATAAGTGAGTACCCGTAGCGCCACGAACAAGCGCACGCAATCCCACGAAGTTACCGGGGTTGCGCGCAAGTCCGCCGCATCTGCTAAACCCGCCCGCCAGGCAGCGAGCTCCGTTCGCGTCGTGCCGGCTTCGTCTAAAGCCCGCCGCAAAGAGCTCGAGAAGGGTGAAAACCTGGAAGGACTTTCCAAGGAGGAGAAGCGCGCCCGCAAGGCTAAGCAGCGCGCCCGCGAGGACCGCATCTACACGGTGTCGAATATCCTTCTCAAGCAGGATGAGGACTACACCAAGCGCCGTCGTATCTGGTGGGCCGTGCTCGCCATCGGCATGGTACTCGTCGTGGCAATTTGGGCTTCGCTCTACTTCGCTCCCGGCGGCACGGTGTCCAGTCCTGTTCAGATGGTCGGCATCGTTTTGTCCTATGTCATCATCCTGGGTGACTTTATCTACGACTTCGTTCGTATTCGTCCCTTGCGCAACATGTACCGCGCGCAGGCCGAGGGCATGTCCGAGAACAAGCTCAACGCCCTTATCGAGCGCTCGGCTGCCGAGGAGGACAAGAAGGACTCCAAGAAGAAGTAGCGTTTGCATTCATACTTATCGCTAAGATATAAGGCGCGTCGTTTTTGCGGCGCGCCTTTTTACTGTTCTATAGATAGATGGAGTGGCACATGATTCGAGCTGCCCTGACGGTCGAAGAGGCTCTGGAGGGCATGAAGGCCCTGGAGCCCAAGATTAAAAACTACGCGCGCCTGGTCGTCCGCAAGGGCGTAAACGTCAAACCCGGCCAGGAGGTCGTCGTTCAGTCTCCGGTCGAGTGCGCGCCTTTTGCCCGCGTGGTGGTCGCGGAGGCTTATGCCGCCGGCGCTGGTCACGTGACGGTTGTTTGGGCTGACGATGCCGTGACGAGGCTCACGTACGAGCATGTCGATAAAAGCTATTTTGAGCAGACGCCCGAGTGGAAGCGCCTGCAACTGGATTCCCTGGCCCAGGACGGTGCCTGCTTTATCTTTATCGAGGGTGCGGATCCTGCCGCCCTTAAGGGCATCGATCCCGCTAAGCCTGCTGCAGCTTCTAAGGCAAGGAATACGCAGTGCAAGGTTTTCCGCCGTGGACTGGATTACAACATCAACCCGTGGTGCATCGCCGGCGCGCCGGTCGTGGCTTGGGCGCGCGAGGTGTTCCCGGGAGACGCCGATGAGGTTGCAATCTATAAGCTGTGGAATGCGATTCTGCACACCGCTCGTGCCGATGGCCAGGACCCGGAGAGCGACTGGGAGCTTCATGACGCGGCGTTCGAAAAGAACTTGCGCTTCCTGAACGACAATCGTTTTGACCGCCTGCATTACACCGCGGCAAATGGAACCGATCTGACGATTGGTATGACGAAGGATCACGAGTGGGCCGGCGGCAAGGGTAAGACGCCCGATGGGCACCCCTTCTTCCCCAACATTCCCACCGAGGAAGTCTTCACCTCGCCTGATCGTATGCGTGCCGACGGTATCGTGTATTCGGCTATGCCGCTCATTCACCACGGTAACAAGGTTGACGATTTTTGGATTAAGTTCGAGGCCGGTCGCGTAGTGGAGTACGGTGCCCGCGTGGGCAAGGCAACGCTTGCGAGCATTATTGACACCGATGAAGGTGCCGCTCATCTGGGCGAGGTCGCGCTCATTTCCAAGAACACTCCGATCCGCGAAAGCGGCGTTCTGTTCTATGACACGCTCTATGACGAGAACGCTAGCTGCCATCTCGCGCTAGGTGTCGGTTTCCCCGAATGCATCGAGGGTGGGTACGACATGTCCAAGGAAGAGCTCCTGGAGCATGGCGTTAACGTCTCGAGCGCGCACGTCGATTTTATGATCGGCACGGACGACATCGATATTAAGGGCATTACGCCTGATGGACGTGAAGTTGTGATTTTCCAGAACGGCCAATGGAGTTGGGAATAGTCCCAGACCGTGGTACAATGCCACCCGCGGGCCGTTAGCTCAGCTGGCAGAGCAGGGGACTTTTAATCCCAAGGTCCAGGGTTCGAACCCCTGACGGCCCACCATAGAAAAGAAAGCGATCGACTCCGGTTGGTCGCTTTTTTGTTGCCGCGGCACGGGTTCGAACCCGAAAGGGCGCGGAGCTGAGTAAACGCGTGAGCGTTTGCCAGCGCAGCGCGCAAGGCGCGAAGCGCCGCAGCGGCCGCCTGCGGAGCAGGCTGAACCCCTGACGGCCCGCCCAAAGGAAGGAAAACGAAATGAAAACAGATAGATACGGAATTAGCGGCAGCACATTAAAGATAATAGCAGCCATCTCGATGGTTCTCGATCATGTAAGCAGGATCGTCCTGACCAATGGAATCATGACTCACGCATCGTACAATCAGATATCAGACGAACAATGGGCGATTCTAAGCGAGGCTTCGGATGTGCTTCATGTTCTTGGCAGAATTGCATTTCCCTTATTTTGCTTTTTGATAGTTGAGGGATTTTTGCACACTCATGACATAAAGAAGTACCTGCGAAATATGCTTGTCTTCGCAATCATTGCGGAGCCCATATACGATTTCGTTCAAACCGGGCAGCTATTTGACCTTCGGCAACAGAATGTTATGTATGAGCTCCTGCTTTCCTTGGTCTTTTTGATTATTCTGGGAAAGATACAAAGTCTTTCAAAACGGAAGAGGCACATTGCAGAAATTGCTCTGATTGTTTTGACAGCACTGGCAGCTGAATACACTAAGCTGGATGGCGGTGCGTATGGCATTCTGCTTGTGGCTGCATTCTATTCATTCCACGACAGCAAAGCTAAGATGTTCTTTGCTGCAGTATGTGCAGTGCTCCTTTCGTCATGCCATATAATTGGCGGCGGATTTGAGTTCACTACAGCTAATGTATTTAATCCTGATGTTGCTGCCGCGATAATTTCGTTGTTGCTTATCAATCTTTATAATGGCAAGCGAGGGCTTAAGCTGAAATATTTCTTCTACATTTTCTATCCGGCACATCTTGCTCTGCTTTATGGTGTCTCGCTTATTGTTTTGAACTGTCTTTAAAAACTCTCAAACAAGTCTCTGAAAGCAGAAACAAATTGACCCTAAGACTGCTTGTGAATTTCCGGAAGACCTGAGAGATGCGAGGGTAGACAACGAGGGCTGCAGAAAGATGCTTCTCAGTTCTCTGGCGGATCGCATGAATCTGTATGAGGATCACTTCCACACACTCATTGATAACAGTGATAAACACGGCAGATCTTCAAAACATGAGACTGCGAAGGTCGAAAGATGCTTCGAAAGCATGAATGGCAGCGAGAAAACGAGTTCGGAAGCACCCTCTGGATGCTCCAGCATAGAATAGAAAGCGGTCAACTTCGGTTGGCCGTCTTTTTTGTCGCCCTTTCATGGGTTCGAACCCGTATCTATCTATATATAAGAACGCTTGGCGAACAAAACCCGCCTTTTACCGATGGGAAACAAATAGCTGATGCCTTTGGAGTAAAGTAGCGCTCCAGAGATGACCGATGTCTCAATACTCATAAAACAGCTGGTCATCGCCAATATCAGAAGCCAATGCTTCAGTTTTAACCCCAGTGATGCGACTGAGGGACCTATTCATTTGTGAACAAAATATGGAGTGCGCGATTCCCGTCCGCGGGGGCCCTCCGGTCTGGCAATATATCTCCTTGCCGCGCGGCCCGGTCGAACCGGATCAGCCGCGGGGCGTGCACCTTGAGAACCGGATACTGCGAGGATGGACACTTCCGAGTGTCGCATCCGGGCAGACATCGAACCATTTGAAATGGTCTAACTTGGATTTGTTTTTCGCAAGGCCGCCGAGAGGCGGCCCCGAGAAATTCCTTTTCCTATACTAAAACCATATGAATCGAACGGAACCGATCAGCGATGGACTGAGAGGACCGGACGGGCTCGAGGCCCAAGATATTTTGGACGGAGAGTTCGATCCTGGCTCAGGATGAACGCTGGCGGCGCGCCTAACACATGCAAGTCGAACGGCACCCACCTTCGGGTGGAAGCGAGTGGCGAACGGCTGAGTAACACGTGGAGAACCTGCCCCCTCCCCCGGGATAGCCGCCCGAAAGGACGGGTAATACCGGATACCCCGGGGTGCCGCATGGCACCCCGGCTAAAGCCCCGACGGGAGGGGATGGCTCCGCGGCCCATCAGGTAGACGGCGGGGTGACGGCCCACCGTGCCGACAACGGGTAGCCGGGTTGAGAGACCGACCGGCCAGATTGGGACTGAGACACGGCCCAGACTCCTACGGGAGGCAGCAGTGGGGAATCTTGCGCAATGGGGGGAACCCTGACGCAGCGACGCCGCGTGCGGGACGGAGGCCTTCGGGTCGTAAACCGCTTTCAGCAGGGAAGAGTCAAGACTGTACCTGCAGAAGAAGCCCCGGCTAACTACGTGCCAGCAGCCGCGGTAATACGTAGGGGGCGAGCGTTATCCGGATTCATTGGGCGTAAAGCGCGCGTAGGCGGCCCGGCAGGCCGGGGGTCGAAGCGGGGGGCTCAACCCCCCGAAGCCCCCGGAACCTCCGCGGCTTGGGTCCGGTAGGGGAGGGTGGAACACCCGGTGTAGCGGTGGAATGCGCAGATATCGGGTGGAACACCGGTGGCGAAGGCGGCCCTCTGGGCCGAGACCGACGCTGAGGCGCGAAAGCTGGGGGAGCGAACAGGATTAGATACCCTGGTAGTCCCAGCCGTAAACGATGGACGCTAGGTGTGGGGGGACGATCCCCCCGTGCCGCAGCCAACGCATTAAGCGTCCCGCCTGGGGAGTACGGCCGCAAGGCTAAAACTCAAAGGAATTGACGGGGGCCCGCACAAGCAGCGGAGCATGTGGCTTAATTCGAAGCAACGCGAAGAACCTTACCAGGGCTTGACATATGGGTGAAGCGGGGGAGACCCCGTGGCCGAGAGGAGCCCATACAGGTGGTGCATGGCTGTCGTCAGCTCGTGTCGTGAGATGTTGGGTTAAGTCCCGCAACGAG
>CAJMRJ010000015.1:0-20380 GCA_905215865.1 uncultured bacterium | reverse complement strand
CCCTGCCACATTCGCGTGAATCTGGCGCTGCCGCTTTCGCGCGTAAGGGAAGCGTGCGACCGCCTGGACCGCTACGTTTTTAATGCACGGTAAGCGTGCGCTGCATGCGGGGTCTTCTGCCAAGTCGGCCGGAAGGCCCCGCATGGTAAAACGTCTGTAACCATTGGGTACTCGTGTGGTTTTGTTTGCTATTATCTTTAACCATTTCAGTCTGTAAACAGGATCGTCTGGAGTTCGATGAAAAGACCCCGTCGCTCGGTTGCCATTTCGTTGTTTGTTGCGCTTGCGGTGGCGAGCGCCTTTGTCGTAGCGATAGCTAGCTGTTCTGGGCGTAATGACGAAGCCTCGACGTCTGCATTAGAAGGTCTGGACGCCACGCAGGTAAAGGACGACGACCTTAAGACGCTCAACGTCGGAAGCGACCTCTATCCACCGTTTGTGTATACCGACGAGTACGGCGATATTGTTGGCCTGGATGTTGAGATATTGACCGAGGCTTTGGCCCGCATTGGTTACAAGCCAAAATACCAGCTGATCGACTGGGAAAAGAAGAAAGAGCTGCTGGCGAGCGGCAAACTCGATTGCGTCATGGGTAGCTTTAGCATGACGGGTCGCGAAAACGAGTATCGTTGGGCCGGCCCGTACCTCGCGAGCCGCCAGGTGGTCGCGGTCGATCCCCAGAGCGATATCTACACGCTTGCCGATCTTGAGGATAAGATCGTGGCGGTTCAGTCCACCACCAAGCCCGAGGGCATTTTGCTCAATCGCACAAATGAAAACGTTCCGCAGATCAAGGAACTCTACTGCTTTTCGGACCGTTCATGCCTGAACCCGGCGCTCGTCGAGGGTCTGGTCGACGCCATCGCCGCGCATGAGTCCTTGCTGCTCACCTACGAAAAGGACTATGGTGTGACATATCGCATTTTGGATGAGCCGCTGCTAGAGGTCGGTTTGGGCACCGCTTTCGATATCAACGATACGCGCGGCATCGACGTCAAGCTCACTCATGCCTACCAAGAAATGCTTGCCGATGGCACCATGGAACGCCTAGTGTCAAAGTACTTTGATGACCCTTCGCCATTTTTGAATGTGGAGGGCCTGTCATGATCGATGCGCCCGACCACGCCGTAGAGGAGCGGACCAATCGTTCGGCAGGGGCATGGCTCCTTGTCGCTCTGCTGGGGATAGCGCTCTCGGTTGCTGCCGGCATGATGAGCTACGGTTACATGACGGCCCAGGCCGAGCAGCGCTTTGCCGACGTTGTCGATTACGTGGCGACGCAGAGTCTTTCCTACGATGCGTTCAACAGCGCCTATGCGACCAAAAACTTGATTCGCGTTATGGAGATTGCCGGAGAGGCTGCTCGCGATATGGAGCGCGACGGTTCGGTGGATAACGCCATGCTGGAGCAATATGCCGACCAGTTCAACGTGAGCGCGCTGATTGTGACGGACGCATCGGGCAATTTGGTGTCCGAGTCCTCGACGGGCGATGTGGGCTATGAGTCTTTCGCTACGTATCTCAAGGAAGCGCCCGTGCTGGAGGTGGCAACCCATCCACTTAAGTCCTATACCGCCCGCATTACGCTTTCGGATGATTCGGTTGCAGACATTGGTTGCGTGGCTCGGCAGGATGGCGAGGGCATCGTTATCGCGGTCAGGCATCAGAGCGCGAAGGCGGTTGCAAGCAATACACTCAAACTGCAGAGTTTGCTCGAAGGCTATGAAACCATCGATAGCGGCAATATCGTGATCGAAAGCGACGGCAAGGTCGTTGCGACCAATGCCGTTGAACCCACTGTATTGGGCGTATTCGATCTGCCTGCGACGGACGTCTTCATTGTCGACGGTATTAAGGATCGATGCCTGGCCGGTAAGGTCAAATTGATTAACGCCGACGGCGAGTGGTATTTGGGCACATTTGGAAAAGCGCACAAATTCTATGTGTACACCTATGCTCCGGCGCGGCGTTACTTTGAGGTTGTCGCGGCTGTTGCTGCCGGCGTGCTGGCGCTCTACAGCGGTTTTATAGCCGTTGTTGTGATGGTGCGTCGCCGCGCTGATCGCCGACGTTTGACGGACTTGCTGCAGCAGGAGCGCGACTATGGCGACAAGCTGGCAAAGGCGGCGCGTGAGGCCTCGTCTGCCAATTCGGCAAAGACAGAGTTTCTGCGTCGCATGAGCCACGATCTGCGCACGCCCATCAACGGCATTCGCGGCATGGTCGAGGTTGGCGATGCCAATGCGGACGATTTGCAAAAGCAGACTGAGTGCCGCTCGAAAATCTGGACGGCATCGGGACTGCTGCTCGACCTTGCCAACGAGGCACTCGATATGAGTCGCCTGGAGAGCGGGCAGGTCGACCTGAACCTCGTACCCACAAATTTGGTGGCCCTCAATCGCGAGGTGTGCGATATTCTGGAGCGCCAGGCCGAGGAGCGTCTGGTTACAATTATTTGTGACCAACGAACCCTTGTTCATCCCTATGCGCGGGTGAGCGTGACGCACCTCAAGCGCTTGTTGCTCAATATTGCCGGCAATGCCGTCAAGTACAACCGCCAGGGCGGCTATGTTCGCCTGGTGTGCCGCGAGGTGGAGCCAACGGATGGCGTCCCCGTCTATGAATACACGATCGCCGACAACGGTATTGGCATGAGCGAGGAATTCCAACAGCACCTCTACGAGCCGTTTTGCCGCGAGGAGCAGCGGGTGGAAGGTGCTTCGTCGGGAACTGGCCTGGGCGCGCCTATCGCAAAACAGCTGGTCGAGCTTATGGGCGGAACCATGAGCTTTACGAGCGTCTTGGGGCAGGGGACGACGTTTACCATCCGCCTGCCGTTTGAGAAGTGCAAGCGCTCCGAGATTCCTCAGGAAGTTCGCGTGGATGCGGGTGATGGCGATGCGCTCCAGGGCTTGCGCGTTTTGCTCGTAGAGGATAACGATCTGAATGCCGAGATCGCGCAGTTTACACTCAGCCGTGCCGGTGCCGTCGTGACGCATGCTAAGGATGGCGAGTCTGCCGTTGAGGCGTTTGCCGCGAGCGCACCGCACGAGTACGACGTGGTGTTGATGGACATCATGATGCCCGGTATCGATGGCCTTGAGGCCACGCGTCAGATTCGAGCGCTCGATCGCGAGGATGCCGCGACCACGCCGATTATCGCCGTGAGTGCCAATGCCTTTGCCGACGACCGCAGACTTTCGCGCGAGGCGGGCATGGACGCGCACCTGAGTAAACCCGTGAGCTCGCAGGAGCTCGTCGAGGCGCTAGCGCACATTGCCGCCGACGCTTCATAAGCATATGGCCCGGTTCCAAGGTTGGTTGGAACCGGGCCATATTGCTATGTGTGAGTTTTGCTTTTGAGGCTTACTTTTCTTGAATCTGCTTGCCGCAGAGATGCTCAATCGTAATCTCGTAGAGCTGGACGCCCTTAATGTCCTTGGCGATTTCCTCTTCGACCTCCTCGGCAGAAGGGTAGTACTTAAGGGCGAGCTGGCGGACTTTGTCCTCGATAAACGCGGGGGTGTCATTCGCCAGGCGACAGCGGCCAAAGACCACGGTACTCATAACGTAGGGAGCCCAGTCACCGTCCTTGTACCACTCGTTGCCGTAAACGGTAAAGCAGACCTTGTCATCGCGCTTGAGTGCGTCGACCTTGTGGCCGGCCTTGGCGCCATGGAAATAAATCTTGTCGTGCTCGGCGTCGAAGAAGTAGTTGACGGGAATGGCGTACGGGTAGCCATCGTCGCCGTTGACGGCAAAGACGCCGCGCTTGCAGGTGGCGAGCAGTTCGCGCGCTTCCTCGTCGGTGATGGCGCGTTTCTTTCGACGTAAGGGCCTAAACATCGTTGGCGTCCTTTCTGCTGCGTATGGTTGTTGAGCACAAATTATAGCGAAACGGATCCGTTTTTCTTGATGCGGGCGAGTATGTTTTTGAGCTTGTTAAAGTCGAGCGGTTTGGACAGATGGGCGTTCATGCCGGCGTCGTGTGCCGCCTTGGCGTCCTCGGCAAAGGCATTGGCGGTGAGCGCGATGATGGGGATATCGGCTGCATCGACCTTCTCGCTCAGACGAATCGCGCGGGTCGCCTCGTAACCATCCATTCCCGGCATCATGATGTCCATCAGAATCGCATCGAAGCTGCCGGCGGGACGGCCAACGTATAGGTCGACCACTTCGTTGCCATCGGCGGCGCGAGTTACGACAATGCCTTCGCTTTCGAGCAGCGCCTGGGCAATCTCGGCATTGAGCTCGTTATCTTCTGCCAAAAGAACGTTCATGCCGGCAAGCGAGCAGCTGTCTGCTTGCTCGTCCGCGCGTTCTCTTGCCTGAGGGTCTTTGTCGATATCGAGCGGAATCTGGACGTTGAACGTACTCCCCACGCCAACCTCACTCGAAATCTCAATCGTGCCGCCCATCAGTTCAATAAGCGACTTGACGATTGGCATGCCCATGCCGGTTCCTTGGAACTTGCTGCGCGCATCGTCACCTTCTTGGGCAAACGGCTCATAGATATGCTTTAAAAACTTGGGAGTCATACCAATGCCGGTGTCCGAAACGCTAAAGCAAAAGAGAGCGCGCCCGTTATCGAGTGGCTTGGTCTTTGAGCTAAAGGTGACGGAGCCGCCGTGCTTGTTGTACTTAATGCTGTTGTCTAACAGGTTGATCATGATCTGTCGGATATGGGTGGGACTGCCGATCATGTATGGCCCCGTGGCGTACGGCAGACTATTGTCCTGCATTGTGATGCCGTTACTGGACGCGCGGAGCTTGCACAGCACCAGTGTATCGTCACAGAGCTCTTTGAGGTTAAAAGGCGTATGCTCCAGTGTTAGCTTGCGGTCTTCGATTTTGCCCATCTCGAGGATGTCGTTGATCAGCGAGAGCAGGTGATTGGCGGCAACGCGCGCCTTGGCACGGCTCTCGCGGGCGACCTGGATATCGCCTTCCTTCAATTCCTCGATCTCGATAAGGCCCAGGATGCCGTTGAGCGGCGTACGGATGTCGTGGCTCATGCGCGTGAGGAATGCTGTCTTAGCGGCGTTGGCAGCATCGGCTTTTTTGCGCTCGGTCCGAGCGCGTACGAGCGCCCAGATGAGCAGGACGATGCCGACCGACAACACACCGATGAGGGCAGCTGCAACGGCGGCACGGTTGCGATAAAGGAATTGAAGGGTGTTGGATTCCTGGGCCGTGTACGACGTGGAGGAGTAATTGCTTGCGGAGAGCGATTCTCCGGCATTGATGATGCCCTTGTTGATGATTCCCAGCAGCTCGGGCCTTCCGCGCGAAATCCAGCACGAGAGCTCGCAGGTGTCAGGGAGCTCGGCCGTCTCGCAGTTCTCGAGATCATAACGGTCGCCGATGGTTTTTACGCGTGAACTGGGGGCGAGGATGCAGTGCACCGTTCCCTTCCTGAGGGCGTCGAACGCTTCATCGTCGGATTGGCATTCGGTCACGGTCGCTGTGGGGAACAGACTTTCGAGTACATTTCGGTTGATAAACGATGATTTGGTACAGGCGATGTTCTGAAGGTCTTTGTTCAGGTTGCTTCCGGTGTGGATGGCGGTGAGGGTTGTGGTCCCCAACGATATCGACTGCACAACGCCTGATTGCTCGGCAAACCAGTAATCTCGGTATACCGGCAGCGCAACGTCGATGCTTCCCTTTGACAGGGCCTTTGACATCATCTTGTAGTTATCAAAGGCGACGGTTTTGACCGTAATGCCAAATTTATCGTGCAACGTCGTCGCAAGCGATGCGAGCGAACCTTCCATTTTGCCGTCTTCGTCTTCGTTGCAGTAGGGGAGTTTGCCCGTAATGTAGCCGAGCGTGATGGTGTTGTCATTTGCTTCGAGCCAGGAACGTTCGGGGCCGTTGAGCGATGATGAACCGCTGTTTTGGGCCGAGTAGTTAGATTTGACTTCGTCGATATAGCGTGGGTTGACGCGGGCGATTGCCGACATGGCGGCATTGATGTCGTCCCTTAGGTCGGGGCGGCTTTTGGGGACGGCAAAGTAGTAGTCGCTCGAACCAACGTAGAACATGGGTGACGCATCGGGCGACGAGAGCGTGTCGTTCATGATGATGGCGTCGACCTCGCCGTTTGTGAGCGCGCCAAAGAGGGCGCCGCCAGTGTCGATTTCTTTATAGGTGCAGGTAATGCCTTCGTTGGCGAGCCACTGCTGGCCAACGAAGGTTTGCATAACGTCGGGGTTGTAGCCGATGGTAAGGCCTTGGAGCGCTTGGGGGTCGCCCTTGGCCAGATCGTCGCGATCGGGCTTGGCGTAGATGTAGTAGCGCTCGGTGCCCTCGGGGTTCGAGGAAAAGAGCAGCTTTTGGGCGCGTTCCTCGGAGTAGGAGATGTTGGGCATGAGGTCGATTTCGCCCGCCTCGAGCATGTCCATAAGCTCGGTGAAGGTGCCGGAGACGTATTCGTACCGCCAGCCGGGCGTGTAGTACGACAGGGTCTGGAGGTACTCGTAGCCCCATCCCGAAAGACGCTCCCCGGGGGTGCCGTTCTGGAAGCCTTCGCTGTTGACGAGCCAACCAACGCGGACCGTCTTGACTGGCTGACTAGAGTCATCGGCAAAAGCCTGGACAGGCGCGATAGAACTCAGCACGACAAGCGCGGCAAGCACAACGGCCAGGGCGCGACATATAACTGAACGAAGGACAGTGGCGGCTCTCACATGCAATCCTAACGAATCGAGACATTACCGCATAAGGATACCAGCTCAACCTGCCCAGTCGGCAGCTGCACCGCTAAACGCTCCCGCCCGGCAGTCATTGGGGACGTTCTTAAACGACTAGTCATCGGGGACGTTCTTGTTTGACTAGTCATTTAAGAACGTCCCCAATGACTAGTTTCGTTTGCGGGGGAGGCGTGGGACAATACCGAGCGAACGTGATTGGTTGTCCGTGGAAAGGGTCGCGATGAAAAAGCTCAGGACGCTTGCTGACGTGTTACGCCAGGCGGGCTTCGTGCGCATTACGGAGCTATTCCTCGTCTTTTACTTGCTGTGCTCGACGGCCGTCTGGCTGTCCGAGCCCACGACCCTCACGTTTGGCGATGGCCTGTGGTTTAGCTTTGAGACGGTCTCGACCATCGGCTTTGGTGACATTCCGGCCGAGACACCGGTTGCCCGCGCCATTACCGTCATTCTGAGCGTCATCAGCATCTTCTACATCGCCATGCTCACGGGCGTGGCGGTGAACTACTGCAATACGCTAATCAAGATGCGTCAAAAGGACACCATGGCGCGCTTTATGGATGATCTGGAGCATTTGGAAGAGCTCGATCGCGACGAGCTTGCCGATCTTTCGCGTCGCGTGCGCGAATATCGTCGACGTCAGCGCTAAGACGAACGTCGTGCGCCACAACAGGGGGGCAAATATGAACATCACCGTGTATCTGGGCGCCAACGCTGGCAATGACCCGGTGTTTCTGCCTGCAGTACGAGAGCTCGGCACGTGGATTGGCTCCAACGGCCACGCGCTGGTATACGGCGGCTCCAAGTCGGGCCTGATGGGTGCGCTCGCCGATAGCGTACTCGAGGCGGGTGGACACGTGACGGGTGTTGAGCCGAGCTTTTTTATCGAGGCAGAGTTTCAACATGACGGTATCGATGACCTCATCGTGACGAGCGATATGGCGGAGCGCAAGGCCAAGATGATTGAGCTCGGCGATGCGTTCATCGCCTTTCCCGGTGGGACGGGCACGCTCGAGGAGATTGCCGAGGTCATGTCCGCGGTGTCGTTGGGACACCTGAGTGCTCCATGCATCCTGTATAACCTGGACGGTTACTACAACGACCTCAAGGCGCTGCTCGGGCACATGATTGATAAAGGACTTTCGAGCCCGCGGCGCCAGCACGGCATCTACTTTGCCGACGATTTGCGCGAGATTGCCTCGATTATCAACGGATAAGTCTTGAGCCTGCCCCACTATGGCTCCCAATGGTGCCGTTCGCGGCGTGGATGGTTGGCTCGTTCGGGCAACGCTCGCTCTACAATAAAACGTATCTATGTCGACTTTGACCGCGGGAGGACCCGATGGACAACCTTGCCAAACCCACAAACCGCGCGCTGTTTTTAGCTAGCGTTGCCGTGACCGGTGCGTTCGCAGGTGCCGCGGTCTGGCTGTTCTTTTTTGCGATGGAGCACGGTATCGACTATCTATGGACCGAGATTCCGCACGCGCTGGGCGTCTCTTCGCCCGAGCTTGCCAGCGGCCCGTTTGGCTTTTTGCCGTACCCGTTTTTTGTCTGCCTGCTGGGCGGCCTATTAATCGGTCTGTACGAAAAGATGACAGGCACCAAGACCGATGACCTCAACCAGGTGATGGCTAAGGTTAAGCAAGACGGGCGCTATCCGTACGACAACCTGGGCAAGCTTTCGCTCGCGGCGTTGCTACCGCTGCTGTTTGGCGGAAGCATTGGACCGGAGGCCGGCTTGACCGGCGTTATCGCGGGTCTGTGCAGCTGGGTCGGCGACCGCATGCGTCGCTTTGGCGCCGAGTTTAGGGAGCTCACGCTGCTGGGCACCCAGGCTGCCCTGACGGCGCTCTTCACCGCGCCCGTCTTTGGCTTTGTGGCGCCGCTTGCCGGTAGCGCCGACGGCCAGGGCGAAGACGCCGACGATGAGCCCGCGTCCGACGAGATCACGATCAAGCTGCCCAAGGCGCAAAAGACGGTGGTCTACGGTATTGCGATTGCCGGCGGTCTGGGCACTTACCTGCTGCTTGGCCAGCTTGTGGGCGGCGGCATGGGCATGCCCAGGTTCGAGTCCGCCGAGGTGGGCAACCTAGAGCTTACCTGGCTCGTCCCTCTGTCGTTGATCGGAACAATCTGCGGCTGGCTGTACTTTGTCTCCGAGCACGCAAGCGAGGCACTGTCCCATGCAATAGGGGAGCGCCCTGTCGTCAAGGCCATGCTGGCCGGTCTGGCGCTCGCCATCTGCGGCACGGTCCTGCCCTACACCATGTTTGCCGGCGAGACCCAGGCCGACGTGCTCATGGAAACCTATCTGACCATTCCCGCCGGCGTGCTGATCGCGACCGGTCTTGTTAAGGCCATGCTGACCCCCGCCCTCATCAACCTTGGTTGGCGCGGCGGCCACTTCTTCCCGGTTATCTTCTCGGGCGTAAGCCTGGGCTATGGCCTGGCCATCCTCACCGGCGCAGATCCGGTCTTTTGCGTCGCCGTCTGCACAGCATCGACGATGGGTGCGGTCATGCGCCAGCCCGTCATGGTCGTGGGCCTGCTGCTCATGTGCTTCCCACTCAAGGGTATCGTCTGCATGATCATCGCCGCCGTTATCGCCGCCGGCATTCCGCTGCCCAAGCCGCTGCGCAAGTAGCACGACAGCGTACGGTCGATACAAGCACCCTAGGCCCGGTGTGGCGCTGTGTCATGGATTTGCGAGCGCCTAGATCTCGCTCGGAATCGGCGCTATTTCCAAACCGCGAGCGCGGCGGTGCCCAGTACGATGAGGGCGAGACCGATGGCGCTGCGCCGCGAGACCTTTTCGTTGAATGCCAAGCGCGCAAATAGTACCGATACGACAATCGATAGTTTGTCGATCTGCACCACGACGCTCACCTGGCCTGCGGCGATGGCATAGTAATAGAGCAGCCACGATGCTCCGGTCGCGATGCCCGATGCCGCGAGAAATACGAGTTCGTAGCGGTCTACGTGCACGGCTTGGCCCATCTTGCCTTTAGCTGCCACGATTGCCCATGCCATAACCAGTACCACACAGGTACGGATTGCCGTGGCCAGGTTGGATTCGACGCCTTCGATGCCAGCCTTGGCAAGGATGGACGTGAGCGCTGCGAACACGGCGGCGCCGAGGGCGTAAGCGAGCCAGATCCGGTCTTGCTGCTGCTCGGGTCCGGCGGATTGCTACTTCTCGGTCATTAAAAACGTGCCGAGGGTAATGACGGCGGTTCCCACGAGCTTAACCGCAAGGTTGCTCGTCTCGCCAAAAAGCACGATGGCGATCAGCGCGGCGAGCACGGTGCTCATCTTGTCGACCGGTACGACCTTATTGACGTCTCCGATGCTCAACGCCTTAAAGTAACAGATCCACGAAGCGCCGGTAGCGAGTCCCGAGAGGACGAGAAAGAGCCAGGATCTGGGTTCGATGCCGCCAATGGTTCCAATGGATCCAGAAATGCCCGCCATTGCCCAGGCGAAAACGAGCACCACGCAGGTGCGAATGGCCGTCGCGACATCGGAGTCGGTCTGCTTGATGCCGCATTTGGCCAAGATGGATGTGATGCCGGCAAAGAATGCTGACGCAAATGCTGCGACGACCCACGACACGGGTTGAGTGCCTCCTCAAAAAAGACCACGCCAGATCTATGGCGCATGTCCAATGATACTGCGCTTGCCTATAGGTTGCGTGCCCGGTAGACCTTGGTGCTGATGGCGCAGCTGACAGCGCCAAGGACGACCGTTGCCAGCGCGGCAATTCCTGCGCACAGGAAGCCAAGAACGGAAGGATCGGGATTCGCCCCGGCAATCATCGACATGAGCTGGTTGCTGATGGGGTTGAATGAGTTTAGCGTGACCATGATAAGGCACATGTATAGGGCGTATAGACCAACGGATAGGCGTTGCGCCTTCATGTGTTCAAATCGAAAGAACAGAGGCAGTGCCAAAAACGCCGCCATGAGGGAGAAAAGCATCGATATTGCCGAGGCGATTGCGGTCTCAAAGACGGTCTCTCCCGTGGAGGGGATACCCACGCTGTTTAAGATCGGGATGGCGACGATACTCAACAGCACGGCCGCGCACGTCATGATGACCGAGAAAATAGTGATGCACAGGTAGCGTGCGCTGACGATGTCTTTGCGTGAGATGGGCAGCGTTGCCCGATAGCGCTCCCATCCGTTTTGGTTGTCGAGCCCGGCCAGCGACGTCATGGCCATGATAGGCGACATGGCACTGATCGCGAAGGCGCCGGCGGCGCTCATATCGGAATCACCATTCGATGCCCTGACGGCGGTCAGCACGACGAAGGTGAACAGGCCGACACCTGCGATGCTCGGGACGAGCGTGCGAACGATGGCAAGCTCGGACATAATGGCGCGTTTCATTTCAAAGCCCCTTTCAGCATGAAGCGAAGATAGTCATCAATGGTTGCCCGATCGCAGGGAATCTCGGGGAAGGCCTCGAGCACTTCGCGGTGGTTGGGCACGAGCACGTCCACGCTGTAGGCGTGGCGGGCGGCGCGGGTGCCTTCGACGCAAGCCATGAGCTCGGCGGCCTGTGCCTGGGTGCAGTGGGCGATGCCGGCGCGGTCGGTAATGTCCTCGCGTGGCAGGTCAAACACAATCGAGCCGTTATCGATGCAGATGACGCGGTCGGCAGCACGATCGAGATCAGACGTAATGTGGCTCGAGAGCAGCACGCTGCGCTGGCCGTCGGCGACAAAGGCGAGCAGCTCATCGAGCAGTTCCTCACGTGCCATGGGATCGAGGCCCGCGGTGGCTTCGTCCAAAGCGAGCAGCTTGGCATTGTGGCTGAGCGCGCAGGCGAGCTGCAGCTTCATACCCATGCCGCGGGAGAGGTCCTTGACCTTTGTCTTGGGATCGAGGCCAAATCGGTTGATGAATCCGGCGAACGTTTCGCGGTCCCACGTGGGGTACGCCGGGCCTACGAGCGCCTCGATCTGTCCCACCTTGAGCGTGGAGGGGAAGGGGCACGTGTCCAGGACAAGACCGACGCGGGAGCGTAGATGGCGTTGCGACTCATCGGGCGCGTCGGCGCCACAGCGCTGCCCAAACAGGTGCACTTCGCCGGCATCGAGCTTTATAAGCCCGAGGGCAGCTCGAATGGTCGTTGTTTTGCCGGCGCCGTTGGCACCAACAAAGCCGACGATCTGGCCAGGCTCCACGGCAAGCGTGACGTCGCGCAGCGAAAAGCGGTCGCTTACAGTGCGTGAGATGCCTTTGAGTTCAAGCAAGTTTTGCATGGTATAGCCTTTCTTGCAGATGGCTACTGCATGGTTTCGGGGGCTACCAGGTCGAGCATTTCGTGCAGCTTGTCGCGCGTGACGCCCAAGGCTTCGGCTTGGCTTGCCGCTTTCGCAAGCAGCTCTTCGATATGGCAGAGCTGGTTTTCACGCAAGAGCTCCTGGTTGCCCTCGGCGACAAAACAGCCTTTGCCCTGCACGGTGCAGATAAACCCGAGCTGCTCCAGGTCGGCATAGGCGCGCTTGGTGGTGATGACGCTCACGCCTAGGTCGCTCGCGAGCGCACGGATGCTGGGGAGTTTGGCTCCTGCAGCGAGCGTGCCCGATAAGATCTGAGCTTTGACTTGCGAGGTTATCTGCTCGTAGATGGGCTTGTCGCTCGAATTGGATAGGATGATGTCCACAGCGGCTCCTTAGCTGATGGGCTACACGTGTATATAACCGGTAAGCACAGTATATATACACTATGCACAGTTATGCAAGAGGTAAATAGGGATTGTCCGCTCGTTCATTCATCTCAATCTGTAACATCTGGAACCGATTTGGACGGCTACCTGTTACAGATTGAGATTTTGCTGGCGGGCCCCACTTGGTTGTCTCAATCTGTAACAACTGGAGAAGATTTTGGCTGCTAGATGTTACAGATCGAGACATTGGCCACCCGTCTATCCTTATATCTCAATCTGTAACAGATGGACCCGTTTTGAGTGGCTAGATGTTACAGATCGAGACAAACTGCTGCGGAGTGCCGCTATCGACTGCTACCCTAGACCCCAACTGATGAATTTGTCCTGATAGGTGCTCTGTTGCAGCATTTCGCGGCTACAATAGTGCGGTTACAACGACGTAATGCACTCAATGCAAGAAAGGATCCGCATGGCAAGCCTGTCGGATGAAATCTCGTCGCGCCGCACATTCGCGATCATCAGCCACCCGGACGCCGGTAAGACCACGCTTACCGAGAAGCTGCTGCTCTATACCGGCAGCATTCAGACCGCCGGCTCGGTCAAGGGCAAGAGCTCGGCCAAGCATGCCGTCTCGGACTGGATGGACATCGAGAAGGAGCGCGGTATCTCCGTTACCTCCTCGGTGCTGCAGTTCACCTACAACGGCGCCTGCGTCAACATCCTCGATACACCCGGTCACCAGGATTTCTCGGAGGATACCTACCGTACCCTTATGGCCGCCGACGCCGCTGTCATGGTCATCGACGGCGCCCAGGGCGTCGAAGACCAGACCAAAAAGCTCTTTAAGGTCTGTACGCTGCGCCACATTCCCATCTTCACCTTTGTGAACAAGCTCGACCACGAGGCTCGCGATCCGTTTGAGCTCATGGAAGAGATCGAGAACGTCCTGGGTATCAATACGTATCCCATGAACTGGCCGATCGGCAGCGGCCGCAACTTCCGCGGCGTGTTCGATCGTCAGACCCGTCGCGTTATCGCCTTTGAGGGCGACGGCCACGCCAACGCCACCAAGAAGGTCGCCGAGGTCGAGGCCGAGCTGGGCGACCCCGCCATGGATGAGCTCATCGGCGAGGAGAACCATAAGAACCTAATGGACGATATCGAGCTGCTCGATGGTGCCGGCGACGAGCTCGACTTGGATGCCGTGGCCTGCGGCAAGCTGAGCCCGGCGTTCTTTGGCTCGGCGCTCACCAACTTTGGCGTGGAGCCCTTCCTCAAGGAGTTCCTGCGTCTGGCCCCGACGCCGCGTGCCTATACCGATACGCTCACCAGCGAACCGGTCGATCCCTGCCGCGACGACTTTAGCGGCTTTGTGTTTAAGATCCAGGCCAACATGGACAAAAACCACCGTGACCGCATCGCCTTTGTGCGCATTTGCTCGGGTAAGTTCGAGCGCGGCATGGATGCCTTCCACGTGCAGGGCAACCGCAAACTTAAGCTTGCCACGGGCACGTCGATGATGGCCGATGACCGCGCCATCGTGGACGAGGCGTACGCGGGCGATATCGTGGGCCTGTTCGACCCGGGTATCTTTAGCATCGGTGACACCGTGTGCTCCGGCAAGCGCCACGTGCAGTATCCGCAGATCCCGACGTTTGCCCCCGAGATGTTCGCTCGCATTACGCAGGTCGACACGCTCAAGCGCAAGCAGTTCGTCAAGGGCATGGAGGAGCTTGCCCAGGAGGGCGCCATCCAGATCTTCCGCGAGCTGGGTGCCGGCATGGAGAGCGTTATTGTGGGCGTGGTCGGCGTACTGCAGTTTGAGGTACTCGAGCGCCGCCTCAAGGCCGAGTACCGTGTTGAGGTCCGTCGCCAGCCGCTGCCCTATACGGACATTCGCTGGATCCAGAACGACCCCGACACCATCGATATCCCGGGCCTTTCGCTCACGCGCGACACGCTGCGCGTCGAGGACATGCGCGGCGGTAAGCTGCTGCTGTTCACGAGCCCGTGGAACGTGGATTGGGCAACCGATCACAACCCCGACCTTATCCTGTCGGAGTTTGGCAACGTAGCGTTTTAACGCATCGGCGCGGTGGCCCTGCGGGGCTGCCGCGCTGTTTGCTTGCCTGATGCCGTGTGAGCGGCTATCATACCCACCGTCGTCTCAAGACCGGGACGTCCGAGCAGTTCGGGTCCGATATCCTGCTCGTTAAACCTAAAACCAAAGGAGTACATAATGATCAAGAAGGTCATGGAGGACTACAAGGTCCTGTTGCGGAGCATTCCCGCGGCAACGGTTTCGCTGTTTTTCGTGAGTGTCATCATGATGAACCTGCTGGCCAACAAAGAGCTCATCAGCCTGCCGTATCTGGCACTCGATTGCGGCTTTGTGGTGAGCTGGGTCTCGTTTTTGTGCCAGGACATGATCTGCAAGCGCTTTGGCGCCAAGGCATCCATCAAAATCTCTATCCTCGCGCTGCTGGTCAACCTGGCCGTGAGCCTGTGCTTTTGGGCATGCTCGCTCACGCCCGGCATGTGGGGCGCCTACTACGACACGGGCATGATCGAGGTCAACACTGCCCTTAACGCCACCATCGGTGGCACCTGGTACGTGGTGCTGGGCTCTTCGCTGGCAATGCTCGTTTCTGCCGTGGTTAACTCCACGCTCAACCAGTCGCTCGGCCGTATGCTCAAAAAGAATAACTTTGCGAGCTTCGCCTTCCGCTCCTATGTGTCCACGGGTGTTGGCCAGTTTATCGACAACCTGGTCTTTGCCATTGTAGTGAGCCACACGTTCTTTGGTTGGACCTGGGTGCAGGTCCTTATGTGCTCGCTGACCGGCGCTGTCGCCGAGCTGCTGTGTGAGGTCTTCCTGAGCCCCGTGGGCTACAAGGTCGTGCGCGGCTGGGAGCGCGAGAATGTGGGTTCCGAGTACCTCGAGCGCCACGCAACCGCCTAAGGAGCAAGTATGCGGGTTTTGATCACGGGCGCTTCGGGCGGTATCGGAGCCGCATGCGTGCAGCGCTTTTTGGACGAGGGCCACGAGGTCGTGGGCTTTGATCTGCTGCCGGCGGCGATCGAACACGAGCGCTACCGCCATCAGATCGTTGATGTCCGCGAGCCGGACTCGTTTCCAAGCGACCTTGAACCCCAGGTAATCGTGAATGTTGCCGGTACGCAGGATTCGGCCGACGACATCGCCGCCAACCTGTGTGGCACCATCAACGTGACCGAGCGCTACGCCTTTGTGGGGGAGGGGCTTGCCGCCAAGCCGGCGCCGGCTATCAAATCCGTAGTCAATGTGGGGTCGGCGAGCGGGCATACGGGATCGGAGTTTCCCGCCTATGCCGCCAGCAAGGGCGGCGTTATCGCCTACACCAAGAACCTTGCAAACCGTCTGGCGCCGCAGGCCATCGCCAACAGTGTGGACCCGGGCGGCGTTATCACGCCGCTCAACCGTTGCGTGATGGAAGACGAACACCTGTGGAGCCAGATTATGGAGCTCACGCCGCTTAAGCGCTGGGCCACTGCCCAAGAGATCGTCGAGTGGATCTACTTTGTGGGCGTGACCAACCGGTTTATGACCGGACAGAGTCTGTTGATCGATGGCGGCGAGGCCGGCCGCACGCAATTTATTTGGCCTGAATAGGAAACGCGCCCGATGGAAAGCCGTCGGGCGCGTTTTTGATGTATCGATTTTTAGCCGAGGCAAGTCCAGTTGACGGGGGTCGAGCCGTGCTGTTCGAGTAGCCGATTGGCTGCCGAGAAGGGGCGCGATCCCATAAAGGCGGGGAGTTCTGCCGTGGCACGGTTGGCCGAAAGCGGCGAGGGGTGCGTGGATGCCAGGCAGAACTTGCCGGTTGCCTTGCCCGCGCCGGTTGCGGCGAGCTTGCCTTCGACCATCTGCTGGGCAAAGCGACCCCATGCCAAAAAGACGACCGACTGGGGCAGCTGGCAGCAGCGTTCGATAACATAGTCGGTCAGGGTGCTCCAGCCCAGCTTGGCGTGCGAGTTCGCGGCGTGTTCGCGCACGGTGAGCGTAGTGTTGAGGAGCAGAACGCCCTGTTGTGCCCATGGGGTTAGGTCTCCCGTGGCGGGAATGGGGCAACCCAGATCGGCATTGAGTTCCTTGTAGATGTTGCGCAGGCTCGGCGGCAACTTGGTTTGCGTCGCGGGGACCGAGAACGACAGCCCCATGGCCTGGTTGGGTCCGTGATAGGGGTCTTGACCCAAGATGACAACCTTGACCTGGTCGGCCGGCGTGTAGGCGAGGGCATTGAGGATGTCGTCTTGTGCCGGGTAGATGGTCTGCTCGGCACGCAAAAGGGCGATGCGCTCGAGCAGCTGGTTCGTAGTGTCACGTACCGGCTGCGGCGCATCGCCCAACCAAGTTGCTATGTTGCGGTCGCGGGTCGCGGCGTCCATGGGGCTCCTTTACGTCAGATGCTCTGTCGGAATCTATTGTAAAGGCGCACCGGTTGCCTTTATGCCACGGCTGTATGAAGAGTGGGGTCTACGAGACGTGCTCGGGCGCTCCTGCCATGCGAGCTTGTCCATGTGCGCGGAGGCGCGGAAGCTCGACGGTTGCCACCATGACGCCGGTGAGGATGAGGGCGGCGCCAAAGAAGGCGATGGGGCTCAGGACCTCGCCGACCAGGAAAAACGAGAAGACGGCGGAGCAGACCGGCTCGAGCGAGAAGGCAAAGCCGGTGGTCTCGGCGGGCACGTGGGGCTGCACGAGCGTCTGGGTGATAAAGCCGTAAGCAGAGCAGATGAGCGCGAGCGCGACGACGACCACGATCTCGCTGGGCGTGCTGGGAAGCGTGAAGCCGCCAAAGGTGAATGCGGCGATGCCCGAGAACAGGCCGCCAAAGCCCAGCTGCCAAACGCCCAGGGACAGCGGGTCGACTTCTTCGACAAAGCGCTTGGCCACGATAATGTGGCTGGCATAGATAAAGGCCGAGAGCAGCATGATGATCGCGCCGGGATTCAGGCTGGTAAAGTCGGCGCCCGAGAGCAACAACATACCGCAGGTGACGATGGCGGTGCCGACGAGCACTTTGCGCTCGGGGGCGCGACGCAGCAGGGCGGCGTTGGCAAACGGCACGATCACGACCGTCAGGCTCTGCAAAAAGCCGGCGGTGGAGGCGGAGGTGAGGCTGGAGCCCAGGCACATGCAGGTGAGCTCGGTTGCCATAATGGCGCCGATGATGGCGGCACGGACCATAAGGTCGCGGTTGATGCGCAACGCGTGCTTGTGGAAGAGCAGCAGGCAGACCACAAAGGCGATGATGCAGCGTAGCGCGACGATGCTCGTGGCGTTCATGCTGTCCATACCGATCTTCATGAGGGGATACGAAAAGCCCCATGCGACGGGAACGGAAAATGAGAGCGCGATTGCTTTTTTGCGATCCATGGGACTCCTTTTGTTACAGAACGGTTTCGCAAAAAGGATTCTGCTCCCAGATGTGGATGTAGTAAAGCGAATGTATCTTCAGTATGATTAAGAAATGCTAATGTTGGTGGGAAAAGCCCTGACAAAACGTTTTACAGCTACACCGATGTGGAGGCACGATGGCATCGCGGTATCAGATTGTTTGTATGGTGGTCGATCGCGGCAGTCTGAAACGTGCGGCGGACGAGCTGGGCTATACGCAAAGCGCGGTGAGCCAGGCCGTCAAGGCGCTCGAGCGCGAGCTGGGCACCACGCTTATCGAGCGTGGTAAGCAGGGCGTTTCGCTTACGCGCGACGGTAAACAATATCTGCCGTACCTGCGCCAGATTGTGACCGCCGAGGTCGAGCTCGAGGGCAAGCGCCAAGAGCTGCTGGGGCTTTCGTCGACCGATATTCGCATCGCGACGTTTACTAACGTGAGTCGTACCGTGCTGCCGCGTGTGATCCGCGACTTTGGTGCGCTGCACCCGGGCGTACGCTTCACCCTCAAACAGGGCGATTACACGCGCAACGCTCAATGGGTGCACGATGGCGTGGTTGATTTTTGCTTTACGGCGCGCGGATTTACCGCTGGGCTCGAGAAGCGCGTGGTCTATCACGACGAGTTGGTGGCATTGTTGCCGGCTGCGCATCCGCTGGCGGCAAAGGAAAAGGTGACGCTCGCCGACCTGGCGTCCGAGCCGTTTGTACTGTTGGATGAGGGCGAACAGAGTCTGGTACTCGATGCATTCGCGGCGCATGGGCTGTCGCCGCACGTGACGAGCGAGGTGACCGACGACTACACCATCATGGCGATGGTGGAGGAGGGCCTGGGCGTGAGCATGCTCTACCGTCGTACTGTGGAGGGCATGCGGGCCGATATTCGCGTGCGGCCCATCGTGCATGCCCCCTCGCGCGACGTGGTGGCCGCCTGGCGCAGCTGGGACACCATGCCCATCGCCACGAGGCGCTTTATCGATTATATGAGCTCGCATATTGTCAATTAATGACTGGCGTGGCGTTGAGTGCGGCGTTTAGCGGGCTGTCGCTTTGGCTTTGGTGGCGCGATAGGTGCGTGCCGGGTGGCAGAGTAATACCGCCACGACCATAAAGAACGCCGTGGTGCCCAGGCTGATGGGGTAAACCATCATGATGTTCGCAAAGGTGCGGAAGTGCGGGAACACGCAGAACACCCAGTAGAAGCGAATGCCGCAGACGCAGATCATGGTGATGAGGGCGGGCGTGAGCGAGATACCAAAGCCGCGCAGGTAGCCCGACATGTTTTCGTAGAACATGCTAAAGGCGTACGCCGGGAAGATCGAACATACGCGGATATAGCCGATCGAGACGATGTTGGGATCGCTGTTGAACAGCGACAAGATCTCGCGCCCCAGACCGACAATAACGATAATTGTGGTGAGCGCGACGATACCGCCTTCGACTAGGCAGACCTTGAGCGTCTTGGTGCAACGGTCGATCTGGCGGGCACCGTGGTTTTGTCCCACAAAGGTGGTGCAAGCCTGGCTAAAGCTGTTGAGCAGGTTGTAGCATACGTACTCCAAGCTCATAGCGGCGCTCGATGCCGCCATGACCTCGGTGCCCAGGCTGTTGATGGCAGACTGGATGATGATGTTGGCGACGGCAAAGACGGCGCTTTGGATGCCGGCGGGCAGGCCAATCTTGACGATGCGCTTGAGGGCGACGGGGTCGATGGCCAGGTCGCGTGGGGTGACGCGGACGACGGAGTCGGTCTTGAGCAGGCGGATAAAGAGTGTAGCGGCGCTGACGGTGTAGGCGATGGCGGTGCCGATGGCGACGCCTGCGACGCCCCAGTGGAGTACGGGGACAAAGATGAGGTCCAGGCCAATGTTGAGGTCCAGGCCAATGTTGAGGACGGTGGACACAGCAAGCGCCTGCAGCGGCATGCGGGTGATGCCGACGGAGCGGAAGATCGCGGCCTCAAAGTTGTAGAGCAAGATCGAGGGCATGCTGAGCAAAAAGACGCGCAGGTAGAGCGAAGCGAGCGGCATGGTTTCGGCGGGAACGTTGAGCGCGGCGAGCATGGGCTCGGCAAAGATCTCACCCAGTGCGATGACGACAAATCCCACGAGCGCCATTAAAATCGAGGTATGGACGGCGCGTTTGACCATGTTTTGGTCGTTGCGGCCGATAGCGTTGGCGATGACCACGTTGGAGCCAAGCGACATGCCAATAAACAGGTTGAGCATAAGGCTGGTAAGCGGAACATTGGAGCCGACCGCCGCCATGGCGAGGGTTCCCTGGTCGCCCGAGAAGTTACCGATGATGACCGTGGCGATGAGGTTCGACAGCTGCTCCAAGATGCTCGTGGCGGCCACGGGGAAGGCGAACAGGGGAATATTGCGCCACAGCGAGCCGGTGGTCATGTCAATGTGCTTAGATGCGGTATCAGCCATACGCTCTCAATCTCTAATATGCTCTTTCGTGCCTATTTGCGCAGACGATGATACTCCTAATCGACTAGTCATTGGGGACGTTCTTAAACGACTAGTCGTTTAAGAACGTCCCCAATGAC
>CAJMRJ010000014.1:0-20531 GCA_905215865.1 uncultured bacterium | reverse complement strand
TAGACGATGCGCAGCGGGCGCGAGAGCTCGACCGGCGCGACGCCGACGGGGACGGCGCTGCCATCGGCGCGTGTTACGGCGCAGGAGGCAACCGAGCTCGCATCGGTACCTTTAAGCTCGTCGAGCTCCTTGACCAGCGGCGGGGAAGCCGTGTAGTTTGCGACGGCGTAGAAAGTGTCGCCGGCGGCTTCATCCCCAACGGCACCAATCGCCTGCTCGACATTCGAGATAATCGTGGCATCGATGCCGGCGTACTTCAGACGTACCTGCATATCGTGCGCGCGCGTGCCGCCAGCAAAAGCGACAAGCCCCGTTGTGTCGGCGATGCGTTCGAAGTCGACGTCGTAGATCCACGATACATCGTGGCCATCGGCATCGTTGTCGTTCAGGAAAAAGGCGCAGAGCCTGCCACCTGCTGTTTTAATGGACTGGATTTGTCGATCGAAGCCTACGGGATTTTTGGCCAGATTGGCCTCGACGGTACGGCCGGCGATTTCCCAGCGGCCCATGCGTCCGCCGGCGGGGACGTAGGCATCGAGCGTGGGCTGTAGGTGAGCTGCGTCCACGCCCAGCTCGCGCGCCGCAAAGAAGGCGGCGGCAACGTTGTAGACCATATACAGGCCGTTGTAGCGTGTGGCGATGTGCACGGCAGCCGCGTCGGGCGTAGATCCAAACACCAGGTCAAAGCCGTAGCCGTCGCAGCCGAGCTCCACGCCCGTCACGCGACGGACAAGCCCAGGGCGGGCCCAGCCGCACGAGGGGCAATGGTATGCGCCAAGCTGTCCGTACTGCACATAGTCGTACTCCAACGGTGCGTTGCACTGTGAGCAAAAACGCGAGTCGCTAATGCGGTCGGACTCGGTGTTGGTGGCGCCGTCGATGCCAAAGGCGATGCTTGCATTGGGAACGCGCGCGGCGATTGCGGCACACAGCGGGTCGTCTGCGTTGTAGATGAGCGTTGTTGCCGGAGAGAGCTCCAACGCATGGGCGATGACGTCTTGGGTATGGTCGATCTCGCCGTAGCGGTCTAGCTGGTCGCGGAACAGGTTGAGCAGCACAAAGTACGTCGGCTTGAGCTTGGGCAGAACGCGTACGGTGTAGAGCTCGTCGCACTCAAAAACGCCCACGCGCTTGCCGCTGCTGGTGTGCTTAAGGCCGCCGCGGGCTTCGAGCAGAGCACCCACCACACCAGGCTCCATATTGTTGCCGGCGCGGTTGCATACCACGGTGGCGCCGCTGGCGGCAACGGCGTCGGCGATAAGGTTGGAGGTGGTGGTCTTGCCATTGGTGCCGGTGATCACCACGCTGCGGTCGACCAGGCTCGCGAGGTCGCTTAGCAGCTCGGGGTCGATCTTCATGGCGATGCGGCCGGGAAGCACGCCACCCTGGCGCTTGAGGACAGAGCGCAGTCCCCAGCGGGCGATATCGCTCGAGGTACAGGCGAGAGATGAGCGGAGGTTCATGAAATCGTTCCTAACGTAAACGACATGGTCGGGGCGATCGCGTCGCTAAAAGCCGTAGCGGCGCGCAAATTCCTGGGCAAGCTGCGATACATCTTCGCAGGCGTTGGCCCAGGGGGCAAAGTCGGGGGTGTCCGAGATAATGCCGTCGGCTTCCCAAACCGCCTGGTGCGAGAGGTCCCAGGGGTCGCGTGGCTCGGGTCGGCAGGGAAGGTACGGCGTCTGGTACATGGGGTTCAGCAAGAAGAACGCGCCGCCCTCGCAACGGTTAGCGAACTCACGCAGCGCGCGCGTCGCCGGACGCATCTTGTTTGTTTTGAACAGCAGAATCGTGCGGGCGAGCAGGTACCAGGGGGAGTTCTCGAGGGTATCGGCCCCCACCTGCTCCTCGAGCTGGTGAGCCAGGGCAAAAAAGTCGTCCTGGTCTTCCAAGCGGGCGAGGGCGAGCAACACGGTGCCGGCAGCTCGGGTGGGATAACCTTCTGCCTTAAGGACGCGGCGGGCGTAGTTGGCAGCAGCACGGTAACGAGCGCTCGCCATGCACAGCTGCGAGATGGCCTCGAGCGTGTGAAGCCAGCCAATAAGCGCCGGCTCGCTCACGGTAAGGTCTGCTGCGGTGACACCGTCGGCCAAAACATTATTGGCCCAGTAGTGCGGAGCCTCCATATCAAACCCGGGCACGCTCTGTTGCAGGTAGTCGGCCGTGCTCGCCTCGAGCTTCATCAGGTCGCCCAGGCAGGCATCGACGGGCGTGTCCGCCAGGATGATGGCGAGCAGCTGCGCATCGACGGCAAGTGCATCGACGCGGACGATCTTGAGCAGCTCATCGCGCATATCGTCGAACAGACGGTTGCGCGTCTGCTCAAACTCCTCGTCGCTGCCCATGTCCTCGATGCGGCGAAGCTCGTCAAGCAAATGACGATGAACGCCGGCATAGGACAGCAGCGCTTGGGCATGCTCGGTCTGCGCATACTTGTGAGGGTTTGCGCTGATGTCGTTATGGACAAGCTCGCGTGCTGCATCGGTGAGTTCGGGGTGCGACGCCAGATAGGTGCGCTCCAGATAGGCGGGGATGTAGACGCTCGGATCCATTAGAGGTCTCCTCCCTTAAACGGCAAACCCTGCTCGGCCGCGCGCAGGATTCGTTCGTCGATCTGGGAGCGCACGATGTCGTTGGTGGCGACCCAGGCGGCAAAGCTGGCGTTGTCGGGAGCACCCAGGCCCTCCTGCAGCACCGGCGTCGCCTCGGACAGGGCAAGGACAAGCTCGTCGGTGGAGCCCGGACCTACGTTGACGCGAGCATAGACGCCATCGGGAAACTCGGTTTGGAAGTAGAGCGCCTCGGCCGCGTGCGGGCATGAGCGTGCAAGGATGCGCAGGTAGTGCTCGGCGCCCTCGTAATCCAGCTCGCGCCAAGCAGCGCTCATCAGCGCGATGAGCGTCCACGGGTCCAGGTCGCGCTCTGCGTCCTTGGGACGGCGGCGCAGCGGCGTGTTGGCAAGATAGGGCACGGAGTGGGCGGAACGAAAACGCTTGAGCTCCTCGGAAGGGTATTCGAGCTTTGCCATGGCAAGCATCGCGGTATGGCGGACGCCGGCGGGGTCGTTGGGCGCAAAGTCCAGGCTGCGATTCGCGGCATCCAGCGACATGCGGTAGCGGCCGCTAATGAGCGCGCGCGATGCCAAGGCGGCAAGCCAGCGCAGGTAGGGACGGCGGGTCAGGTCGCCTGCGGCCTCACGCTCGTAGGGGTCCTGCGCCGAGGCAATCTTGAGCGCCAGATCGTGCTCCACCTCGTCGCACTTGGACACCAGATACTGTACGTATTCCTCGTTGGATTCGGCGGTGAGCGCCGTCAGCATGCGCTGGGCATCCCAGTTGGCCGGATCGAGCGCGGCTGCCTCGCGGAGCATGTTCTCGGCTGCGGCTTCTTCTTGCTCTGCCTGGGCGTCGTCGGGGATAAAGGGGATGCGGTAGTCGACAGCCTCGACCACCTTGGCAATGAGGTGCCCGGCACGGTCGCGATCGTGCACGATGAGCGGCGCGGGGTTGCGGGTGAATTGCTCCATTAGACGCTCGACGGCGGGGCCGTCAGTGAGCGGGATATTGTCGCGGCGCAAGGCCTCAAGAACGAGGCGATGGCAATCCTCTTGAATGGGATCGAATGCCATGGGGCCTCCTTTGCTGCGGTTAGGGTTCAAATATCTTTATATAAGGTTCTAGTTTACCCGCATGTGGCACACCGGGGGTGCCGCACTTGGACTTGCACCTTTGCACCACGAAGACGGATGTCACACAAATGTCGGCACCTCGGTTGCGCGGGTGGTATCACAGTGCCGTAAACGGTCGATTTTTGGCGGCGAACGGGGCACATTTTGGAGGGGCACAGCCCTGCCCGGGATATGTAGTCAACCCTGATAAAACGTTTGCCCAGCTTGGGAGTATGAATGCCCCACAAGGGTCTTCAGGGATAGAAAAAACGTTTCATCATTATCGGCTTTAGGTGAATAACTGACCAACCAGAACGGTAAAATAGTGTTTGACTGAGCGTTGAGGCGTTCAGACATCGCGCATTGTCATCGCCGGCAACGCGCAAAACGGTCCTAACGGAGCCAATCGGGTGCTCCGTTATATACGCAAGTCTAAGAGGGGCTTGTTTAGGAGGCACAGTATGGGACGTTTTACCAATCCTCGCGATCTGTACTTTGGTGAGGGCGCTCGCCACGAGGTGAAGAACCTCAAGGGCAAGAAGGCCATCATCGTTTCTGGCGGCAGCTCTATGCGCCGCGGCGGGTTCCTGCAGGACGTTGAGGCCGACCTTAAGGAAGGCGGTTTCGAGGTCAAGCTGTTCGAGGGCGTCGAGTCCGACCCGTCCATCGAGACGGTCATGAAGGGCGCCGAGGCCATGCGCGAGTTCGAGCCCGACTGGATTATCGCCATCGGCGGCGGCTCGCCCATCGATGCCGCTAAGGCCATGTGGGTCTTCTACGAGTATCCCGAGGAGTCCTTCGATAACATCATCCAGCCGTTCAGCTTCCCCGAGCTGCGTCAGAAGGCTCATTTCTGCGCCATCTCCTCTACCTCCGGCACCGCTACCGAGGTCACTGCCTTCTCCGTCATCACCGACTACGCCAAGGGCATCAAGTACCCGCTGGCCGACTTCAACATCACCCCTGATGTCGCCATCGTCGACCCCGAGCTCACCTACACCATGCCCGCCAAGCTGTGCGCTCATACCGGCATGGACGCTCTGACCCACTGCATGGAGGCCTACGTTTCCACCTGCGCCTCTATGTTCACCGACGCCAACGCTCTGCACGGCATCCGCGAGATCGTCGAGTGGCTGCCCAAGTCCTATGCTGGCGACCATGAGGCCCGTCAACACATGCACGAGGCTCAGTGCATCGCCGGTATCGCCTTCTCCTCGGGCCTGCTCGGCATCGTTCACTCCATGGCTCACAAGACCGGTGCTGCCTTTGAGAACGGCCACATCATCCACGGTGCTGCTAACGCCATGTACCTGGGCAAGGTCATCCAGTGGAACTCCAAGGACCCGCGCGCTGCTGAGCGTTACGCTTACGTGGCCAAGGAGATCCTGCACCTTTCCGGCGAGACCAACGAGGAGCTCATCGCTGCGCTCGTCCAGAAGATTCGCGACCTCAACGACCAGCTCAACATTCCGCAGTCCATCAAGGATTACGCGAATGGTGGCGTGAAGGTCGACGCCGAGAACCCGCAGATGGTTTCCGAGGAGGAGTTCCTCGCCAAGCTGCCCGAGATCGCCGCGAACGCCGAGCAGGACGCCTGCACGCCCGAGAACCCGCGTGAGACCAAGGCTGCCGACTTCGAGAAGATTCTCAAGGCCTGCTACTACGACACCGACATCGATTTCTAATCGACTCTTGTTATCGTAACGAGGGGCTCCGCACGTATCTGTACGGAGCCCCTTTTTTTCTTTTAGAGAATGGGATAAAAATGGCTGCAATCTTCAATAGCCCCAGCAAGTACATCCAGGGTCCGGACGAGCTCGCCAAGCTCGGCTCCTATGTTGAGCCGCTCGGCGCTAAGGCCCTCGTCATCGTGACGCCTTCGGGCAAGAAGCGCGTTGGTGCCAAGATCGAGGGCGGCTTTGCCGAGGCTAAGGCCGAGCTGCTGTTTGAGGACTTTAACGGCGAGTGCTCCAAGGGCGAGGTCGATCGCCTGGTTGCGCTCGCTCGCGACAACGGTTGCGACATCATCGTCGGTGTCGGTGGCGGCAAGATCCTCGATACCGCGAAGGCTGTTGCCTATTACCTGGAGTCCCCGGTTATCATTTGCCCCACCATCGCTTCGACCGATGCACCGTGCTCGGCACTTTCGGTGCTCTACACCGATGACGGCCAGTTCGATAAATATCTCTTCCTTAAGGCAAACCCCAACATTGTCCTGATGGATACGACGGTTATCGCGGCGAGCCCGGTGCGCCTGACGGTTTCCGGTATGGGCGATGCGCTTGCAACCTACTTTGAGGCCCAAGCGACGCACGATGCCGACGGTGGCACTTGCGCCGGCGGCAAGGGCGGAATGGCCGGCCTGGCGCTCGCCAAGCTCTGCTACGAGACGCTTATGGCCGATGGCGTCAAGGCCAAGGTCGCGCTGGAGAAGGGTGCGCTCACGCCTGCCGTCGAGCATATCATCGAGGCCAATACGCTGCTTTCTGGCATTGGCTTTGAGAGCTCGGGCCTTGCTGCTGCTCATGCCATCCACAATGGCCTGACGATGCTGCCCGAGTGCCACGGCATGTATCACGGCGAGAAGGTCGCCTTTGGCACCATCGTTCAGCTGGTACTCGAGGATGCCCCGACCGAGAAGCTCGAGGAAGTCTTGGGCTTCTGCATTGAGCTGGGCCTGCCGGTCACGATGAAGGAACTTGGCGTTGCCGAGCTTACGCGCGAGCAGGCCATGATTGTTGCCGAGGCCGCCTGCGCGCCCGATGACACCATGTGCAACATGCCGTTTGAGGTGACGCCCGAGATGGTCGCAAACGCCATCCTGGGTGCCGACGCGCTGGGCCACTACTATCTCATGGATGAGTAAATCAAGCTAAGGAAGGGGCAAAGCCGGCAGACGGCTTTGCCCCTTTTTGCTATGGTGCAAAGGGGTCAGGTTGCTTTGCACCAATTGTTGTTGATGAAAGGGCGGATTCTCGTATGGCGCTTCCCATGGTTTATGGCGGTCCCGGACGATATGTTCAGGGGCCGGGTGAGCTCTCGCGTCAGGGCAGGTATTTGTCATGGTTGGGCTGCGCTGCCTATGTCTTGTTTGACCAGGGCACCGAGGATCGGCTGTGCAGGCAGATCGTCGATGGATTTCTGGATGAAGATCTAAGCGAGCCGTTCTTTAAGATTTACAACGGTCCGTGTACGGAAGATGCCGTTGTCGAAATGGCCAAGGAAGCCCGAGCCGAGTATTGCGACATGGTGGTGGGCATTGGCGGCGGCAAGATGCTCGATATCGCCAAGGCCGTTGCGTTTTATGCCGAGTTGCCGTTGTGCGTATGTCCTACGGCGGCGTCGATGGACGGTCCGTGCAGCGCGATTTCGGTGCTGTATCACGAGGATGGGTCGTTCGACCGCTACCTGATGCTCGAGAAGAATCCAGACTTGGTCGTGGTCGATACCAACGTGGTCGCGGCGGCCCCGCTGCGTATGACGGTCGCTGGTATGGGCGATGCGCTGGCAACGTATTTCGAGGCGCGTTCGTGCGCCGCGGCGCACGGCGCCAACGAGCACGGTGGCGCGCCGGGACACTTGGCCTTGGTTGCGGCTCGTGCCTGCTATGACACACTCATGGAGTGCGGCGTCGCTGCCAAGCGCGATCTCAAAAAGGGCCGTACATCGCCAGCGGTTGAGCGCCTGATCGAGTGCAATATTCTGCTCTCGGGTGTTGGCTTTGAGAGTGGTGGCCTAGCGCTTGCCCATGCCATAGCCAACGGCCTGACGATTCTGCCCGAGTGCAAGGCCATGCATGGTGAGGCCGTGGCATTTGGCCTGGTGGTGCAGCTGCGCCTGGAGCGTGCGCCCGAGCTTAATCAGGTGCTCGAGTTTTGCCAGCGCGTCGGTCTGCCGACGACGCTCGAGGAGCTGGGCCTTGACGAGATTTCCGATGCCGACCTGATGAGCGTTGCAGATGCGGCCTTTAGAAACGAACGCAATTTGGCTAACGAACAGGCCAAGGTGACCAAACAAAAGCTCGTGCAGCTCATGTGCGAGGCATAGCTTGGCGCTTGATTGACCTTGTGCAATCGAGGCGGAGATAAGCCATAGACTATTTGCCTCAAAGGTGCGCCGCGTGTAATTTGCCCGAGGCGTGGGCCGATAGCGTATCATTATCTCTTGCTTGTTTGCACTGCTCAGGGAGGGGCCGCGCATGGCGCAGGAACACGATCTGTTTGATGACATTATCGAGATCAGCAAGGGTTTCGACTTTCTTAAAAACCCGCTTGGCGGCGTGACCGATGCACTCGATCCGTCGGCGCCGCAGTGGAATCCTGCCGACTACAAGGAGCGCCCGCGCGGCAACACCATTCCGTGCCTGACCTGCAAAAACGAAAAGAGCGGCTGCACCGCGTGCATGGACGTGTGCCCGGTCAACGCTATCGAGGTCGAGGAAGACGCCATTGAGATCCTCGACTCCTGTCGCAAGTGCGGCCTGTGCGCCGCTGCCTGTCCGACCGAGGCGATCATCTCTCCGCGCCTTGCACCCAAAAACGTCTACGACGACATTGTCTCGGCGGCTACGAGCCACGAGACCGCCTACGTTACCTGCACGCGTGCCCTTAAGCGCATGCCGCGCGAGAACGAAGTCGTCGTTGCCTGCGTGGGTGATATTACGGCCGAGACCTGGTTCTCGGTGCTGGCCGATTATCCCAACGTGAGCGTGTACCTGCCGCTGGGCGTGTGCGATAAGTGCCGTAACACCGGTGGCGAGGACATCCTGGGCGAGGCCATTGCTACCGCCGAGGAGTGGGCGGGCACGGGCATGGGTCTGGAGGTCGACCCCAAGAGCCTCAAGTGCCATAAGCGCCGTGAGTACGAGCGCAAGGAGTACATGGAAAAGATCGCCCGCACCACGGGCCTTACCGTGACCAAGCTCAACCCGGCAACGGCGGCGCTGGCCTCGGTGACGCAGAAGTTGAAGGCCCACCGTCACCAGATCACGCAGCTCGAGCGCACACTCAATACCATGTGCGGCACCACGACGACCAAGCGTCGCCGTTCGCTCACGCACGGGCGGCAGCTGGTGCTCTCGACGCTGCAGAACTACCCCGAGCTTGCCCAGAATATGCAGGTGAGCACACCGGAATGCGATTTTGACAAGTGTACGTCGTGCGGCGAGTGCGTTAACGTGTGCCCCACGTTTGCCTGCGATTTGGTGGGAAGCGGTCGCTTTGCACTGGAGTCCACGTATTGCCTAGGTTGCGGAGCCTGCGTCAAGGTGTGCCCCGAGCATGCGCTCAAGCTGGTCGAGCACGATGCGTCCAATCTGGTCGTTGTCGACCCCGAGGCCGAAGAAAAGGCCGCCCAGAAGGCCAAGGCCCACGAAGAGGCCCAGAAGGCCAAGGCCGAGGCAAAGGAAAAGCTCAACAAGATGCTCGACCAAGTGGAAAAGCTCGCGGACTAGCTAAACGAGCGTAAATGATGGCCGGTGGGACAGGTACTGCCCCGCCGGCCAAAAAAGTTGCGGTGGAATAGTTCCTGTTTTGCCCTTAAGCTGGCCATTCTAGGAACTATCCCACCGCAATTAATAGACGGTTAGCTCATGCTGCTCTGATGGGTCTCGCTGCCGTTATTGCGGCGGGTGACCGTTTCGTGGAGTAAAAAGAAGCTGGGAACCTGCTTTGTCTCGGTGTATTCCATAAGGATGCCGTCGGCGTTGTAGGTCTGTCCGCGTACAACGGCGAGTGCGTTAAAGTCGTCGAGATCGAGCACGCGTGCATCCTCGGGCGTGGGATGCTCAATCGTTACATCGCGTTTGCCCGTGGCAATCTTAATGCCAAGGCCTTCTTCGAGGTAACGATAGATCGAGTCGTTGACAATCTCGGGTGTCAGCCCCGGTACCTGTGAGCTTAGGTAATAGGAGTCGTCAGAGCACACGGCCCGTCCGTCTGCATAACGGATGCGTTTGGCACGCGTGAGCTCACAGCCTTCAGGAAACCCGGTAATCTTGGAGAGCGCCTTGTTGCAGACGAGGAGCTCAAAGACAGTGGTAACCGTTTTGAGCTCAAAGCCTCGGCTGGCTGCGATTTCCTTAAAGGTCTCGAGTCCGCCGCCGCCACGACTCGTCTCGTCACTGATGTTGCGAATGACGCGCATGCCTTTGCCTTGCTGGGGGAGCACGTAACCATCTGCCGCAAGCATCGAGATGGCGCGACGGACCGTCATGCGCGAACAGTCAAACAGCTGCGTGAGCTCAGTCTCCGAAGGCAGATAACTCTGATAGGCGTATGTGCCGTCGTCAATCGACTGCTTTACGTTGTCATAAATAGTTTGGAAGATGGCTCGCGCCATGACGGTCTCCTAGAGCTGGGTGCGCGAGCGGTGGATGAGGGCCGCCCGCGCAGGTGTCAAGCGATTTACTTGCTGGGGTCGATTATATATTTGCCCATGGCACGCAGGGCCGGGTCTGACAGGATGGCGCCGAGTTCGTCGAGGGAAGCCACCTTGGCGACCATCGAGGATACGTCGAGCCTGCCAGAGTCGATGAGCTCGAGCGCGCGACGCTGTGTGTAAGGGTTGATGTAGGACGAGGTGAGCACGAGCTCCTTCTGGAAGACCTCGAAGGGCTTGACGGTGATTGTCTCATCGGGCTTGGTGAGGCCGAACATCATGACCGTAGCCTTGTGGCCGGCGATCTGGATGGCCTGCTCGATGGTGACGGGCTTGCCGACGCATTCGATTACAACGTCGACGTTGCCGACGCCCTCCTGCTTCAGGCGGGCCGGGACGTCCTCGTGGATGGAATCAATTGCCAGGTCGGCGCCGAGTTTGAGCGCAACCTCGCGCTTGCCCTCGACAGGCTCGAGCAAGACAACCTTGGTGGCGCCGGCGTTTTTGGCAAGCTGCATCATGAGCAGACCGATCATGCCGCCGCCGATAACGACAACTGTGCTGCCGGGCTTGATGTTGCACATATCGATGCCGTGCAGGCAGCAGGCGACGGGCTCGGTCATAGCACCCTGCTCAAAGCTGGTGTGATCGCCCAACTTGTAGACTTGCTGCATATCGACGGAGCAGTACTCGGCAAAGCCGCCGTTAACGGTGGTGCCGTAACCGGTCATATGCTCGCAGTAGCTGTTGATTCCGTCGCGGCAGGGTTCGCAGCAGCCGCAGGGATGGTTTGGGTCGATGCACACGCGATCGCCCGGTTTAAAGCCAGCGACGTCGCTGCCCACGGCCTCGACAACGCCCGCAAACTCATGACCAAGGATCGTGGGCGGGGTAACGTCGGCTGCACCCTTGTCGCCTTCGTAGATATGAACGTCGGTACCGCAGACGCCGCAAGCTTTGACGTTGATCAGAACGTCGCGCTTGCCTACGGCCGGCTTTGCCGATTCCTCGACTCTGAGGTCGTGCTTTCCATAGAAGACCGCGCTTTTCATGGTGACTCCTTAACGTGGCGGTGAATATTGTAATGAAGTATAGGTATGTCTATATGAATAGACAAGCACATCTAGACAAGTAGAAAAGAAATTTAAAATGCAGCCATCAGCTATATCAAATTTAGCAGGCGAAATACTGGACATATACCGTTTACGGCCAATAATCAACCGTTTACCGACCGTAGTCTTTATGCTAACTTGTCTAGATAAGTGATGTGATAAAACGTAAGTGCAAGAAGTCAGGGAAGCGGGCCCACCCGTCCTATTGCACGAGGTACACGCAAACGGCGCGTCTGCGGTCTCGAGTGAAGCCAAAACCGCAGCGCTCCGAATGAAGAGAGGGGGATTCCCCGTCATGATGCAAAAGATACAACGTTTCGGCGGTGCAATGTACACGCCTGCAATTCTTTTCGCATTTTCCGGAATCGTCGTCGGCCTGGGTACGTTGTTTACCACCGAGGCGATCTTTGGCGAGATGGCCACAGCGGGTCATCTTTGGTTTGATTGCTGGAATGTGCTGCTCCAGGGTGGTTGGACGCTCTTTAACCAGATGCCGTTGCTGTTTTGCGTAGCGTTGCCAATCTCGCTCGCGAACAAGCAGAACGCTCGCTGTTGCATGGAGGCTTTGGCCATCTACCTTACCTTCAACTACTTTGTAAGCACAATCTTGGGGCAGTGGGGCCCTGTCTTTGGGGTCGACTACTCTGTCGAGGCGGGTAGCGGTACTGGTCTTGCCACTATCGCAAGCATCAAAACGCTTGATATGGGCATCATGGGCGCGCTTATCATTTCTGGTATCGCCACGATGCTGCATAACAAGTTCTTCGACACCGAACTTCCTGAGTAGCTGGGCGTGTTCTCGGGCTCCGTGTTCATCTATATGATCGGTTTCTTCGTTATGGTTCCGGTCGCTCTTATCGCCTGCCTGGTGTGGCCGCATGTTCAGGCTGCTATCGCCGCCTTCCAGGGATTCATCCTTTCCGCCGGTACGTTTGGCGTGGGTGTCTTTGCTTTCTTCGAGCGCGTGCTGATCCCTACAGGCCTGCACCACTTTATCTATACGCCGTTCTATTACGACAACGCGGCGGTCAACGGCGGCATCTTTGCTGCTTGGGCCAACATCCTGCCCCAACTGGCTGCCGATCCGAGCATTGCTCTTAAGGATGCCGCACCCTGGGCTGCCTATACCTGCCCTGGTTGGACTAAGGTCTTCGGCTCGCTTGGCGTCGCCATTGCGTTTTATATGACCGCCAAACCCGAGCGCAAGCAGCGCGTCAAGGCTCTGCTGATCCCGGTCACCCTTACCGCTATGCTTTGCGGTATCACCGAGCCGCTTGACTTCACCTTCCTGTTCATTGCGCCCGGCCTGTTCGTCGTCCACTGCGTGCTCGGAGCGCTCGGCTGCATGGCTCAAAACCTCCTTGGCGTCGTGGGCATCTTCGACGGCGGCATCATCTCGATGCTCTCGTGGGACTGGCTGCCCCTTTGGGCCGCACACGGTCTGCAGTACGCCATCTCCATCCTTGTCGGTCTGTGCTTTACCGCCCTTTGGGTCGTGGTCTTCCGTTTCTTGATCGTCAAGTTCGACTTTAAGACCCCCGGTCGCGAGGATGACGATGTTGAGGTCGAGCTCAAGTCCAAGGCCGACTACAAGCAAAAGCAGGGCGGTGCTGCTGCTGGCAAATCGGTCGCCCAGAGTAAAGATGATGAGCGCTTGGTGCTTGCCGAGAACATCCTCGATCTGCTCGGTGGCGCGGATAACATCATCGATGTAACTAACTGCGCTACCCGTCTGCGCGTTAACGTCAAGGACAAGGGCGTCGTTGCACCCGAGGCTTCCTTCAAGGCGATCGGTACGCATGGCTTGGTGGTCCAAGGCCAGTCAATCCAGGTCATCATCGGCCTTACCGTCCCGCAGGTTCGCGAGAAGTTCGAGAGTCTTCTGAAGTACGAGAGTCTTCTGTAAACCATCGTCCATCGAAACAATCGGCCTTGCAGAGCCGGTATGCACCGCAAGGCCGATTCTGGAGATAAAAACTCCACTTCTAGGTGACAATTCCAAACCGTACAGGCCGCGTGCGGGGATGGATTGAGCAAGCGGCCAGAATGAGGAGGACATCATGTCCAAGAAAAACTATGCCGTGACCATTGCCGGCGGTGGCTCTACCTTCACTCCGGGCATCGCTCTGATGCTGCTTGAGGAGCGCGACCGCTTCCCGGTCAACAAGGTGACCTTCTACGACAACAACGCCGAGCGCCAGGAGACCGTGGCCAAGGCCTGCGAGATCTACTTCCACGAGAACGCCCCCGAGGTTGAGTTCAGCTACACCACCGATCCCGAGACCGCATTCACCGGGACCGACTTCGTGCTTGCTCACATCCGCGTTGGCCTGTACGCCATGCGTGAGCTCGACGAGAAGATTCCTCTCAAGTACGGCTGCGTTGGCCAAGAGACCTGCGGTGCCGGCGGTATCGCCTACGGCATGCGCTCCATCGGTGGTGTCATCGAGATCCTCGACTACATGGAGAAGTACAGCCCCAACGCCTGGATGCTCAACTACTCCAACCCCGCGGCCATCGTCGCCGAGGCCTGCCGCGTGCTGCGCCCCAACAGCCGCATCATCAACATCTGCGACATGCCGATCGACCTCATGGATAAGATGAGCCGTATGTGCGGCATCAAGGATCGTCGCGAGCTGCAGTATAGCTACTACGGCCTCAACCACTTTGGTTGGTGGAGCAAGATCTACGACAAGGACGGCAACGACCTCATGCCGCAGATTAAGGAGCACATGGCTAAGAACGGCTACCTGGACGGCATCGAGCACGAGGCCGGTAAGGAGCAGCATGTCGAGGAGAGCTGGATTCACACCTTCGGCAAGGCCAAGGATGTCTATGCTGTCGATCCCGAGACGATTCCCAATACCTACCTCAAGTATTACCTGTACCCGGACTATGTCGTCGAGACGTCTGACCCCAACTACACTCGCGCCAATGAGGTTATGGACGGCCGCGAGAAGAAGGTCTTTGGCGCTTGCCGCGACATCATCGCCAAGGGTACTGCCAAGGACGGCGGCTTTGAGCCGGATGTGCATGCCAACTACATCGTCGACCTTGCCTGCGCACTGGCCGAAAACACGCTCGAGCGCTTCCTGCTGATCGTCCCCAACGATGGTGCTGTGCCCAACTTCGACCCGACGGCCATGGTCGAGGTGCCTTGCATCGTCGGTTCCAACGGCTTTGAGAAGATCTGCCAGGGCCCGATCCCGCAGTTCCAGAAGGGCCTGATGGAGCAGCAGGTTTCCGTCGAGAAGCTCGTTGTCCAGGCTTGGGTCGAGGGCAGCTACCAGAAGCTCTGGCAGGCGCTCACGCTCTCCAAGACCATTCCTTCGGCAAGCGTTGCTAAGCAGATCCTGGACGAGCTCATCGAGGCCAACAAGGATTTCTGGCCCGAGCTTAAGTAAGGACTGCCGTCTCGAACCCTCACGCATCTCTGCTTCATTTGCGCCGCCGCGGTGTCCGGATTCGCCCGGATGCTGCGGCGGCGCTATACTTATGAAGTTTGAAGTACCTGTACCAAAAGGAGCTGTCGTGTCCCTTTCCATCGGTATCGTGGGCCTGCCCAACGTGGGCAAGTCGACGTTGTTCACCGCGCTTACCAAAAAGACCGGCCTTGCCGCCAACTACCCGTTTGCCACGATCGACCCCAACGTGGGTATCGTCGATGTGCCCGATAGCCGCCTGCAAAAGCTTGCCGACATCGTCAACCCGGGCCGCATTGTGCCGGCTACGGTCGAGTTTGTCGACATCGCTGGCCTGGTGAAGGGTGCCAACGAGGGCGAGGGCCTGGGCAACCAGTTCTTGGCCAACATCCGCGAGACCGACGCCATCTGCGAGGTCGTGCGCTACTTTAAGGATCCCAACGTCATGCGTGAGGTGGGCCGCACAGGCGAGTTCGTCGATCCCGCCGGTGACGCCGACACCATCATGACCGAGCTTATCCTGGCCGATATGGGCACGCTCGAGAAGCAGCTGCCCAAGCTCGAGAAAGAGGCCAAGCGCGACAAGGAGCTCATGCCCAAGTTCGAGGTGGCCAAGCGCCTGCTTGCCTGGCTCAACGAGGGCAAGCGCGCCGCATCCATGGAGATGACTGACGAGGAGCGTGCTGCCGCCAAGGGCCTGTTCCTGCTCACTATGAAGCCCATCCTGTATGTGGCCAACGTGGACGAGGATATGCTCAACGACGATCTGGCGCCCATCGATGGTGTCAAGCCGCTGCCCATCTGCGCCAAGATCGAGGCCGAGCTTTCCGAGCTCGATCCCGAGGACGCCGCCGACTACCTGGAGAGCCTGGGCTTGGAGCAGCCCGGTCTGGACGTGCTCGCGCAGGCGGCTTATAAGCTGCTCGGCCTGCAGTCGTTCTTTACGGCCGGCGAGATGGAGGTCAAGGCCTGGACGGTTCGTCAGGGCGCGACCGCCCCGCAGGCCGCCGGCGTCATCCACACCGATTTTGAACGCGGCTTTATTAAGGCCGAGGTTATTGGCTACGACGACTACATCGAGCTCGGCGGCGAGCAGGGCGCCAAGGCCGCCGGCAAGCTGCGTATTGAGGGCAAGGACTATGTCATGGCCGATGGCGACGTCGTGCACTTCCGCTTTAACGTGTAAGGACGACGCATATGTTTAAATATGGCAAAAAAGCTGGCTACATGGGTATTGCGCTGCTCGTACTTGCGGTGATTCCGCTGGTGGTTGCAGCGTGTGTTATCCCCAACATTGGCCCCGAGGTGGCAACGAAGTTTAACGCAGCCGGCGAGGCGACGCGCTGGGGCAAGAGCTACGAGCTGCTGGCACTGCCGGTGCTCAATCTGCTGCTGAGTGTGGCGACGTACTTTACGGCGGGACGCCAGGCAAAGAACAATGATGACTCCGCCGCCATGGCGCGCATCGTGTGCGAGCGCTACCTGCGTAACGGCTGCATCACGGGCGTGTTCCTCAACGCAATCAACGTCTACTTTATGTATTCGGCGATTACTGGAACGGGCTTTGGCTTTGGTTTCTAGCTTGTCCTTTTAGGCAACGAGCCTGCACGCATATTCAATGGCTGCTGCGAGGCCGCCGCTCGATCGTGGTTTAAAGACCATGTCGGCGGCGGCCTCGTTTTCGTATCCGGCGCCCCGAAGGGCAAGTGCGATACCGGCTTCCAGGAGAAGGGGCAGACCTCGTTGGCTGGTTGCGATTACGGCAGCCTGCTTGAGCGAGCAGCTGTGCGCTTGGCATTGGATGGCAAGTTCACCTTGCACCGGGCAAGGGACCAGAACGGCGGCGATGCGACTTGATAGCAATGCAAATGCTGTGCGCTCATCGGGCGAAAGGCATTCTGCTTCAACGACGACGAGCTTGGGCGGTGCGCTGTTTGTGCGAAGCGTGGCTCGGTACATGCGGACCGAAGAACCCGACATAGAAAACTCCTGTGTATTCGGCAAAACGTAAACTATAGTTTACGTTTATGTTCGGCTCCATTTCAAACTCGGCTGCATGGACGAACGTGCGAAACAGATTCTTGGCAGGCGGGTCGAAGAGACACGCAGGGACCTTGGTATCTCCAAGGTTGATTTTTGTGTGGCGACAGGAATCAGCCGACCCTACCTCGACCGAATCGAAGACGGGACGGCAAATTTCACGCTCAAGGTTCTATTTAAGATCGCACCCGCACTCGGCATGACGGTGTCAGAGCTTCTCGAGGGTATCGAATAGAAGATGCCTATTGACCGGTGGTTACACCATCGGGATGCGATCGTGGTTGACTTGGCTGTAGAACAGGCGCTGAATCTCTGCCGCATCACGTGACTGGCCGAGCGCCCACATGGTTTTGGCCACGAGCGTCTCGGTGGTCATATCGTCGCCGCGCAAAATACCCGGATGATCGGCGTAGGCACGGCCGACCTCATAAACACCCAGGTCAAGGCCCTCCTCGGGGACCTGCGTGGTCATAACGACGGTGCGGCCCGAATCGACCCAGCGGAAAATCGCCTCCTGGAATGACTCGCCCGACTCACCAAACTCGGGAATACCGCCAATGCCAAAGGTCTCCAGGATAACGGCATCGTAGCTATCGGCTAGGGCGTCGAGGATACCCGGGTTCACGCCGGGCGTGAGCTTAAGGACAAACACGCGCGGATCGATACTGTCGTAGAAACGAACTGGGCTCTCATTCTGATGGGTGCCGTGAAGCCCGTTGCGCACAATACGGTCGTTGCGGATGTAGGCAATGGGCGGATAGTTCACACTAATGAACGCATTAAAGCTCATGGTGCGCTGCTTACGGGCGCGCGTGCCGGCAATGGCGACGCCGCCAAACACGATCGACACATCGTGCGAGTGCTCGTCGAGCGCATAGAGCAGGCTCTGGTACAGATTAAGTTTGGCATCAGTAAAAGGGTTGCCCATGGGCTTTTGCGAGCCGGTGAGCACGATGGGCTTGGGGCTGTCCTGAATCAGGTAGGAAAGCGCTGCCGCGGTGTAGCTCATGGTGTCGGTGCCGTGTAGAATCACGAAGCCGTCGTGGTCGGCATAGCCCTCGACGATGACATCGCGGATGCGCATCCAATCGCTCGGGCGCATATTAGTGCTGTCGATGTTCATGGGCTGCACGACGTCGAGCTCGCAGAGGCCCGAGATCTCGGGGACGCTCTGGGCGAGCTCCTCACCGGTCAGGGCGGGGGATAGGCCGTTACCGTCTTCGGTCGATGCGATGGTGCCGCCCGTGGCGATGAGAAGGATGCGCTTCATGCTGGTATTCCTATCGTATTTGCCGCCGCAAGGGCGGAGTCGTTCGGCAGTATTGTGGCACAGGGCGTCGAATGTTCAAACGTATTACATCATCTGTAACGGTTGGTAACACTTCAATTGCTGGCAAATAGGGGCCCAGGTCGTGCGTTTGCCGTGCGCTGATGGCTGCGAGGGACGAGAAACCCCATATAAACGTGTACACTATGGGAGTTATTTTCGTTCATTCACGCGGGTGGGCACCGGCTCCCCGCCAACAACAGGGGGAAACCATGGATCAAAAGGCTTCCGCAAAGGTCCTCGTACTCGACTTTGGTGCGCAGTACGGTCAGCTCATTGCCCGTCGCGTCCGCGACCTCAACGTGTATTCCGAGATTGTCCCCTGCGACATCTCGGCCGACGAGATTCGCGAGATGAACGCCTCTGCGCTCATCCTTTCCGGCGGCCCGGCTTCCGTGTATGCCGAGGACGCTCCGTCCATCGACCCCGCCATCTTTGACCTGGGCCTTCCCGTCCTGGGCTTTTGCTACGGCCACCAGATCACGGCCGTGACGCTCGGCGGCAAGGTCGGCCACTCCGAGGTGGGCGAGTACGGCCGCGCCACCATCACGCGCACGGCTGGCGCCAAGCTCTTTAACTCCACGCCCATGGAGCAGACCGTGTGGATGAGCCACCGCGACGCCGTTTCCGAGGTGCCCGAGGGCTTTACCGTTACCGCCAGCACCGACGTGTGCCCGGTCGCTGCCATGGAGTGCTCCGAGCGCAAGATCTTCACCACGCAGTTCCACCCCGAGGTCAAGCACTCCGAGTATGGTCAGCAGCTGCTGAGCAACTTCCTGTTTGAGATCTGCGGCCTGGAGCCCAACTGGAGCATGGACAACCTGGTCGAGACCATGGCGGCAGACTTCCGCGAGAAGGTCGGCGACGACCGCGTGATTCTGGCCCTGTCCGGCGGCGTCGACTCCTCCGTCGTGGCTGCGCTGGGTGCTCGCGCCGTGGGTAAGCAGATGACGTGCGTGTTCATCAATCACGGCCTGCTGCGCAAGGGCGAGCCCGAGCAGGTGGAGGAGGTCTTCACCAAGCAGTTTGACGTCGACTTTATCCACGTCCACGCCGAGGACCGTTATGCCGAGCTTTTGGCCGGCGTGACCGAGCCCGAGGAGAAACGCCGCATCATCGGTACGCAGTTCTGGAAAGAGTTCTTCGCGGTTGCTCAGCAGCTCGAGACCGATGGCAAGCCGGTCAAGTACCTGGCTCAGGGCACCATCTACCCCGACATCATCGAGTCCGGCGCTCGCAAGACGGGCGGCAAGACGGCCACCATCAAGAGCCACCACAACCTGATCCCGTTCCCCGAGGGCGTGCACTTCGACCTCATCGAGCCGCTCGATCACTTCTTTAAGGACGAGGTCCGCGCGCTTGGTCTAGCACTGGGCCTGCCGGGTCACATCGTGTTCCGCCAGCCTTTCCCGGGTCCGGGTCTGGCCATCCGCATCATCGGTGCGGTCGACAAGGAGAAACTCGAGATCCTCAAGAATGCCGACGCTATCGTGCGCGAGGAGCTCGATGCCTACAACCAGCGCCTGTTTGAGCAGACCGGCGAGCGCAACTCCGAGCACAGCTGCTGGCAGTACTTTGCGGTCCTGCCCGACATTAAGTCCGTGGGCGTCATGGGTGACGAGCGCACCTACCAGCGCCCGATCATCCTGCGCGCCGTCGAGTCCAGCGATGCCATGACCGCCGACTGGGCCAAGCTGCCCTATGACGTGCTGGCCCGCATCTCCGGCCGCATCGTCGCCGAGGTTCCCGGCGCCAACCGCGTGTGCTACGACATCACGTCCAAGCCGCCTGCGACGATTGAGTGGGAGTAGGCTGATATCTAGCGTTTCCGAGCCCCTGACCTGCACAAACAGGTCGGGGGCTTTTCGTTTGGCAGCCGCTGGACAACCTTTATGGTTTCGTGCCCCGTGAACAGGGGACGTAGCGCTGTTCACGTCTGGGCCCATGTCGGCACCGATCATTGCCCGCGCTGCTTCTGCTTGCGCTTCAGCTTCCGCTGCTCGAAGCACGTCGTCGGGAATTCCGCGTCGGCGCCCCGCCTTCCCGCCGAAGGAGGGGGTGGCGGCTCCCTGCAGAGCCGCGGAACCTCCTATATCCGCTTGTTGCGGGCTTGCTTGAGCCAGTTCCTCTTGAAAGAGCCTATACCTCCGAAGAACTTGTTGTACGTCTCACCGTTCTCCTTGGCCTCGTACTTGACCAAGGCAAGTTCGATAGTGCAGAGGTAATCCGCCACCTGCTCGAGGCGGTAGTCGGCCATCGAGGTTTTGCGTCGACGAACGACCCCCTTTGAGAGGACCTTGCCCACCGAGCCGTCTCGCCCACGGAACAGAAGGAGCGCATCCTCGCGACCTTCGGCGACCTGTGCTGCGAGATGGAGGGCTGCACCATCGCGCAGGCCGCCTATCTCAACGGCGTGCCCCTCGTCGTCGTGCGCGCCATCAGCGACAAGCCCTGCGCCGAGGGCCAGGTCGTCGACTACAACACCTTCGAGAAGAAGGCCGCCTGCGACTGCGCCCGCATCGCCGCGCGCATGGTTAAGCTTTAGGCCCTGCGCGGCGGGGCCCGTCTTTATGTTGGGACCCCGG
>CAJMRJ010000013.1:0-20800 GCA_905215865.1 uncultured bacterium | reverse complement strand
ATGCTCCGCGGCGGGGTTGGTCTGATGGATCTTGTTGAACTACCGTCTTTGGCTCAAAGAAAAACGGGAGATGCGTTGTGCATCCCCCGTTTTTGTTGCACCTACTCCAAGTCAATAAATTTGGTGCTCAGGATCTTGCCGTCCTTGACGAGCATTCTGGCCATGGTGGGGCCTCGGCTGCCTCTGGGATAGCTGGCGCTACCGGGATTGAGGACCAGGCAGCGGCCTACTTGGGCTTCTTTGGTTACGTGGGTGTGACCGTTGATGGCTACGTCTACGGATCCCACGGGAAGGTCTTCGCGGTAGTGGGCTACGGCGAATTTGAGGCCTTCGTAGGTGAAGATAGCCAGACGGTCTACATCCGGGCCGTAGTCGCGGTAGTAGTCGTTGTTTCCTAGGACCGCTCGCACAGGGGCGATGGTGCATAGATGCTCGTAATCCATCTCTGAGGTGAGGTCTCCGGCGTGGATAATCAGATCTGCGCCTTTGAGCTCGTCCAGAAGCGCGGGCGAAAGATAGCCGTGGGTGTCCGAGATGATGTCGATGCGCTTGGCGCTTGCACTGTTCATGGGATCCCTTCTGCAAAACCGATTCGACGTATATACAAAAAGCCCCACGGCTCCGCAGACAATTGGTCTACAGGGCTGCGGGGCCAGTGTACTAGAGGCTCAGGGCCTTCTTGAGCGGCACAACGCGGCGGCGCGAAACCGGCACGCGTTCGTCGACGCCCGTAATGCCCAGTTGGATAGCGCCCGAGGGCACCGTCTCGACATCCGTGACGCACGCCAAGTTGACGATATAGCGGCGATGAACGCGAAAGAAGCCAAAGTCGCAAAGCTTGGCCTCGAACTGCGCCAGCGAAGTCGTCGATAGAAAACGATCATCGACGGTATAGATACAGGAGTAATCGTCCTTGGCCATGATGAAGCGAATGTCATCCACGGGGATGAGGACCTTACGGCCGCCCTTTTCCACCGGAATGCGCTCGATGGTGGCTTTGCTGTCCGTGACGGGCTTGGTGTGCTGCATGACCTTCTCGATCGCGCGATCCAGGCGTGCCTCCTCAACCGGCTTCATGAGGTAATCGACGGCATCAACGTCGAACGCCTCGACGGCATGATCGCTATACGCGGTCACAAACACAATCGCCGGCGGATTCTTAAGCTTATGCAGTGCCTCGGCAAGCTGCAGGCCAGAAGCGCCGGGCATCGAGATATCGAGAAATACGACATCGACGCGGCTTTCCATCAACATCTCAATGGCGGAGCGGACGCTCGACGCCTCAGTGATCGTGCCGATCTTGCCCGTCTGCTCGAGCAAGAAGCGAAGTTCCGAACGGGCCGGGGCCTCATCATCCACAATCATCGCACGCAGCATAGGGATTAAACCTTTCGTCAACAAACTAGGCTGGGCATCCGCCGCTTGGCGTTGAGCCCATAGCCTTTTATTTTACTCTTGAATGTCAAAGATGCTCTCTGACAAATCAAGATGCAGGAGCACTTTGGTGCCCTTGCCCGGCGCCGATTCGACGCGCGTATAAGAGTGCGGTCCATAAAAGCGATGGATGCGCTCAGAAATATTGTGCATGGCCACGCCGGCGCCGCCGCCTTGCGGGGAACTGGCATCGGGGCGGGCGGAGCGCTCATCAAACAGCCTGGCGGCGGTGCCCTCGTCCATGCCCACGCCGTTGTCGGCCACGGCAATCAGGATTGCGTCGTCGCCGTCTTGATGGACGGTCACATCGATCTGCAGGGCATCGCCATCGCCCATGCCATGCCGCACGGCGTTCTCGACAATGGGCTGGATTACAAAGGCCGGGACCAACGTGTCCTCGACATCCTCGGAGACATCGAAGGCCGCCAGTACGCGGTCCTCGCCAAAGCGCGCCTTCTCAAACGTCAGGTAGCGCTTGGTCTGGGCAACCTCGCGCGAGACCGGGATAAGCGACCCCGAGTTGTCGAGCGTGGCGCGATAGAACAAGGAAAACTCGCGCAGCAGCTCGCGGGCACGCAGCGGGTCGGTACGCGTAAACGACGCGATGGTGTTGAGCGTGTTGAACAGAAAGTGCGGGTTGATCTGCGCCTGCAGGGCACGCACCTCGGCACGGGCCGTCAGTTCCTTTTGCACCTCGAGCTCGTGGATGGCGAGCTGCGTGGACAGGATCTCGGCAAAACCCGAGGCGAGCGCATACTGGGTACGGTCGACGGCACGCGGGGTCTTGTAGTAGAACTTGAGCGTGCCGACGGTGCGGTCGCCCACCTTGATGGGCGCGATGATGCCGGCGGGAACATGGTTGTGCGAGCCATCCGAACCCACCACGTCCACCACGCGGTTGAACGACTGCACGATGCCGTGCTCAATGACGTAGCGCGTGGCAAGCGTATGGATGGGCGAATCGGGCAGCAGCTTTTCCTCGAACTCGCCCGCGCAGGCCAGCACGTTGCTCTCATCGGTGATGGCAACGGTCATGGCACGTGTCTCGGGCAGAATACGCCGGCACACCAAAAGCGCCGATTCCTGCGTCAGGCCGCCCTTAATGTCCTCGAGCATGGCCGAGGCAACCGAGAGCGTCTCCTCGGTGTACTGGGAGCGTACCGAATCGGGGTTGAGCGTCAAATAGATAAAGATGCACAGGAAGATGCACAGCAGCGCACAGGCGATCACCGTGGCAATCGGCTCAATGCCAGTCGCCAGGGCAAAGATAAAGTACACCAACACGCAAACGGCGCAGACAACGGCGATGATGCGAAAGATTGAAATTGAATTATCGCGCTGGGCGCGGCGGTCGATCATTCAGCCCCCTCCAGGATGCTAATCAGTTGTGCGTCGCGCCAAAGTTCGTCCATGATCTTGGGCCAGAAACTCTGAAAACGCAGGTAGCTTGCGGCGTTTTGGCGGGCATAGGTCTTGGCCTCGTCAATACCATGACGCCAGATGCGCAGATACCCCTCGTGCTCGCGGGTAAACATGCTGCGAACCATGGCGGTCTTGCGCACGCGGTCGTCGAGCTCGCGCGAGATCCACGGACCCGGATAGGGCATGAGCGATGCGGCCGTAACCGGAATGAGCTCCTTTTGGTGCGCAGCGAACGTCAGCTTGGCCCGCTCGTAGTACCAACGGTACACGTCCTGCATAAAGCGCGGCGAACGCTTCTCGGACTCGGGCGGCAGGTGGCGCACGGTCCACTCGTTGTCGAACCACACGTCGTAGCCAAACATGCGCATGTTAAAGAGATAGTCCAGATCCTCGCCGCGGGTAATAAACGGGTCGAATGCCACGCGGGTAAACGCACGGGCATGCAGGGCCATCAGGCCGCCGCACACGTAATTGGAACGCGAGATGCGGGTGCCCGAGAGCGCCTTTTTCATCCAGCGATTGAACTCGATACGCTTGGTCCACCAGCGATGGCAAATGCCCGCTTTGTCCGTGGGAGCCAGCGGCGACCCGTCGCGATCGTAAAAGTATCCGCTCTTGACTAAAATCGGCAGGCCCTGACGCGTCTGTTGGCCCAGTGCATAGGTCGCACGCTTCATAAAGTCGGCATCGATGACGGTCTCGTCGTCATCCAAAAACACAACCGCGTCGTGCCCCAGCACCGCCGCGCAGGCAAGACCCATGTTGCGGATGGCGCCGTAGCCGCGCAGGCTCACGCACTCGCCCGAGCCTTTGGGCGCAATCTGCGCCACGCGGTCGGCAACACGCGAAGCCTGAGTATTGGTAACGATGGTGACCTTAAGTGTGGGATGCGCATTGACGATTTCGTGCACGCGATGGGATACGTCGGCCGTGGCAGAAACCGGACAGACCACCAAGAGAATGATGCGCGGAATGTCGCGTACCTGCTCGAGCGAAGTCAGGCAGCGATCGAGTTCTGGGTTGGCGGCATTGAGCGACGTCGAGTGATCGTAGGTGCCGGGAGCGTTTGCTTGGGTATCATCGCCCGCCCAATATGTTGGGATCACAACCGTGGCGTTCATACCTTTACCCTCCTTGCAACACAAAAACGGGGCGCCGCCAAACACAGGCGACGCCCCGCGACCTAGCTGGTTCCATCATACCCACTTGGGCTAAACATTGTTCGGAAGTCAGAATGATTTATGCGGCTACTTCCAAAAGAGTACTGCAGATAGGCACAATTGCCGTACTGAGCCCAGTTGCCTTACGCCGCCGTCTGAGCCATGCGGGACAGACGGACCAGCAGCGCAAAGCCAAACACCAGCAGCACGCCGATGGAAAGGACACCCAGCGACGGGTTGCCGGTCAGCGAGGTGACGACCGACACCAGGAAGGTGCCCATCACGCTTGCGTAGCGGCCAAAGATATCAAAGAAGCCGTAGTACTCGTTGGACTTTTCCTTGGGGATGATGCGGCCAAAATAGCTGCGGCTGAGCGCCTGCACGCCACCTTGGAACAAGCCGACCAAAATGGCGAGCACCCAAAACTCAAAGGCAGTCTTTAAGAAAAACGCGGCAAAGAGCACGATGCCCATGTAGGCGGCGACGGCCACCATGATCATGTTGAGCGTGCCCACGCGACCGGCGAGCTTGCCGTAGATGATGGCGGACGGGAAAGCGACGAACTGCGTAACGAGCAGTGCCAGTACCAGCTGGGTCGAGTCGATGCCCAGAGCCGATCCGTAGCTGGTTGCCATGGAGATGACCGTATGGACACCATCGATGTAGAAGAAGAACGCGATCATGTAGACCAGCACGGGCTTGTTGTGAGCGATCTCGCGCATGGTGTGTCCGACCTCGGAGAACACGCCGCCCACGATGTGGCCGATGGTATCCTGGGGACCGCGCTCGCGACCGTACTTTTGCTTATAGGTGCGAATGAGCGGCAGGGTAAAGATGAGCCACCAGGCACCGGTGATGACAAACGACAGACGCGTTGCCAGCATGGTGGGGACGCCAAGAGCGGGGCCACCCATGATAAGCGCCAGGCAGATGATGAACGGCACGGTGGAACCGATGTAGCCCCAGGCATAGCCCGAGCTGGACACGGCGTCCATGCGCTCATCGGTGGTAATGTCGGGCAGCATAGCGTCGTAGAACGTCATAGAAGAGTTAAGGCCGATAGTGCACAGCACGTACACGGTCAAAAATGCCATGGCGGACATGGGGATAGCCTGCGCCAGGCAAAGAACCAGGCCCGTGAGGAAGAAGCCCAAGAAGAACTTGATCTTGTTGCCGGCGTAATCGGCAAGCGCGCCCAGAATGGGCATGAGCATGGCAATGACCAACGAGGCGATCGTCTGCGCGTTGCCCCAAGCGACCACCAGGTCTGCCGAAGAAGCACCGGTATTGATGGCGTTAAAGTAGATGGGCACCACCGAGGTATTGAGCAGCACGAGGGCCGAGTTGCCCACATCGTACATAACCCAGTTACGCTCGAGCTTGGTGTATTTCATGGACAGGGCCCCTTCGTATTCGCCCGATATGCAGTTAGTTCATCGTACCCCAATTGTCCAGAAGCGCCGGTAAGGATTCGGCAAAGGGGCCGAGAGCGGTCATACGGACACGCAGGGCGAAACGCCATCCCATCAACGCAGTTGCGGTGAAATAGTTCCCGCTTAGCCCTCCGGGGGCTTCATTCAGGAACTATTCCACCGCAACTTATCGGAGAGTATGGGCGAGGTAGCTTGCTACTCCTCGCGGTCGAACTCTTCGTCGGCGCCGAGCACGCGACCGCTGTAATTGACGTGGTTGGTCACGGCTTCCATATCGCCGGTCTCGATAAAGCGGGCGACGGTGAGCTCGTAATCGAGCAGCGCGCGGTCGAAGACCTCGGGGAAGCTCTCGGTCGAGACTTCATCGGTAAAGGGGTTCTTCCATGCCAAGTGGCCCAGGTTGCTGGTACGCTCGGGCAGCTCGGTCGTCACGCGGTGCGCAAGGCCGTCGAGCAGCGAATAATCGTGCACCAAGCCCTCGAGCAGGGCAATCGCGCGCGTCTTGGCCGAACCGGCCGGCTCGATAGTGCGGTAGAGCATCTGCATGTCCGAGACGGCGCCGGCGTACTCCCCCGCCGGGACATCGATGCCGTACACGCGCCCGGCGACGTAGCTCATCAGCACGCCGGCAACGCGATTGATGCGGTCGGTAGTGACAATCTCGCCCGCCGGCGGATAATCCTCGACCGTGGCCCCGTCACGTTTGAGCTGCAGCATCAGCACGTCCAGGTCGCTTTCGAGCACGGCGTGAACTTGACTGCCCGAAGCCTCGAGCTCGGGGTCGGACTCAACAATGCCAAACTGCTGCTCGTAGACAAAGGGGTGGGCATTGCGATCGAGCACATAGTGCGACAGCAGGCCCAGCGCAAAGGCGCGACCCAGATTGGCATCGCGCGGCTGTAGGTGCGACACGCCGTCGCGCAGGCACGAGAACTGGCGCGACATGCGCGAGCGGTGCATGACCTGAGCAAGCGACATACAGTCGGAAATGCGCGGCGTGAGCATGTGGAAGAAGAACGGGTCGGGACCTTGGTTTCCCAGGATAAAGGCGATGCGCTCCTCGTCGGACGTGATAACGCCCTGCGGAAGACGGTCGATGCTTTCCTCGCCAAACAGATGATGCGTAATGAGCGCGGGCATATTGTTCCTTTCGATTTCATTCGATGCAATCCATTATGCCCACCGCACGGCCATGCCAAACCTACGGCGGTAAACGATGACATGCGGACCGCCTACGCAAGCCCCAGGTGCGCCTTAACCTCGGCAGCGCGACGGCGGGACACGGGCACCATCGAGGTTACGCGATCGAGCCTGAGCTCCATCAGGCCCGTGGAGCCGATCTCGACATTATGTACGTCTTCCAAATTAACCAGATAGCTGCGGTGGACACGGATAAAGCCCTCGGGGGCCAGGCGCCGCTCGAGCGAAGAAATCGACTCATTGATCAGGTACGTCCCCTCGGCGCAGACGGCGTTGCAAAAATCGGCGCGCGCCTCAAAGTAGCAGACATCCGCCACGGGAATGAACACCTTTTTGCCCCCGCGATCCACCGTCAGGCGCAAAGGCTGGCGCGGAGCATGGACGACACGGCGAGCGCCCAGGGCAGTCTCGATCTTGTCGAGCGCCTTTGACAAGCGGGCATCCTCGACCGGCTTGACGATGTAATCGACAGCATCGAGGTTATAGGCATCGGCCGCATACTCGGCAAATGCCGTCACAAACACCACGACCGGCGGCGTCTTTAGGTTCTGCAACGTCTCGGCAAGCTCAATTCCCGAGCGACCGGGCATGGTAATGTCTAAAAACAGCACGTCGGGCTTGTTCGACAGAATCGACTCCACGGCTTCGGTGACATTGCCCGCCTCGGCAATCTGACCCACACGCGTATCCTTTTCCAACAGATAGCGTAGCTCAGCCCTAATGGGAGGCTCGTCATCAACCACCAGGATGTTCCAGCCTTCGGACATATGCGCTTCCCCTCTTTTTCTCTCAATCCAACCGCGTGCTACACCGTTAGCGGCGCCGGCTCATGCGGCTCGCCGTTCAACTCAACGATGACCTGCGTTCCCACGCCCTCCTGGGACTTCACGCGCATGCCAGAATCTTCTCCGTAAAAGAAATGGATGCGCTGAAGCACGTTGAAGAGCGCCAGGCCGCAACCTCGCTTGACGGAGCCGTCGGCGGTAATGCTCTCGGGCTCCTCTCGGCAATGCTGCTCAAACAGATGCGCGCAGACTTCTTCGCTCATCCCGATGCCGTCATCTTCGACGATGATCTCCAAGCCGTCATCGGTCTCAAAAGCCCTAACACGAATAGAAAGCGGCTCGGTCTCGCGCTGCGCATGCTTGATGCAGTTTTCGAGCAGCGGCTGCAAGATAAACGGCGGTACCAGGCTGTCGCGCACTTCAAAGTCGATGTCGACCGAGACACGCAGACGGCCGTCGCCATACCGGGCCTGCATAAGATTGATATAACGAGTGCCCTGTTCCACCTCGTGCTCGAGCGTGGTGAGCGTATCGGAATCAGAAAGCGTCTGACGATAGTAGTTGGAAAAGTCGATCAGCAGCGATCGCGCCTTGTCGGGCTCGGTTCGAACGAGCGATACGATTGTGCTAATGGTGTTAAATAGAAAATGAGGATCGACCTGCGATTGCAAGGCGCGCAGCTCCACGCGGGCCGTAAGCTCGTCCTGTCGCTCGAGCTCAAAGCTCGCGAGCTGCGTGGAGATGAGATCGGCAAAACCCGAGGCCAACGCCGTCTGGCGCATATCGATGCTGCTCAGGCGAGGGTAATACAGCTCGAGCGTACCCACGCAATGCCCGCGCACGGTAAGCGGCGCAACAATGCCGGCGCGCAGGCGGGGAAAATAGCCGCCCGTCTCATTGGAGGTGTCACGCGAAAACACGCTCTGCTCGCCCGTCTCAATCACACTGAGCGTGGTCTTGAGCACGACCGGGGTGCCGGCGGGGCACTTTGCCGAGTCCTCGCCCCAGCTTGCCAACACCTGTTTGCCATCGGTAAAGCAGATGGCAGAGGCGATGGTCTCGGACAGGATAATTTTAGAGGCGCCCAGGGCCGCTTCGGGCGTAAGGCCGCGCGACGTGTAGGCGAATATTTTTGATGCGATGGCGAGCGTACGGTCGGTTGCGCTCGATGTGAGGTCGTCGGGGACCACAAAGACATACGAGAAAAAGAAGCACAGCATGACCATGCCGGCAATAACGACAACGCCCGGAACGGGATTGGGGTTATCGGTTAAATCCCAGATAAGCAGCAGGATAAGCGCTGGAACGACAACGCCGAGCAGGATGGCCTGGACCACATGCTGGGCCGTACGAAAGACCTTGGTAGAGTTGTAGCTCTTGCCCAGAATCAGCCTGTTTAAATCCACCGTCATCCCCTTTTATCTATCGCACCCATAGCAATAAAGAGGGCCGCAAGCGACCCTCTCCATTGCATTATGCAATCAAATGCTGTGTTTTACATCCAGTCGTCGATGAACGGTAGTTTAGGCGCTGTATTTGTTGGCCTCGCCAAAGGTGCCAGCCTCGACGATCCAGCCGTCCTTCATGATGACGTCCATGTTGTCGGTGTTGAGCACGTGGATGTCGGCGGCGACGTCACCGTTGACGACCAGCAGGTCGGCGCACTTGCCGGCCTCGATGGAACCGGTCTCGTCCTCGATGTGGCACATCTTGGCACCGTTGAGGGTGGCGCAGGTGATGGTCTCGACCGGGGTGAAGCCGATCTTGTCGACGAACTCGTACATCTCCTCGATGGAGCAGGTGCCGTACGGGGTGACGAAGGAGAAGGAGTCGGAGCCGATCGTCATGACGACGCCGCGCTTCTTGGCCTCGCGCAGGCAGTCGTAGTTGCGCTGCAGCTCCTTCTCGACCAGGGTGCCCTCGTACTTGTCGTGCAGCTCGGGGACGTAGACGGGCGGATAGGTGGCGTACCAGGTGGGCAGGAAGGCGATCGTCGGGGTGAAGAAGGTGCCCTGCTCGGCCATGAGGTCCATGGTGCGCTCATCGATATCGAAACCGTGAATCAGCTGCTCGCAGCCAAAGCGAACGGAATCGTAGGCAGCGGCGTGGTTGTTGTAGCAGTGGCTCCACACGGGGATGCCGACCATCTTTGCCTCGTCGACCACGGCCTGGATCTCCTCGGAGCAGTAGTGCTGGTCGCGACCGGAGTCCCAGCGCCAGATGCCGCCACCGGTAGCCCAGATCTTGATGGCATCGGGGTTCTCGCGCAGGCGACGACGGACGGCCTTGCGCAGATCCCAAGGACCGTCGACCTGGTCGCCCCAGGGATGGGATTCCTTGTTGAGCTCCTGGGTGCAGTGGTGGGAGTCACCGTGGCCGGCAACGCGGCAGAAGCCGAGGCCGGTGGCCAGAACGCGCGGGCCCTTGAAGACGCCCTTGTCGATGCAGTCACGGATCTGGATACCAAAGCGACCGATCTCGCAGACGGTGGTGAGGCCGTGGGTGAGGCAGTCGTAGGCCTGCTTGACGGCGACGGCCTGCTTCTCGAGGAGCGGCTGCATGACCCAATCGGTGTCATCGTCGGTCAGGTTGCCCGAGAAGTGCAGGTGGGTATCGATCAGGCCGGGAAGGACGGTCTTGCCGGCGGCGTCGATGACCTCAACGCCCTCGGGAAGATCCTGCATAGTGCCGGCGTACTCGATCTTGCCGTTGTCGTCGACGAGAACGAGGGAGTTCTCGACCGGCTCGGCACCGGTGCCGTCGATGAGCTTGCCGCCAACGATTGCATACTTAGTGGACATGGTTCCTCCTTATGGATCCATATATGTGGGCGAGGCCGTGTTGGGTCGCGGCCTCACAAAGCTACCCAAGTGATGTCGGGTTCGGTGCGCGGGAGAGAGGATCCGGCGCACCCGATCCGCCCCGGCTAGGCGTTACTTTTTGCGGGAATTGGTGAAAGCCATGAGGGCCAGGCCAATAGCCAACCAGCCGATCACGATGCTCCACTCCACCATGTTGAGAGAGGCGGGAGAGAACGGAATCACGAGCAGGCCGATGATGATGGCGCAGGCAGCAATAGCGAGGCCGATGCCAAACTTGCCGCCGGGCACCTCGTAGGGACGAGGCAGGTCGGGCTCGGTGAAGCGCATGCGCAGGCAGGCGAGGGCGACCATACCGCAGGAGAAGATGAAGGCGAGAGCCGACACGTTGGTCAGAGGGATGAGCATGTTCTTGCCCAGGAACGGACCGATGACGGTGATAACGCCCAGAACGACGCAGGCGAGCTTGGGAGCGCCGGACTTGGGGTCGACCTCGGCGAATTTCTCTGGCAGCTGGCCCTTGCGGCCCATGGCGAGCATGATGCGGCTCGTGGCGCCGTAGAAGGAGTTCATCGGGCCCATGGGTCCAAGCGTGGCGATAACGAGCATGGCCAGGTACAGGAGCATGTTGATGCCCTTGAGGCAGGCAAGCGCGGGAACCGGACTCTTAACAAACTCATGCCAGTCGAGGATGGTGCCGAACGAGTAGATGCAGACCATGTAGAAGCCGCCGGCGGCCAGCAGGGCCAGGGAGATGATCTTGCCGAACTTGTTCCAGTTGAGGCCCTCGGCTGCTTCCTCAGCCTGCTGAGGAATGGTGTCGAAACCGGCGTAGAAGAACGGGGTCAGAACCAGGACCGACACGATGCCGGCGAACAGGCTGGCGCCCTCGGTAGCGGCCTTGCCGCCGCCAGCGCCGGTGACCTGGGAGAACACGGGCATGGCATTGTCCGGCGAGCCGGTGAACAGCGAGACGCCCATGGCGAGCAGCATGCCGCAGAGCAGAGCCTTGGTCAGGAAGGCCTGGAGCTTGGCGGCCGAGCTGGCGCCGCGGAAGTTGAGGAAGATGACGTAGGCTGCGAAGCCGAGGGCGATCAGCGTCGGGAACAGGTAAACGTCGGCGCCCAGGATGGTGTAGAGCTTGACGGCGCGCAGCCACTCAAGACCGGGCAGGCTGCCGAACATCTCAGACACGAGGGTCGAAATGGCGATGGCCTCCCACGGGCACAGGATACCGTTGCCCAGGGCCAAAAGCCAACCGGTGATGTAGCTCAGCGTACGGCCAAAGCTACGGTCGACATACTCGACGATGCCGCCCGAGATGGGGATAGCAGCCGTGAGCTCACCGAAAACAGCTCCGACGGGCACGAGGAAGATTGCACCCAAGAGGAATGCGATCATAGCGGGAACGGGACCGCCGCCCACGACCATCCAGTCGCCGACCTGCAGAACCCAACCGGTGCCGATGATGGCACCGAAACCGATGGTGAAGAAGTTCCAGAGCGAAAGCGTTTTCTTCATACCGCCGTTATCCTCGACTGCAACTTCTGCGTTCTTGTCCGCCATTGTTCCCCTCCTTTCCTTTTTGACGCCCCTTGACGTCACCCCTTGCGCAGTCTGTTTTGCCGCGCTCTTTTATTTCGTGGCTTTACAATACGGCCTTGACGCAGCATGGCCGCCCATGGCTCGACCGAAGGCCGAACTCGCATATGAGCGGCGCCGTTTTTGGGACGAACGGCACGGTTTGCCGTTCATTGTTGCCGCCCGTCCGACGGGCGTACGTTCATCGGACGCATATAGAGATGTTTTTGAGGCCGTGTGTTTTGCGCCTTTCGTACCGTTTACCGAGCTTTTGACGCGCAGACCCATTTGTTGCACATCTTTTTTGTAGGATAGACAGGTTATACATGAGACAAGGCGGTACGAATGGCATACGGATACAACGACGGTGATCAACGGCGACAAAGCGTTCGCCTTGCTGGCCGTACCACGCCGACGCCCAGAAGTGCCACGAGCAGCAATCCACAACGCCCTCAAGAGCAACCCAGGCCTTCGTCTCGGCAGCAGGCAAGCAGAACGCGGCAGAGTGGCCGTCCGAGCATGGGCACAAGCGCGCAGCAAGATAGCCGCTTGGGCGCGCGCACTCGACAGCGTCAGGCCGAGGTTCCGCAGCTGCGCCGCAACGGCGTACGTCAGCCCGGCATCCATATCAACCGCTTCTTTTCGCATCCCCAAGGCGGACGCGACGGCAAGCCTTACCGCTCGACATCGCACGTGAATGCCCCCGCCCTGCCGGCTCGTCGACTTCGCCTCGCACTGTGCTCTATCCTTACCTGTCTGGTCTTTGTGTTTATGAGCTCCTGTATGTCCCACGGCTCGGCCGGTCTCGAGCCCACCGCCGAGGACAAGCTGCTCAAGGCCCCCGTCGCGCCCGGTTATTCTTTCGCCTTTTCGACCCCGCGCTCGCAATGGCAAGCCGGCACGATGCCCCATATCTATCAGATCGACCCCGCGTGGTCGGAGCTGCCTTACGCCGGCGGCACCATCCGCCAAAATGCCTGCGGGCCTACGTGCCTCACCATGGTCTATATCTTTAAGACGGGACGCACCGATATGACCCCCGTCGATATGTGCGCGCTTTCCGAGGCGGGCAATTACGCCCCCACTGGTGCAACCGAATGGTCGTTTATGACGAGCGGCGCGTGGCAGTTGGGACTTAACGGAACGGAGCTCCATAACGATCGCGACTCGATGACTCAGGCGCTGCGTTCGGGAGCGCCCGTCATCGCCGCCGTTCGGCCGGGCACCTTTACCAACGTGGGCCACTATATTGTGCTTTACGGTATTGACGACGCCGACCAGATTGGCGTCTACGACCCCAACTCGGCCAGCCGCAGCGCCCGCCGCTGGGGCGTCGTAGAGGTCCTCAACGAAGTCGAAGCCATGTGGGCCTACTACTAGTCATTGGGGACAGACTTAAATGAGTGGTCGTTGGGGACAGCCTTTGTAGACGACCGCTCGCGCTGTCGAAAAGAACTGTCCCAAGATGCCGGCAGAAAAGGAACGTCCCCAGGTGCCGGGTTTGTCCGCGGCAAGAGCGTCCCTTTTGGCTAGTCGTTTAAGAACGTCCCAAATGACTAGGTGAATAGCAAAAACCCCGCAGTCGGAGCGGACTGCGGGGCTCATGAAGAGAGGCTAGTTTGTGGGCGCTTTGCCTGGCGCCCACGAGAGAGGCAACAGAGTAGAGACTACTCGTGGATGCGGGTGCCGGAGAGGCCGGCCATGGTCTCGGCAGCCTTGTCCAGAGCGCCGATGATGCAGGTGCGGCCCTTGCGGGAACGGGCGAACTTGATGGCAGCGCGGACCTTGGGCTCCATGGAACCCTTGCCGAACTGACCCTCGTCGGCCAGGCGCTCGGCCTCGTCGGCGGTGATGTCCTCGAGCTCCTCCTGGTTGGGCTTGCCAAAGTTGATGGCGACATGCTCAACGGCGGTCAGCAGGAACAGAACGTCGGCGTCGCAGTCCTCGGCCAGCAGCTCGCCGCCCAGGTCCTTGTCGATGACGGCGGGAACGCCCTTGTAGCAGCCCTTGTTCTCATAGTCGCGGACGACGGGGATGCCGCCGCCACCGCAGGCGATGACGATGAACTCGTTGTCGAGCAGGTTGAGGATGGAGTCGGCCTCGACGATCTTCTTGGGATCGGGGGAAGCGACGACGCGACGCCAGCCGCGACCGGAATCCTCGACGAAGACCTTGGAGGGATCCTCGGCCATGAACTCCTTGGCCTGCTCCTCGGTGTAGAAGGGGCCGATCGGCTTGGTCGGGTTCTTGAACGCGGGGTCGTCCGGGTCGCACTCGATCTGGGTGACGACGGTGGCGGCGTGCCAACGCTTATAGCGCTTGTGCATCTCGCGGCCAATGCCCTGCTGCAGGTGATAGCCAATGTAGCCCTGGGACATGGCGCCGCACTCGGGCAGCGGCATCTCGGGGGTGCCGATGGCGTCGTGGGCAGCGGCGAAGGCGTTCTGGATCATGCCGACCTGCGGACCGTTGCCGTGGGTGATGATGATCTCGTTGCCCTGCTCGATCAGGCCGAGGAGAGCGTGAGCGGTGTTGCTCACGGCCTCGATCTGCTCAACGGGGTTGTTGCCGAGGGCGTTGCCGCCAAGGGCGACGACGATACGATCGGGCTTGCCAAGAGGCTTAGACATTGCTGGAATCCTTTCTGTAAAAGGCCTACAACCCATTAATAACCCGCGCCCGTGCGATACGCGAGTTTATTAAGGTTTATATTCTCTTTATCGCTCATTTTATTCATTTTGAAAATAGTTGAACGGTGAACGGTCGCTTTTACCCGCTCAGCGTAAAGAAACCCAGCTCAAGCATATCTACGTCATTTACGTGCAACTTTATTTTAATAGAGCAGGGATTAGACCAGATTATGCAAACTATATCTTTGCTAAACATAAAACAGACAGCGCAAAATCTTACTCGCACTATACGAGATTCTATGCACTTATTGGACGAGTATGCAGCCCTGCAATAACATGGCGTTTTTCATCCAACTTAAGGAATAGACGAGTGCCTTTGCCGCGCGTCGGCCGGCAGCCGGCGAGCCGTCTCGTCGATTGCCGCTTCCAGAAAATCAAAAACTGATATTGCGCGCGCAATTGCGGCATGGTACTTTAGCGAAGAACAGCGCGGGCTGGGGCGACAGAGATCTGTCGTGAAGTTTGGGTTCGGCGACCCCGCCGCTGTCTTCTCCTTATCCGCCAGCGAACCCCTTGAGCGACGGATTGAGGAGGTCCTTACTATGACAAAAATGCTCAAGATCACGCTGAATGGCGAGACGTTTCTCGCCGATATGCTCTGGGACAAGGCTCCCGAGACATGCAAGCTGTTCGAATCGTCCTGTCCGGTCGAGTCACGTATCTTTTCGGCCAAGATCTGCGATGCCGAGGTAACCTATCCCGTATCGGGCCCCATTGCCAATTATGAGCACATCGAGAACCCCGTTTTTCACGAGCCGGCGGGCGCCGTGAGCTGGTATGGCGGATGGTCGTCAATCTGCATCTTCTTTGACGTGTGCGAGCCCTTTGGCACCTGCAACATGTTCGCCCGCATCTGCGAAGCCGACCGCGAGCGCTTTGCCGCCGCCTGCCGCAATGTCTGGGACAACCAGGGCATGTGCATCAAAAACGAAATCGTCGAGATCGAAGCGGAGGCCTAAAGATGATGGATATCAACACCCTGCTCACACTCGACCTTGCCGAGTACACCACTGCACTTGAGGCCCTCGCCGACCAAATGATGCTCGAGGAACCGCGCGATATCGACTACATGCGCCGCCGCAAGCTTGACACAGGCCGCGAATTCGCCGTCTGGAACTTCACCGTCGGCTACTGCATGAACGCGGCCGACGCCCTCTCCCTCCTGCGAGCCCAGGCCAACGAAAACGCCAACGACGGCACCGCCGACCTCGCAACGATCAACAACAGCGGCGCGCGCCTGTGCGACTGGTTCTCGGGCGCCTTCGACGTCACCGGCAAAATGGATGACACCACGGCAATCCTCGCCCACAGCCGCGACCTCTACGCCCAGGTTGAGACTCACGAACAGTTCGCGGCCCTCACCCGCGCCACCGAGCGCTATCTGGTCCAGCTCCAATTTTGGGTCGACCGCCAGATTCCCTGGCCGGCTATTAGCGACCTCGTCCACGGCTACCGCCTACGCACAGAGAGCGGCAAGACAAGGTAAAAACAGCCAGGTAGCACCAACATAGTCCCACCACGGGACCCAAAGTAGCAATCAGAGGGCTGGAGACGCCAACAACAGCGTCCCCAGCCCTTTCCATAGTGCTGCGCGTTTCGCGCCAAAGGCGCGAAAAAGCAAAGGGGTAAAAGGCGGTAACGACCAAGTCCCCAGCCCTTTCCCAAAGTAACGCGTGGTTTCGCGGCAAAGCCGCGAAACAGCGACCGGGACAAAAGGCCCCCACAGCCACGTCCTTCATCAGCCCACACAATCCGAGGACGTAGTCGTAGCAGGATCTGAGGGCTGACCTTCGCGGACACTCCGCAGGACGAAAGAACCCCCGCCGCACGTAGTGCGCAGCGGGGGTTCTTTCATGTCCGAGGACGTCCGCGAAGGTCAGCCCTCAGATCCTGCGGTGGGAGACCTAGGCCTCGTTGTACACCGTCTTGAGCTTCAGCAGGTGAGCGTAGCGGTCCATAGCGGCCTGCTCGTTCTCCTTGAAGAGCTCCTCGGCGCGCTCGGGGAAGGAACGCGTCAGCGAAGCGTAACGGGCCTCGTTCATCAGGAACTCCTGATAACCGCCCGCGGGCTCCTTGGAATCGAGCGAGAACTTCTTGCCGGCAGCAGCCTCGGGGTTGAAGCGGAAGAGGTTCCAGTAACCGCACTCGACAGCCTTCTTCATCTCGGCCTGGCAGTTCTGCATGCCGCCCTTCTTGATGGAGTGCATCTCGCAGGGGCTGTAGCCGATGATGAGGGACGGGCCGTCGTAGGCCTCGGCCTCGTGAATAGCCTTGAGGGTCTGAGCCGGGTTGGCGCCCATGGCGACCTGTGCCACGTAGACGTAACCGTAGCTCATGGCAATCTCGGCCAGGGACTTCTTCTTGGTCACCTTACCGGCAGCGGCGAACTGAGCGACCTGGCCCAGGTTCGAGGCCTTGGAGGCCTGACCACCGGTGTTGGAGTAAACCTCGGTGTCGAAGACGAAGACGTTGACGTTGTGGCCGGAAGCCAGGACGTGGTCCAGGCCACCGAAGCCGATGTCGTAGGCCCAACCGTCGCCGCCGAAGATCCAGAAGGACTTCTTGGTGAGGTAAGCCTTGTCGGCGAGGATCGCCTTGGAAGCGTCGCAGCCGCACTTCTCGAGCTCGGCAACGTAGGCAGCGGCAGCGGTCTTGGAGGCCTCGGCGTCGTTGACGGAGTCGATCCAAGCCTGGCCGGCGGCCTTGAGCTCATCGGACGGACCATCGGCAGCGATGATGTCCTGGGTAGCGGCGATCAGCTTGTGCTGAACGGCCTCATAGCCAACGGCCATGCCCAGACCGTGCTCGGCATTGTCCTCGAACAGGGAGTTGTTCCACGCCGGGCCGTGACCGTCCTTGTCCTTGCAGTAAGGAGCGGTGGCAGCGGGGTTGCCCCAAATGGAGGAGCAGCCGGTTGCGTTGGAGATGAACATGCGGTCGCCGGCAACCTGGGTCACCAGACGTGCATAGGCGGTCTCGGCGCAGCCGGCGCAGGAGCCAGAGAACTCCAGGTAGGGCTGCTTAAACTGGCTGCCCTTGACGTTGGCCGCGATGAGCTCCTTCTTCTCGGAGACGTTCTCGACCATGTAGTCCCAAACGGGCTGCTGGTCCATCTCCTGCTCGGTGGGAACCATCTCGAGAGCACCCTTGGGGCAGACCTTGACGCAGTTGGTGCAGCCCATGCAGTCGAGCGGGGACACGGCCATGGTGAACTTCATGCCCTTGGCCTTGGGGCCCATGGCGTCGAGCGTGCGGGTAGCCTCGGGCGCGGCGGCAGCCTCGTCCTCGGTCATCGCGAACGGACGGATGGTGGCATGCGGGCACACATAGGCGCACTGGTTGCACTGGATGCACTTGGTCTCGTCCCAGTGGGGAACGACGACGGCGACGCCGCGCTTCTCGCATGCGGAGGCGCCCAGCTCAAACTGGCCGTCGGCGCAACCGACGAAGGCGGAAACGGGCAGGCTGTCGCCATCCATGCGATCGATGGGCTCGAGCAGGTTCTTGACCTGCTGGGCGATGGCGGACTTGGTCTCCTCGGAGAGCTCGACGGGAGCGGCATCCTCGGCAGTTGCCCAGTCGGCCGGAACCTCGAACTTATGGAAGGCGGTAGCGCCGGCATCGATGGCCTTATGGTTGGCGTCGACGATGGCCTGGCCCTTCTTCATGTAGGACTTGGTAGCCGCGTCCTTCATGTACTGCAGGGCGTCCTCGGCGGGCAGGACCTTGGCCAGCGCGAAGAAGGCGGACTGGAGCACCGTGTTGGTGCGCTTGCCCATGCCGACCTTGGCGGCCAGGTCGATAGCGTCGATCAGGTAGACGTTGACGTTGTTGTTCGCGATGTAACGCTTGGCCACGGCGGGCATGTGCTCGGCGAACTCCTCGTCGCTCCACTGGCAGTTGACCAGGAAGGTGCCGCCCGGCTTGACGTCGCGGACCATCTTGAAGCCCTTAACGATGTAACTGGGGTTGTGGCAAGCGACAAAGTCGGCCTTGGTCACGTAGTACGGCGAGCGGATCGGGGAATCACCAAAGCGCAGGTGTGAGACGGTGACGCCGCCGGTCTTCTTGGAGTCGTACTGGAAGTAGGCCTGGACGTACTTGTCGGTGTGGTCGCCAATGATCTTGATGGAGTTCTTGTTGGCGCCGACGGTACCGTCGCCACCCAGACCCCAGAACTTGCACTCAATGGTGCCGGGGGCTGCGGTGTTGGGCGCATCCTCGGCCTCAGGCAGGCTCAGGTTGGTCACGTCATCGACGATGCCAATGGTGAACTCGCGCTTGGGCTCGTCCTTCTTGAGCTCCTCGAAGACAGCGAACGCGGACGCGGGAGGCGTGTCCTTGCTGCCCAGGCCGTAACGGCCGCCGACGACCTTGATGCCCGTCTTGCCGGCCTCGTAGAGAGCGGAGACGACGTCCTGGTAGAGCGGCTCGCCGATGGAACCCGGCTCCTTGGTACGGTCCATGACGGCGATCTTCTGGACGGTCTCGGGGAGAACGTCGACAAAGTGCTTGATGGAGAACGGACGGAACAGGCGAACCTTGACCAGGCCGACCTTCTCGCCGTGAGCGTTGAGGTAGTCGATGACTTCCTCGAGCACGTCGCAGAAGGAGCCCATGCACACGACGACGCGATCAGCATCGGGAGCGCCGTAGTAGTTGAACAGGCCGTAATCGGTGCCGAGCTTCTCGTTGATCTTCTTCATGTAGCCCTCGACGACGGCGGGAAGCTCGTCGTAGACCTTGTTGCAGGCCTCGCGGTTCTGGAAGAAAATGTCGCCGTTCTCGTGGCTACCGCGGGTATGCGGGTGCTCAGGGTTGAGTGCGTGATCGCGGAAAGCCTGGACGGCGTCCATGTCGCACATCTCGGCCAGATCCTTGTAGTCCCACATGGCGACCTTCTGGATCTCGTGGCTGGTGCGGAAGCCGTCGAAGAAGTTAAGGAACGGGGTCTTACCCTCGATGGCGGCAAGGTGAGCCACCGGCGAGAGGTCCATGACCTCCTGGACGTTGCCCTCGGCAAGCATGGCGAAGCCGGTCTGGCGGCAGGCCATGACGTCGGAGTGGTCACCGAAGATGTTCAGGGCGTGCGAAGCGACGCAACGCGCGGAGACGTGGAAGACGCCCGGGAGCTGCTCGCCTGCGATCTTGTACATGTTCGGGATCATCAGGAGCAGGCCCTGAGAAGCCGTGTAGGTGGTGGTCAGAGCACCGGCGCCCAGCGAACCGTGAACGGTACCGGCTGCACCTGCCTCGGACTCCATCTCGACGACCTTGACCGGGGTGCCGAAGATGTTCTTGCGACCCTGGGCCGCCCACTGGTCGACATGGTCGGCCATCGGGCTGGACGGCGTAATGGGATAAATTCCCGCTACCTCGGTGTACGCATACGAAACATATGCGGCCGCCTCGTTGCCGTCCATAGACTTAAACTTACGCGCCATATACCCCTCTCCTCTCATATAGGTATACAGGCCCCGGCGATCGCCGGGATGTTGGCGTGATGGGATTTTCGCTGTTGCTTCCAATCATCTGGCAGGCGGACTCAGCAGCAGGTACATGGCGTGGAGAGAAGGCATGCCGAGGCGAGGAGGGCTGCACGCGCTCCACAAGCCCAGCTACCCGTCTTGCACATGACCGAGCGCCGCAAAGGCCGCATGCCGGATGCTCCCGGGCACGCCCCGGCGATGGGAAGCACCCGCAACGGAAATCCGCATGCGGGTTTATTGTACCCCGCCGTCAAGCCATATTTCGGCAAATATAGGTGGCCGGTAAAGGTTTACCTCGGGTGACTATTGTGCGCCCGGCACTGACTGGCACAGTCCCCTGGAGCCCCACAGCAGTTGCGGTGAAATAGGGACTGTTTTTGCTGTTAACGGCCTTAATCAGTCCCTATTTCACCGCAACTCATTGAGGGGATGAGTTAGAGGGCGCCGAGGAGGATGGCGTAGGTGGTGGATTCGCCGAGTTTGAGCTCGTCACCGGGGCTGAGCCGGGCGGAGCGGCCGGGCTCTACTTGAATACACACACTCGTGGCCCCGTTTACCACCACGGTGCCGTTCGTGGACGACAGGTCCTCGACAAACCATGCGCCAGAATCGTCGCACCAGATATGGGCATGGCGGGCCGAGACGTCGTCACCGACGTCGGTGATGTCGCCCTCCCCCGTTGCCAGCGCGCCGATCTCAACACCTTCCTCACTCGGCTGAATCCAGCGCGGGGCGCTCACCACGTAGCCGTTTTGCACGCGCAGCAGTCCCAGCGGATGCGCCGGCG
>CAJMRJ010000012.1:0-21102 GCA_905215865.1 uncultured bacterium | reverse complement strand
AGCCCCAGCGCCAGCGCGGCCAAGGCACACAGGCACGCCACGCCAATGGCCGCGGCAAAGCTGCACAGAATACCCCGGTAGTCCTTAATAGCGGTGAGATAGCTCATGCCGTTCCAGTTGACGATCATAATGTTGAACAGCCACAGGCACAGCAGCCCCTGCAACAGCGTGGCGCCCGAGAACAGCAAAAAGATGCCGTAGAGCACCGTGCCCGCAACGAGCATGATGGCGTTGGAGCCCCAAAACGAGGGCAAGACCTCTTCTTCGCGCTCGGCAAACAGCATGTCGGCCAAAAAGCGCGTGACAGGCATGGAGAAAAAGCTCGTAAGTGTGAGCGACGCCAGCAGCGTATAGGTCACCATGCACACCAGCAAGTCCTGGTTGGCGCGACCGACGCCCCACAGGCTGCACAGCACCAAAATGCCCACCTGCAGCAGCACGCCCAGCAGCATGGGGCCCGTACACACAATGCCGGCGTAGCCATAGGCGCGCATCGTGGCAAACAGACCCTTGCGTCTAAACAGGCGCTTGAGTTCAAAACCGATTCCGGCCACCGGCTACTCCCCCTCTCTGGGCAGGTCAAACGCACACGCCGTCTCGTCGTACAGCGCGCGATAGTTGGCGAGCATCTGCTCGTGTAGGTAGTAGGTCGCCACGCGACGCTGACCGCGCTCCCCCATTTCCAGGCGGCGGGCACGGCTCGCGCACATGCGCTCCATGGCATCGGCCAGACCCTTGCGATACATGGGCGGGCTCACGAATCCAGCCACGCCAAAGTCGTCGCCGGGGGCGCCCTCGAGCAGCTCACGGCAGCAGCCAACCTCGGTCGTCACACAGGGGCGACGCGCGGCAAGCGATTCCAACACGCTCAACGGCTGGCCCTCCGAGATGCTCGTCAAAATGGTAAAGTCGAGCTTTTCCATGTACTCGACCACGTTGACGCGGCCGGTAAAGATCAAGTCATGCACGCCCAATGTCTCCACTAGCGCATGGCACTCGGCGCCATATTCCTCGTCGTCCACGCCACCCATAATGTGCAGGCGCACGTGCGGCAGGCGCTCGTGCAACTCAAAGAAGGCATAGATCATGGTCTTGACGTCCTTGATGGGCGCCAGACGCACCACCGCGCCAATGTCCACCCAGCCGTCATCGGGCTTTAAGGGAATGTTCTTAAAGCGGTCGAACTGAATGCCGTTGGGGATAACCAGGCATTTTTCTGCATCGCAACCCATGTCGATCTGCGTTTTGCGCGCGTTGTGGAACAAACTCGTCACACGAAAAGCGCGGCGGTAGATTTCCTCCGAAAGCAGGTAGAAAAAGCGAATCCAACGGTCCTTAAACGAGGGCACCACCCAGTCGGCGCGAATGATCTCCTCCTCGCGCTCGCGCGTGTAGATGCCGTGCTCGGTCAGCAATGCCGGCGCGTTATGAACGCTCGAGCCAAGACTCGCAAGCAGGCCGCCGTAGCCAGTCGAGATGGCGTGATACACGTCGGCCACCGGAACCTCGCTGCCCAGCAGATAGAGCACGGGCAGCAACATCGAACGCATGGTGTGGAAGGCGTCGGCGAAAGGCGTATACGGGTACTCGGCCAGGCACACGTCGCGGAAGATGTCCATAAACGTGCGGCTCTGCAAAAATGAGAGCGGATGCACGTGACGGCGCTGGAAAATGTCGAACAGCACGTCCCAATCGGGATTGGAGAGCGAAACCAGACGGCGCAGGGCCTCGCGCTCGCGCTCGTCAAAGTCGACTTCCTCCTGCTCGCCCGAAAGACGCAGGGCGTCGTCCAGGAACACCTCGTGCACCTCGACGACGTTGCCGGGCAGATCGTAGACAAACTTGCCGCGGTCTTCGGCGTGGGCGCCAATCACCCACGGCACAAACTCGTGCTCGGGCATGGCCGTGATGTAGCCGTGCATCCAGGTGGACACACCGCCGTGCACGTAGGGGTAGCAGCCCTCGAGCACCAAGCAGACTCTCATCGGTCGCCGCCCTCCTTGCGCTCAATCGTCACGGTCTTGTCATTGGCCTTAAGCAGGTACAGATTGCCCGTCAGGTGCGTCAGCTCGCCACCGGACACCGCACCCGGCTCGCCGTTATTGGCGCGGAACATAAGCCAAGCCTCATCGTGGAAGTTGCCCAGGCTGAGCGTCCAGGCATCGTCGCTCGTATCCATGCTCACCGTCACGGACGAAAAACGCTGGACGGCACCCGAGCACTCCGAACCCGTCTGGTGGCGCAGGTCGGGCGCAGACTTGGTAAGCCAGTCCAGGTAGTCGATCAGGCCGCCCTTGTAGACCTCCCAGCCCTCCTTAGCGCCGCGATCGGGATCCAGCAGGTCATCAGGATGCATAAAGTGAGTACTCACGTAGTGCATGTTGAGCTCGGACACAGCGGCGAGGCGCATGTAAGAATCCCCGACCATACCGCCCGAAACGATGCGCGGTTGCTCCACGATGCCATCGCTCGCCACGCCAAATTCCTGCACGTAGGGCAGGTCGGTGCCGTCCTCAAAGTACGTACTGGCAATGGTCTTAATGCGCGGAACGTCCTCGCCAATAATCTTACGGGCGCGGGCCGAAAGGATATTCGACGGCGGCACGTAGACCGAGCCGTGTGCATTGGGCAGCACCTCGTCTTGGAAGGCAATGAGCTCGTTGAGCGATGCAACGAGCGTCTCCTTATTCTTCCACGTCTTATAGTCGTACAGCGTGCCATAGTCGGTGTCCCAGAGCGCCAGCGGCTGATGGTTGTAGCCGTGAAAGCCCAGCTCTCCGCCCATCTGCAGCAGCATACCGCCAAAGTAGCGGAACTGCGTGTTATCGGGCTGACGCGGGGGCTCAGTCTGATTAACCGCATCCTCGTAGTTTTCGATCATCACGCCGGTATAGCGAATGTCGTATTGCTGCACGAGTTTTTGCAGGTCGGGCCACCACACCTTGGAATAAAAATCGGCGATAGAAAGGCCGTAGTCGCGTTTGATGTACGTGCCGTCGCCCGAGGGAACGGGGCTCGGGAAATCGTCCAGGTAAAACACCGCGCTATTGATGACCGGATAGGCCGTGGCATCGCCCAACAGGCTCACGGCCGCGGCATAGAAACCGCGCATGACCTTATCGTAGATACCGATATTGCACACCACGGTACGGCCGCTGCCGCAATCGCTCGACCAAATAAGCGGAGTACCCGTGTTGCCGGTTTTAGCCCACACGTGGGCGGTCTCACGCAGCAAAACCGAGAGCGACGAATTGAAGGGATCCGAGAGCTCATAACGCTGGCCACCGCCAATCACAAACTCCTCGCTCGGCACGATGCTCTCTGCCGTCGCATATTCATAGCCGGCAGAATCGATGCCCAGCTTGGGACCGATTGCCTGCAGATAGCTCGAATTGTACGGCGTCATGGCGAGCATCAGCGAACCGCCGGCGCTCACCCAGCTCATGATGTCGGAGAGGTGCGTACCGAGCCCATCGATCGAAGGCATCAGTAAAATCACGCGGTCGAAGGATGTGAGAGAAGGAATCGCATCAACACCATCGGTGGCAATATCCACATCACGGTGGGCAATTTTCATGTCGAGCAGAATCTGGTCAAACTGCTCTTTGACGTCCTCGACGCCATCTTGGCCCGAGTCGGTAATAACCAAGCACGTGGGCTTTCGGCCAAACATCGCCGAGCTTGCCGGCACGGCGTCGTTGGCAGCGAGCATGCCCAGCTTATGCTGCCCGGCGCTGTACTGCACGCCGGCACGCTCGATCAACAGCACGGCGGCCATGGCGATAAAGACAGCCCATACCACGAGCAGCCCCATCCAGCGAAAATGGCCCGCACGCTCGCGGATATGTTGCACCACGCTCATCGGGCCTCCTCTCCTTCACGCCAGAATGCCAGCCTCTCGCGATTTTCGGCATTCAAATACACATGCTGCTTGTCGATCGCGTCGATTACGCGCCGTACCGCCTGTCCATCGCGACGAATCACGGCCAAGCGCAAGCAGAGCATCCACACGTCCTGCTCGTCTGAAGCATCGATCACCAACTGGCTAGCAACGTCCTCTGCCTTATCAATCTCGCCGGCATCGGCCAGCGCCGTGGCATAGCGAATGCGCAGCGCCGACCCATCCTCGGGTTCGCAACGACGCGCGAGCAAGCGTGCATACTGCTGACGCTGAATCTGTGCCACGCGGCCCTCTGCCAAACCCGAGTCCAGATAGGCGCCCAAAAAGTCGCAATACGCATCCAAGTTATGCGAGCCGGGATCGGTCTTAAACGCGCGCTCCAACTGCTGCAGCCTAAGGTCGGACTCCTTGGAAATCTGCGCCACCGCCGTCGCGGCATAGTGCGCGACCTCAACATCGTCGTTGAGTTTCGCTGCCTGCAACTGTGCCAGGTACGCATCCGGATCCTCGGCAAGCATGGAGAGCATCAGACGGCGGCGGTCGCCCGGGTCGTTGACGATCAGCGCTTCCTCGAGCGGCACCACGCCATCATCGCCCTCGCGCCCCTGCACGAGCAAACTGCGATGCATGTCGTCGTTAATGCGCAGCGTCTCAAGCGTGGCGTCCTTAAGGTCGTCACCGAACACCGCGCTACGCACCGAGAGCAGTGCCACGAGCAACGGGCCCCACAGCGGTACGAGCACCATCACGGCAAGCATGTGTCCTCGAACCGGCAGCAAGCCCAGTTTCATAAGCGTCCACAGCACCAGACACACCAGCGCATGAATTAATAACAGTACGGCAGCAACGACGAGTGAGATCAAGCGGCCTCCCCCTCACCGTTGCCAGCGGGCGCGATGCGCTGCAGCAGGGCCACTACATCCTCGCTGCCGACGGGTTCCACCGTAATGTGCTTGGCGGCCATACGTTTACAAATAACGGGCAGGTCGGCCTCGGTCGCCTGACGCATGAGCAGGTAAAGTGTGTCTCCATCGACCAGGCCCGCAGCGTCACTCTCGCGAATCGCCGACCCAATGGCACCGACCAGCTCGCCAACAGGCTCCATGCCCGGCACCACGCGCAGGAGCAAGAAGCTCCCCATCTTATTGTCCGCAAGCGCCTGCTCGGCGGCGAGTTCCTGGCCAAAGGCATCGTGGTTGAGCACGCACGTGCCGGCAACGCAGCGCTTATCCTGCGCCACGGCCTCGTAATCGAAGGCGCGTCCCAGCGCGCTTTCTACCAGGCCGCACAGGATGCGGAACAGGTTTTGGTAGTACAGGGTCATTTGGCTTTCAGCCACGTGACGCACAAAGATCAACACGGCGGGGGCTCCATCGTGCTCGATCGCATAGCCAAACATCGGAAGCCCCGGCGTCAGTGCGCGGTTCACCCACAAACCAGAGATCGAACCTTGGAGCACGGGCGCAAGGTCGTCGAGCGAGAGCGAGCGCGGCACATTGTTGGAAATCGCCGGGCTCGCCGCTACCAGGCGCGCAAATGCCCCGCCCGAAACATGGTAGATCGTCACCGAATCGTTCTCGAGAATCTCACCCAGCAGCTCGCAGCACTTGCGGTATATATCACGCGGGTTGAGTACGTCGAGTTCCTGCGTCACGGCAAAGATCTTGCCAAAGCTGTCGTGGCGACCCACAATCTGTCGCTTATAGGCACGCTTGTCCTCAATCGCGTCGTGATAGAGCCGCGTTAGGAACGTGTTGCGGTTTCGCACAAGCTCGTTCTCGTCACGCTCCGCCTTAACGGCCTCGCTGTTGCGCAGCTGTACATAGCCGCACACGGCGCCAACCACAAAGTACGCGATAAACGGCAGCCAGTTGGAAGGCTCATAGAATAGGCCCTGAAAGGTATAGCCGTACTGGGTAAAGTAGCTCACAGCCAGACCAATCGACGCCAGCAGCGCGGCGACCAGGCCAAAGTCGAGCCCGTAGAGCGTGCCAATCAGGACCACATAGAGCAGACGATAGTCGAGCACGTTGAGCTGGGCCGATTGGGAGAACAGATGCTCCAGCACCTCGAACAGGACCCATGCGAAGCCCGTCTCTAAGCATTTAATGGGCAGCGCGCGCAGTTGAATGCGATCGATGGCCGCGCGAAGGGGATTGGCCTTTTTAGTACGGGTGTTAACCCAGCGGGCGTGAATGGTCGAAAGGTCACACAGAAGGTCGTAACGCTGAAACCAGCCATAGCGTTTGCGAGCGACATCGCTTGCGGGCAACGCATAGCCGGTCGACTCGCCATAGGCAACGGACAGCCCGGGGAACAGACCCTGGAGCGCGCCGCCCAAGTCGCCCGCTGTGCGGTGGAAAGCATCTGCAACATCGAGCGCCTCAAAGGTCGCATCCCAACTGTCAAAGACGCGATGCACCAGAACCGCTAGCTCCTCCGCGCACAACAGGGGAAACGGCGCGTCCACGGCACCTTGGAGCACGACCAACCCGGTCGAGCACGCCTCGAACAGCGGAACCAAGAAGGGGTCGTCGAGCGCCGCGGAGGCGGTATAGAGATAGGGCGTGCACAGGATCTTGGCCTGGATGTCGTCTTGCGAGGCATAGTAGCGACAGAGGTCATTGGCCGCGCGGGCGATAATGCCCTTGCCGGTTTGGGCGGCAGCATCTGTGGCATCAAGCGAATCGGCATTGCTCGCCGCGCCGCCGGTGCGTTCCGCGCCCGCAGGCCCCGCCACAAACAGCAGCTGCACACGGCGGCCCATACAGGCACGAAACACCGAGCGCAGCAGCTCAATGTCGCCAAAAGTCTCGGTATGCGGAGTGAGATACGTGGAGAGGTAGACCACGCGGTCAAACTCATAAGCCTGGTCCAGGTGGCGCAGCAGCTCTTTCCACGAGCTGTGAGACGATGACTCGCGCTGCGCATCGTCGGCAGCTACAACCTGAACATGATCGCCGGGGAACGCCTTGGCACAAAAGTCGTCGTCAACATACGCGGTATTGCCAACAACCAGCACCTCCATGGCGCGCCCCTTCCCTTAAATTCCACTTTTTCCATAGTCAAACATGCGTATTGTACGCTGTCAACGCAAGCCGAGGCGCCTTTAAGGCTGTGTTAAGAACTTTTTTAGAGGATGAGGGGGTGAATCTCGAGGATTAAATCTGGAGCTTTAATACCTCGATAGAATCTCATCTCTATTATCTTTGAGATACTCGTCCAAATCCGGCACAGCAAATTGAACATAGCCCCTCTGAGGCGCCTGGATAACTTCTCGTGAAAGTAGCTTGGCCCTAACAGAACTCAGCTCACTCGTCTTTTTACCAAGGCGTTTGGCTAAATCCGAGGTCTTGGATTGCCTACTATCCTCGCACATGGCATACAGGTAGTTGATTTCATTACGGGAAAGACCCGAAATTGCAGGCTCGTGGACCACGTCGTGGAAACGAGCTTCGGCAAGCAGGATGCCTTCATCAACATCGCGCTCACTAACGAGAGTTGATTTTTCCCGATGAAAGTTGGCGCGCTGCCAGATTGAATACCCAACAAGTTGAACTAAATACGCATAACCTTTTGTTGCTCTCGCCGCTTTTGATAGCAAATCCCCGTCGAGAGAAAGACCGGTCGCGTTAAAGCTATCACTCAAAGAAAGTGCAATCTCGATTTGATTGATAGGAGCAAGGTCTTCGGGAACCGCGCGGCGAAGAAAAGTAAGTGCCTTGCCGTTAATGAGATCCATAACGCCCGATGGCAATCCGGCAAAGGCAAGAGCGATGTTGGCTTTCTCCCCAATGAGTAATTGAACTGTTGAGGCAATAATACGCATTTCCTCAATTGGGGCATCTTGGACTTCATCAACAGCGATGAACAGACCCTTTGAGCCCTGCGCAATCTGCTTTAGTTTTGCCCGAAGGCTCATTTCGCTTGAAGAAATGTCTAACTTGGCAGAAGCAATACCAACGTTAACGCCAAGCGAAGCGGAGGAAAAAGCCAGTTGGTCTTGAATCTGCTCCATAAGATCGTGCGACAAACGCGGACCAGCCGAAACAACAACGGCCTTCCAACCCAGTTCAATCGCTCGGTCGCGCAGATCGCAAAGAAGAACCGTTTTCCCCGACCCGCGCGGGCCTGTGATTCGCATAAGACGTGCGGGGGCGCCAACGCCGGACATGAGACCCTCCACGAACTCAAGAGAGATATCATCACGACCGATGATTCGAGGAGGCTCCGCACCGGCGGTCGGACGAAATGGATTGTAGAACTTGGCTTTGTCCATAACCAGAATCCTCAGGCAAACGTCGCTTATATAGATTTATAAACTAGTATAAATGTATATATAGCTTTATAAGCGGCTATACAATCGATAATGTAAAGAGAATTCATCGAATTAGGGGATACATTCAGGCAAAACTAACCCAACGAAACAAAAATGCGGAAATACCACGAGATAAAACGTAGCTCGGGGATGATGCAGACATTCCCCCTAGACGGCATCGCCGGTGCGGCCGGGCGGCGCAGTATCATATGCGAACCATTCACCACCACAGCAGCAAAAGAACACTAAGCAAACTTTGAGAAGAGTTTGCGCGCCTTATACAACTTAGCACCCAAATACTCTTCTTTCATATCCATCTGATTTTCAAACAGCTTGAGGACCTTTGCACAAATGGCCTTCTTTACCGCTCTGTTGCCCTCAGCACCCCTTCGCTTGATAGCTCGATCGATAGATTTTTCAATAGCTTCCATAGTTTTGGAACGATTAGCACGCAAGTTGGTACCCGACGCGTTAAGCCCGAGCGTAACCTCAAGGTCTCGCCGTACGCTTCCATCAACAGCATCAATACGTCCGTCTCGATGATAGAAAATGCTATCAAGCGTATAAGGCTTGGTCGGATCAACCGTAAGGGGCTCGTTGCCACGTCGCTTGCCACACGTTGCCCCACCACGTCCGTCACAAACGGCAACTAGGTTGTGATAATCCAGACTTAACTCGCCATCCGGAGCAGAATCCTCAGGATTTTGCGGAATCAAATGCTCAATCGTAGCCAGACGATCACCAACGCCGATCCTGCACGTGCAATAAGCGCAGAGATGACCCTGCTCCGCAAGCAAGGCCTCCAGAACTTCTCGCTTGCTCTCTCCGCGCAACGCTGTGTAATTAAACGTCGTATCGGGGGTGTTGTGTATGGCCCTCTTGGCCTTGGTAAGCGCCGCAGGCTCTTTTCCCTTAACGATCGGAATCACGACAGTAGCTCCTCAAGCTCAAGGGTCGTCTTAGCGGCAACAACATCGGGATCATCCATGCCCACAAACTCCTCAAGTTTTTGGAGCGCAAGCCTGGCGTCGCCAAAGCGCTCTTCATCAACGGCGCAATTGAACAAATCGAACAATCGAGCCGCCTCTTCAGGTCGAGAGAATGCTCCCAGAACTGTGTTGAGAATATCCCCGGCATCGCGTCCACGCGTCTCCATAGCAGGCACCGTTGCAGTGTCCTCACCAAGAATGCGAATGTTACCACGGGGCACCGATGCAACCACAACAGGCGAATGCGTTGTAACTATAAATTGAACGTTAGGAAATATGCGAACAAGGTCTTCAAGAATCCGCGCTTGCCAGCGGGGATGCAAATGAAGGTCGATCTCATCAATCATAACAACGCCAGGCGTCTCGAGCACACTAGAGCCCAAAGCCGGATTAAGCGTTGCCATGCGGTACGCGATGTCCGCGAAAAGGCTCAGCGTTCCACGATAACCATCGCTCATAGAGTGCATTCTATCGCGGCGATAAACACCGTCTGCAGTGGCGTATGTAAATACAAGCTGGTTAAGCTCGGCGTCATAGTCGACCATGGCGCCCCTGGTTGATACAGCGGCATCAAAGCAAGACGCGAGCGCCTTCTTGACCGCGGTGAATAATGCGCTCTCTCGCTTATTTTGCCACTCCCAAATCGACTGAGACTTAAACCACGCATTCATACGGGCTTCATTCGCAGAAGCCCGCAGAGCGCCCTCGTAACCGCGCGTTCTATTGGGCGTTGCTTTATCTTTTGACGCCGTTTGCTTCCACAGCCGATCAGTCCCGTAGCGGGCAAGAACGGGCAGAATGACTTCGTTGCCCTTACCGACAAGCTCTTGCAGGCGATTGCCGGCTTCAATCATGCGTCCGGCATCGGCTTGAGTAGTACGCCCCTTAGCGCTCTTCAGCGAGCGCAGCCAGCCAATCTCTTCCCCCAGCGCAATACCCGACGCTTCAACCGACACTGGGTACTGAGACTGAACGTCGAACATGTCGCCCTGTTTGATAACCGCTCCACGAGAATCACCAGGAACTATGCCCGGAGCTTCGGCGTACTCAATTTTCAGAAACAACGTCCCCAGCGCAACGCTGGTTGCATCGATAAGCGTGCTTTTACCCGTACCATTGTCGCCGACCAAAACGGTAAGCTGGCGATCGAATTCAATCAAATATGATTCGAACTTACGGAAGTTGGTTATCTTCAGTTTCTTAATTTGCAACGCAGCGTTAGCGAAGCTCACGATAGCCTCCCGTGATTTATGCTAGCAGCCAATCGAGTTGAAATTCGTGGCGCAATTCTCAGTTAGCAGCATTATATATGCCAACCTCTTCAGACTTTAATTATGTAGAGAATAATGGGTGAGAGATGAAGCCTTTCGCATCATCCCCATGTCTCGCAGCCGTGTTTAAGCAATAGCATGTCTTTATGTCTTAAAAAGCAAAGACCCGACATTATTACCGGGTCTCTAATACTCATATGGTGCTCCATGGCGGATTCGAACCGTCGACCTTGGGATTAGAAGTCCCCTGCTCTATCCAACTGAGCTAATGGAGCATAAATCCGCGCGTCCAAGCGGGTGCAAGTACACACGGCTAATAAATTATAGCCTACTTGAACTGGTCGTGGTACGCCTTGCAGACCTCGTCCACGGGACCATCCATACGCAGGTCGCCCTTCTCGATCCATACGGCACGCTGGCAAATACGCTCAACCTGCTCCATGGAGTGAGAAACGAATAAGACTGTGACGTCGCCACTCTCAATAAAGTGCTGAATACGACGCTCGCACTTCTGCTGGAAAAAGACATCGCCAACAGAAAGCGTCTCATCGACGATTAGGATATCAGGCTCGGTAATCGTAGCGATAGCAAAGGCAATGCGCGCAACCATACCCGAAGAGAAATTCTTCAGCGGCATGTCAACGAAGTCTTTGAGCTCAGCAAACTCAATGATGCCATCGAAGTTTGCATCAATAAACTCCTTGGTATAACCAAGGAGAGCGCCGTTGAGGTAGATGTTCTCGCAAGCGGAAAGCTCAGGATCAAAACCAGCACCAAGCTCAATCAACGGCGCAATATTGCCATGAACCTTAACCTCGCCCTCAGAGGGCTCAAGGACACCGGCGATGATTTTGAGCATCGTAGACTTGCCAGAACCATTGGTGCCAACCAGACCAACAACCTCGCCGCGATGAACGTCAAACGAGATGTTCTTAAGTGCACGAAACTCCTCAAAAAAAAGCTTATGGCGAGCCAAGGAAATGAAGTACTCCTTGAGGCTACCCAGAGACTCAGAGGCCATATTGAAGATCATCGTTACATCTTTGACCTCGACGGCCATGGGCTGCTTGCTGTAATCGACAGGAGCAGCGGTATTAGTTTCAGACATGCAGGCTCCTTAGATATACAGGATGAATTTATGCTCAGTCTTGTGGAAAACCGTATAGCCAATGGCAAGCGAAATCAAAGACCAGACAACGCAAAGACCAAATACCAGAGGGGTCGGACTTTGCTGAAATAGAAAGATGTCACGCATAAACGTAAGATAATTATACATAGGATTGGCGTACACAATCACGCGAAGAATATGCGGCATCTGCGCAATAAAATCCGTGGTCCAGAAAATGGGAGTAAAGTACGTCCAAGCGGTGATAACGACGCTCCAAAGATGCATGACATCGCGGAAGAACACTGATAGCGCCGAAAGCATAAGGCCAAGACCCATACAGAACAACATAAGAAAGAACAAGCAGACCGGCAAAAGAATCAGATGCCAGCTGGGAACGACGCGAAACCAAATCATAACAAGGGCAACGGCGACCAGCGAAAGTGCAAAGTTCACAAGGGAGAACAGGACTTTCTGGACCGGGAACACCCAGCGGTGAACCTTAACCTTTTTAAGCAGCGAAGAAGCGTCCAAGATAGAAGACATGGCATGCGTCGTAGAGTCGGACATCACAGAAAAGGTGACGTTACCGACGATGAGGTACAACGGGTACATATCGGGAGTGATGGAACCGTTGCGACCTTGTGCAAAGATGGTCGAAAAGACGATGGCCATGACAACCATCATCATCAACGGATTAAGCACCGACCATGCGATACCGAGAACGCTGCGACGATACTTAAGTTTGAAATCCTTGGTTACCAGCTGCTCAAGAATGAATTTATCTTTTTGGAAATCATTTTTGGCGTGCGATGGAGGCATCGAGGCCTTGGGCGCAACCTGAGTCTGCTCTGTCACGAACGCAACTCCTTACATCGTTTCGTTAGCAACTCGAAAGTATAGCCCCCGCGCACATGGAAAATGCGGCGATACGCTGACGATAAAAGGAACCCACAAACTCGACCACCCCGGCACTCTATACTATTGGAGTTTTGAACCCGACCGAGGAGCACCATGGATTACCGCAACGTTGCCGTGCTTATCCCCTGCTACAACGAGGCAGTCACAATCAAAAAGGTCGTCGAGGACTTTAGGCGCGAACTCCCTGGAGCAGCTATCTATGTCTACGACAACAACTCCGCAGACGGAACGGCTCGAATTGCCCGCGACGCCGGGGCAATCGTGCGCTATGAGGGCCGTCAAGGCAAGGGCAATGTCTGCCGCCAGATGTTCCGCGACATCGAGGCAGACTGCTACTTGATGGTCGACGGCGACGATACCTACCCCGCAGAGTCGGCAGCGGCGCTCTGCTCCCCCGTCCTCAATGGCGAAGCAGACATGACAGTAGGCGACCGTCTCTCAAACGGCACGTACGCTGAGGAGAACAAGCGCGCCTTCCATGGTTTTGGCAACAACCTGGTGCGCGCCATGATCAAGTGGATCTATGGATACAGCTTTGATGACGTCATGACGGGCTATCGAGCTATGAGCAGGCCTTTCGTCAAAACGTTTCCCGTGCTTTCCGAGGGCTTCCAGATCGAAACCGAACTTTCTATCCACGCCGTCGACCACCGCTGGCGTATCAAAGACGTGCCCATCGTCTACCGCGACCGCCCCGAAGGATCCGTGTCAAAGCTCAACACAGTCAGTGACGGCATCAAGGTCACCAGCATGGTCGGCACGCTCTTTAAGGACTACAGGCCGCTTAAGTTTTTTGGACTCACGGCGGCGATCTTCGCAATCATTGGGCTAATACTGGGCATTCCCGTTATAGCTGAATACGCGCAGACCGGTTTGGTACCGCGCCTCCCCACCGCCATCCTTGCTGCAGCCTTTATGTTCCTATGCGGCCTCTCGCTTGCCACAGGTTTTGTGCTGGACTCAGTAGCCAAAGTCGAACGCAAACAATGGGAGCTTAAAGTCTATGAGGAATATGAACGTGCAGAAAATCGTAAATAGCGTGATCAGACCGCTTAAGGAGTTCAATAGCGCCGCATTATTGACGGCAATGATCATCTCTGCCTTAAGCGCAGTCGGATACAAATACGCAAACATTCATACAATGAAAGGACAACCGCAGTCCTTATACCTCACTACGGCGGCATGGTTTGCCATATGGGCCCTAATCGAATATATAGCCTTATGGTTTCTATTTACCGCATGGGACAATAAACAAACCAGAAATATTTGGAAGACAAGTACATTTCAATTTGGGGTTTTATGCACAGTCGGCATAATGCTTAGCTGGACCGTTTGGATAACACTTCATTATCCGGGAGCTATGCGAGACGACACTTTGGCGCAATTATTCCAGTACTTTGAATACACGCCATACTGGACTCAGCATCCTATCTTTGACACGCTTATATTTGGCTTTTTCATTAGATTGGGAATCATACTAGGCGACCAGTGGATCGGACTTTACATTTTCCTTTTAGCCCAAGCCCTCGTTACAGCCGCCACCTTTACCTACATCTTGCTCTACCTAAGAAAACACGGCGCTCCTCGCTGGCTTGTACTAGGCAGCCTCTTTTTTTATATGTTCGCACGCGTTATCTACGCACCGCTCAATACGATGAGCAAGGATGCAATCAACGGTTGGTCATTTTCTTTAGCGTGCTTGTATATGATAGAAATAATTCGCACGCGAGGAACTTGGCTAGAAAAACCAAAACACAGCATTGCGTTTATCGCGGTTGCATTCTTTTGCATCGCATCCAAACGAACCATGATGTATCTTATCGTGCCCTTTATGCTACTAACGGGGTTAGTGATTCTGTGTAGGCAAGGCAAAAAGAACGCGACTTTAACGATTGCTGCAGGCATCATCCCTGCAGCCCTGGTTTTAGGCGTCTTAAACCCTGCAATAAATAAACATCTTCAACCAATCCAATCAAAAACGCACGAAATGTACTCAATACCGGTGCAGCAAATAGTACGTACTTATAAAGATCACCCGGATGCGCTCACTAAAGAAGACGTGCATGAGCTATCACAGTGTTTCGATATCGAATCGGCTGTTAATGTTTACAATCCCCATCGATCGGACGAGGCCAACGGCTGCTGGATTTTGGAAGCATCAAAAAAGCCCTTTTACAAAACATGGATAAGGCTAGCAAGTAAATACCCGCTCAGCTACCTCGAAGCCTTTGAAAGCTTATCGGGCGCTTGGATGTCACTCAACACGACAATCGACTACAACAGAGATCTGCACGTTCTCGACTCAAAAGAGCAAATGGCCCTGTGGACCCACATGGACATTCTCACCGAAAAGAGTGAAGCAATCGAGCAGTTCTTCCCCGTACCAGACGAGCCCTCAAATTTGATCACCCGCATTGCGAATAAACTCGATAATATCCAATCCCGCATACTGCCCATTTCAAGCTACGGGCTCTATACCTTCGCAATCCCGTTTAGCACATTCACCTACGCAATATGGAAGAGAAACGGTGCGTTGTTCTTGGCTATATTAATTTGGGGAATCCTTTTCATCTCATTTATCGTAGGACCAATTGCGTTGTATTGGTACACGATACCGGCTACATTCACCGCACCGCTAGTACTCGCTCTACCCTATCTTCTAAAGGAACAGGACTAAAAAGGGGTCTGTCGGCATTTCGACAGACCCCTTAACGTTAAAGTCCCAAATATTCAGTCCAAAACTCACGCGAAGTGAGATATGGCCGTGCATCTTTCCAAGCTTTACGAACAGCCCCGCCTTCTTTTCGATAGCGAGCCATAAGTTGTCGCTCGCGCTTTCGAATCGCATGGAATCGGTCCATGTCAAGATGGCGCACAGCACCTTTCGTGCGATTAGGATCAAGGAACACAACGGTCTTATGTCCCATTGAACTACCCTCAATAACGGCAGAGCCATGCTTAACAACATAGCCTGGCTTTTCGGAAAGCAAGAACGGAGCATAGTGCTTGTCATAAGGAAGGGTACGGAAGTACTTCATGAAGAGCGCCCTGCGACCATCGTCAGGAAGTATCTGCTTACCACAAAGGACTTCGTCGTTAATACCGGCGCGGGAAAGCAGGTCACCATCAAGTTCCTCAACAGGAACAAGCTTCTCATTGCGCTTGCCATTAGACATCATCAAAGCCGAACCATCAAGGTTCTCCAGATACTCGGGACCCTTAAGATAATCATCAATACCATCAAGCGTAAGTTCTGCGGCCGCATAATCGTAGTCACGAAGATTCATACGAACATTTCGTTTGGCACGCATGATTGCCCAGCCCTCTTTAGCACAATCATCCATAGCAATCATGGCAAGAAAATTGCGCGTGTACTGATAACAATCTACAGAAGCCCTAAAACGGCCCTCAAAGCTGGCGTGCCACACGCAGATGCCATCCATGGTCATGTAAACGGGGTTGTTGCGCATGCCAAACTCAACATCATCGCAACGGATAAAGAACGGAACAGGCAAGCCGTTCTTCAAGATCGCCTCAACGGGAATACAGCTATACCACCATGCGCCATAAGCCTTAGAGACCTCGATATCCTGACGCTCATTTAAAAGGATATCTGAAAGCTTAGATACATCAAGGTCCTGTTTAAGGCGAGCATAAACAGCTGTATCAACAACATGCGAAACGTCTTCAAACTGCCTTATAGGGTCCTCAAGTGAAAGCATGGCACCATTGATGAAGGCATCCTTATACTTTCCTCGAGCAAGCGATAGCAGATTGAATGTACGAATAAGGCTCTCAGGCATGATGGACACGTCGTCATCCATAACAATGACATGAGTAAACTCACCGGAATGCTCGGTCGCAGCCATCATGCCACGGGCGAAGCCTCCGGAACCACCCGTGTTGGGGTTAGGGAGCACGGTCACGACATCATCGGAAAGAGCGTCAACGTCGAGCGAACGCCCATTGTCGACGACAAACATGTGAAAATTGTCGGCAAACGGAGCACCCTCAGCAGCAATGCCATTTTTAACAAGGGAAATGTTGGGGATGATGTACTTCTCATTTTTGAATGTAGTAGTGCAAAGGGCAATGCGAACGTCATTGACAGCCGATGCATCAACGCAGGTCGAGAAAGAACCCGCAAAGACATCAACAGTCGAAGCCCCCTCAGAAATAATTGAGAATCCGACTAGGTCAAACTTATCCACATCAACGGGAACAGAAAAATCAGAGATATCCTCAAAATCAAACGAATGATACGAAAGGATTTTAGGCTCATTAGAGTCAACAGGAACACCGCGAAGAACAACGCGACCAGAACCCTTGAGAGTAAGCGATAACTTTAAATTGTTAATCTGAGCATATTGACGCCATTTGCATACAGAGCAGGCATTTACATATGTGAGAAAGTCCACGTCCCCTTTAATTCGCAGAGCAGATGAACTCTCAGAATAAACAGCCTCACCAGAAATAACGCGATAGTAAATCTCGGGATGATCAGCCGCATGCCTATCGACGCGCAAAACGATATTAGATAGCTTAAAGCCAGACATTAGTTGCTCCATTAAGGCACCTATTACTATTTGAGATGTTTAAGAAGACGGGATTTATACTCGTCCTCCGTCCAAGTTTGCTCTATCCTCTCACGACGCTTGGAACCTGAAGGATAAAGGATAGATAAAGCAGAACCAGCGATATTTGCAGCGACCTGCCTCTTATCAGACCCAACGGGGAGCTTTTCGGCAATCGCCTTCCTCAGACCAGACTTCTGCTCAGCATCTTTGTGAATTCGATATGAGACCATATTGCTAAGAAGAACTTCATAAAAGGAACCCTCTCTAGCGATACGCCAAAAATCAGCAGTAACAGAACTAGGCTCGGGATTTGAAAAAACTAGCGGGTCATATTGCACAATGGATGGATTCGCAACCTCTTTAAACTTACGGAATAGGCTCAGAGGAGCCGCAGGCGCTAAACCCTTTCTCCAATAATCGGCATCGACGGGATATGCCCAAGATAGGTCAAGCGATTCGCAACGACCCTCATAGATAACATTAAACGCTTCACTGGCCCTAAGCTGATAATTATGCTTAAGATATAGGTTCTTAATAGATTCGAAATCAGCCTCATTTCGAAGTTGATCAAGATCGAGAACCATCACAGACGTATCGAAATAACCGTAGGGATCCTGAATACCTAGCTCATGACGACATCTCTTGTAGAGACGATCGAGCGGCTCATTAATTCTTGCACGGTCAATAACGCTATCGGCCGCAACGATGGGCTTCTCGGAGGAACGGAAGCGCTGCCACAACTCTGAAGTAAGGCCATAAAACAACGTATGCCACTCAAAAGAAATAACTCGATGATAGTCAGGCAAAAGCCAGGGAAGCAGAATCTCGGGGTCGATCGACTGACGGAATTTTACGTCATTTAACTTTGCCTTAACATATCCGACTCGATCGAAAAGGCCATAATCAATCTGATCCAAGTCGATAAAACGAACACTAAAATTATCAGCGACTTCACAGGTACGATTAATTTCAGCTTTAACGAAAGCAGAAAGTTCACGACCCAAAACAATTAAGTCATACAGAACAGCGGAGCCCGAGTTGGCCTTTATGAAAGACCTAAGCGTAACATCGATTATCGATGCGTCAAAATCACGTTCAACGGCGTTAAAAACAATTGGGATTGCGTTTTCGATAGGCTTCAGGCGAAGACTATCAAGCGGTTCAGTAACATTGAAGTAAACAAGTGGGACATGCTTAACATGTGCACCGTTCTTTTCAATGTGAAAAATGAACACACTGTAGAGAATCTCGGCCATAAAGCCAAAGATCCTCGAACGCATCTGGTTGTAATGAGACAAATCGACAAGTGCCTCAAGCCTCGAAAGAACATCGAACTCAAAATGGCACATCTTATTGAATAGGTCCTTCTTCATAACAAAACAGTTATAACCAAGGAACCACTTATCTTCGAGGTACAAATGAAGGTCGTCTGAATACTCGGGATAAAACTCGTCAACGATCTTGATCATCTGGTCAAGATCGTTGACGTTAATCAAGTCTCGATCATGGGCAGCCCAGTGCTTATAAACCGTTTTCTGTTTTCCTTTAGGAGTTGAAAGACCGCTAACATCTTCAAGCAGACCAACCACGCAATCATACTGCTCGATCACCGAGGACATTTCGCTCGAATCTTCAAGGCCAAAGCGGTCCATGTTGAATGAATCGAGAAAACCCGCTTCAACTTGATTGCGCTTAGTGAACTCGAAATCTCCATCAGAAAAAGTTAGGAAACGCCGATAGTGGCAAAGACCAAGATAGTCGGCGTCAAGATTTTTCCAGGCCCAATACTGAGCAGTTAACTCACAGTACGACCCATTCTTAGCGGAAATATTTTCGCCCTCATCATCATGAGCAATGCCCTCCATACGCCGGGGCGCGATAGCAGACCCAACCTGAACGGGAACATAAAGGGGGTTATGCGGAAGCTCGGAAGGTTTATGACAAGCTACGGCAATTTTAATATCAGTCATTCAGTACTCCAGAACGGGTCATGAAACCAAGTCATTAACGTCTATCTTATACAAACACATGTCACCCTGGCTAAGAACGAGTTCAAAACCAGGAGTGTTCTCGGTAATATCAAAAATTCCCGACCAATCTTTTCTATCATGAGGCACATACGGAATGATGGAGCCCGAGGGAGAATTACTATCAAGCATGAGAACGTACTTAGCGTTCAGATTTCGGACACAGTCCGAAACACGCTCGTCTGACGCGAAATTACACAAACCCATGCGGATAGGCTTATCAGATTGGTTGCTAGGATTAACTTTTATGTTTCTATAAAGCACATTCATACCAGCTGATCCGTACAACATACCGCTTCCATCAAAAGGCAAATTAATAACTACATCGTCTTTAACGATGGGAATGCATTTGCCAATAAAATCCCACTCTTCAGCATCAATTCCCTCAAGGTTATTCATTGAATAGGTTCGCTCTACGTTGCTTTTAATAGAGCCAAAAGGCGTATCAAACCAAGAACCGTCTGCCAGCTGGAAACTAGGCAACAAAAGAAAATAAAGGAAAACAAGCAATCCGGCAAAACAAAACGAGACACGAAGGACACGCGCATAACGTTGGACTAGACGAATGAAAGCACGCGCGATGGCAGAATAGGCAACACAGAGAAGCGGCGTTGAACACATCGCTGCCATAGCACCCACTCGATAATAATCCGTGTACCAAAAACCGGAAAAATAGCTTTGAAGCGGGAAGTTCTTAGTATACGAAGCAATAAAAAGTAACGTACAAATAAGATAGAGCCAGCTGACGTATTTAACCGAAGAACGCGTAAAGGAAAGAAAGAATCCCAGGAGCAGAAGCGGAGCGACTAGATACTGAATTTCAAACATTCCACCATACTTGAGTTCAAGAGCGGAAACGAAGGCTTGACCCAGAGATGCATCATTGGACCAATTGAAATGAACTATGCCGCTCAAGAAAGGAGATAGATACAGAAGCGTCCAGATAGCAAGAACTAAACTAACTACTAGCAGAAAAGATAAGAGGGATCTAGAGAAATGCGATTTGCGAAGGCTTGGATTCATAACTAAAATCCGGTCACGAACAAAACAAAAAATGATTGGAATACAGAAAATTCCGCCCGTAAATACAGCATTTGGTTGAGCAATCGCCATAGCAAAAAACACAACAGATAATGAGACGAACACCTTGACAAAGGACCGCTTCTCGAGAGGGAAAAGAAGTTCCCAAAATAGAAAAACAAATGCAGGAACCAAAGCAAAAGCCAGCAAGTTTGAAGCGAGCTGGCCCCAAACCAAAAAGGCCCACGGAAAACCAACGTTTCCGACACAAGCAAGGGCCCCCACACGTGTCTCAAGGGCTCTAGAACCAAAAAGACGAGAACAGACTAGAAGTGATCCAAGGGGATAAACCGCTCCACAAATTAAAACAACAGCAATGTTAGATGCCATAGTAACCGTGCAACCAGGTAACGCGGTAAGAGCTGCACAAAAGACATGGTAAGCCGCAGGATAAAATCCGGAAAGCGGTACAAGATTTACATCTTGTGACACATGCAGAGTCGAATAGGTACCAGATTCGACAAATACCCTAATGAAATCTAGATGAGCGCTCGAATCATTTGACGTTGAAAAAGAGTAAGGACCATCGATCGGAAGTATGAAGAGCACCGTGACAAATATTGCTGCGATGAGCAAATAAAGCGCAATAAGAGAGAAAGTTGGCCCGTTTTGAGAGTCATGCTGCACATGTGGCAGTCGATTTCTTTCGCAAAGTCGCGAAAATACACCGGAAACAATAAGTAAAACCAGGGTAACGAGTAGATATATCAGAAGAAACTTAACGTTACTAACATTAATACCGGCAAGCCCAAGCAAAATGCCAACAACAACAAACACCGAAAGTGAGAAACTCGGAGCAAGACAAATTGATGCTTCCAGACTAAATCCGGCAAAACGGAAAGCAACAGAACCGGGCCCATAAAGAAGCGCGGCAGCAATACAAAGGTCTAGAAAATAATAAAGCCAAGATGGA